>DASTIE010000023.1:0-30184 GCA_035717865.1 Candidatus Limnocylindrales bacterium
CAGAGCTGCCACGAGGTGGGCGATGAAGCTGGTCCAGTCGCGGTCGCCGCGGTCCAGGCGGAACCAGAGGACGCGGAGGCGGGTGCGGCGCGTGAAGTCCGCGAGGAGGGTGGTCTTGCCGTAGCCGGCCTCGGCGGTGAGCAGCACCACGCGGCGATGGATCTTGACGGACAGCCAATCGAGCAGCCGATCGCGCGCGAGCGTCTCGTCGCGCAGCGGCGGAGGCTGGACCTTGCTTACCTGGACAGGGAACTCGGGCATCAGGCCGAGAGGCCCTCCGGTGGATGCGAGGCTGGCCGTCACGGCGGGGGTACCGCCCTCGACGATCAGCCGAGGTCGACGTCTCCGCGAACGTGCGTCGGAGGCCCGGCTTCGCGCGGTCGACCCGGCGGATGGCTCCGCCGCGTGCCCGTGCCCGATGGGCCGATCGGGCGGCGGGAACGATAGGGAGCGGTCGTCGCGCGTGTCAACGCTGCCTGCCTCGTCGTCGGACAGGCGCTTGCGGACGGCGACCGAAGGTCGGCTGGGCATCGCCGGGATGGTGGCGATGCTCACTCATCACTCGATCAATCGACCGTGGATGAGCTGTGGATAGATCGGCCCATACGAGCGAAGGTTGGGGAAAATCAGCCCTCGTACTCGAAGCCGATCTTGAGATCGACCCGGTACTCGACGATCTCGCCGTCCTCGACGACCGCCGTCGACTTCACGACCTCGACCGTCTTGATGTTGCGCACCGTGCGCGCGGCGGTGGCGACGGCCTGGCGGGCCGCATCGCTCCAGGACTTCGGGCTCGTCCCGACCATCTCGCGAACGATGATCACGCCCACGGTGGACCTCCTTCGACTCTCGATCGTTCGATCGGGCGAGTCTAGTGGCCCGCCGCGGGCGGTCGATCTCGGGCTACTTGATCTCGTCCGGCAGGAGGGGTCGAAGGGAGAAGGTGTAGACCTTGCCCTCGGCGCCGACCGAGACGCCGATCACGCCGCCGGTGACGTCCTTGATACCGAGCGACTCGACCTCGGCCGGCGTCATGTCTCGGGTCTTGAAGAACTCGTTCTCGCCGCTCGTGAAATCCGCGGGAGTCAGGTCCGGCCAGGGCCAGGCCACCACCGGGCCGGCAGGCTGCTCCACCTCGATGAGGATTCCGCGGTAGCCGGCGGGAAGGTACGGCTGTTCGTTGCCGAGGACGTCGGCGAAGGTCCGGAGCTTCTCGGCGAACGCGGCGAGCGCCGCGACGATCTGCTTGTCCTGATCGTGGACGTCGGGCGACATGCCCATCACGCTGACCTGCTTGGTCTTGCCGCCGATGGCGATGCTGAAGGTAGACGTCGGGATGTCCGCGCAGTTGCACGTGTAGGGGCCCTGCGCGATCGCCAGGCCGCCGGCGCCGAGGGCCTCCTCCAGCAGCGCCTGGATGGACGCCTCATCGAGCTTCGCGACCATGAACGGGACGGCATGGACGACGTTGTCGTTCGTCTCAGGGGCTGGGGCGTAGGGGTCCTTGAAGACGAGGGTGCCGTCGCCGTAGAGCGTGAAGCTCGGGGCGTACGTGGCGTTGTACTCGATCGGGACGAAGCCGCCGCTTTCCTCGAACCGCAGGACGACGTCCTGGGCGCCGGTTGGATGCTCAAGGCCGGTTCGCGCGGTGGGCGACGGCGAGGGGCCGGTGGTCGGGCCGGATGTCGCGCCGGGGGTCGCCGAAGGCGTTGCGGCGGCGGAACAGGCCGCGAGCGTGGCGATGAGCAGTGCGCCGGCGGTCGCCGGCAGCGCGCGAGTCGGGCGGCGCGAGGCCGACGGGCGCGGGGAGTCGAGCCCCGGGAGCATGTTGGTCATGGGTCGCGAGACGGCGGCGTTGGGCCATCGGTTCCGTCGGCGATGCCGGGCGGGTTTCGCGGTGCTGGATCGCAACGATTGGCGCGCGGTCGTCGCGGTGCGGGCTCCGGTCGGCTTGACGGGGCCCGTATTCTGCCCGCCAGTGGTTCCGGACGGGGAGCGGAACTCGGCCTTGCGAGCCTCAGCGGAGGATCAACGCGGTGTACGAGGACCGGACGCTCACGTGCCGCGACTGCGGTGACTCGTTCATCTTCTCGGGTGGCGAGCAGCGGTTCTTTGCCGAAAAGGGACTGCAGAACGTCCCCCAGCGGTGCCCCAGCTGTCGCGCGAACGCCAAGCGCGTCCGCATGGGCGGCCCCCGCGAGTACCACGCGGCGGTGTGCAACGCCTGCGGCAACCAGGCCATGGTGCCCTTCGCTCCGCGGACCGACCGCCCCGTCTACTGCTCGACGTGCTTCGACAAGGTGCGCGCAGGCCAGATCGAGCCGGCCGTCGCGCCTGCGTCCTGATCGCCGTTCATCGCGGCATTGCCCGACTGCGCACTTCGCTCACGCACGGGGCGTGCGCTCGCTCAGCTGCTCGCCGTTCGCCTTGCGCAGAGAGCCCTGATGCCGCCGGCGACTGAGCGTCAGACCGCTTCGGCATAGCGCTGGCCGGCGTAGCTCTGGAAGCGGGTCTGGGACTTCCGGAACCACAGCTGGATGTCGCCCGTCGGGCCGTTTCGATGCTTCGCGAGCTTGCAGTTGATGACCTCGCCGTCGACGTCCGAGTCCTCGGCCGCGCGCTCCTTCTCGCGATAGAGGAACACCACGAGGTCCGCGTCCTGCTCGATGGCGCCTGACTCGCGCAGGTCCGAGAGGCGCGGCTCCTTCGACTCCCGCATCTCCGGCTGACGGGAGAGCTGCGAGAGCGCGATGACGGGGACGGACAGCTCGCGGGCGAGCGCCTTGAGCCCGCGCGAGATCTCACTGACCTCCTGGACGCGGTTCGCGTCGCGGTTCGAGGTCGACGCCTGCATCAGCTGGAGGTAGTCGACGATCACGAGGTCCAGCCCGGACTCCGCCTGGAGCCGGCGGGCCTTCGTCCGAAGCTCCATCGAGGTGATGTTCGGCGTGTCGTCGATGTAGAGCGAGGCCTCCGAAAGGTCGTTCATCGCCGGCGCGATCCGGGTGAAGTCCAGCTCCTCCAGGAAGCCGGAGCGGAGGCGCTTCGAATCGATGTTGGCGACGCTCGAGAGGAGGCGCAGCACCAGCTGCTCTTTGCTCATCTCCAGGCTGAACACGCCGACGGTCTTGTGCTCGCGCACCGCGGCGTGCTCCGCGATGTTCAACGCGAAGCTCGTCTTGCCGACGGACGGGCGGGCGGCGACGACGATCAGGTCGCTGCGCTGGAAGCCGGTCGTCAGCTGGTCCAGGTCCAGGAAGCCCGAGGAGATGCCGCTGAGCTCGCCGCGGTGGGCGTGGAGGTAGTCCAGCCTGTCGTATGCGGCGTGGAGGAGCTCCTTGAGCTGCGAGAAGCCCGCGGTGATGCGGCGGTTCGAGACCTGGAACAGCTCCGACTCCGCGCGGTCGATCGCCTCCTGGATCTCCGCCGGGTCCTCGTAGCCGATGCCGGCGATCTTGCCGGCGGCGCCGATGAGGTTCCGCAGGACCGCCTTGCGCTCGACGATCCGCGCGTACTGGACTGCGTGAACGGCGGTCGGGGTCTGGTTTGAGAGCTGCGAGAGGTACGCCCGTCCGCCGATCTGCTCGAGGTCCTCGCTGCGCTCGAGCGTCTCCGCCACGGTCACGAGATCGACCGGCTCGCGCCGCTCGAACAGCTCCAGCATCGCCTTGTAGACGGTCCCGTGGGCCTGACGGTAGAAGTCCACCGGCTGCAGGAACTCCGCGATCTCGATGATCGTTTCTCGGTCGATCAGGATCGCGCCGAGCACCGATTGCTCGGCTTCGAGGCTGTGCGGCGGCAGGCGTTCGATCACGGGCACCTTCAGGGTGGGGGTCGGTTGTGACAGGTCTAGTGTCACGGGCGGTGCCGGCGGTTCGATAGGGACTCATCCACCAATGCTGTCCACGAATTCCCGCGGCGATGTGGACGTTGTGGATAGCGGACCCGAGCGCTTGGTTCGCGAAACGCCGCCGTCGCGGATGTCGGGACGAAGGTCAGTCCAGCTTGCGGATGACGCCGATCAGCTTCCCCTGGATACGCACGTCGTCGTAGAACTGGGGCGAGTAGTTGGGGTTCGCTGGCTGCAGGCGGACGCGGTCCTTCTCCTTGAAGAAGCGCTTCAGGGTGACCGCGTTCTCCTCGACCTGGGCCACGACGATGTCGCCGTTGCGGGCCGTCGTCTGCGGGCGGATCAGCACGAAGTCCCCGTCGGCGATGTGCTCCTCGATCATCGAATCGCCTCGCACGCGGAGGACATACGCGTCCCCCGATGGTGCAAGCAGGTCCGGGACGGCCATCGTTTCCGAGGCGTCCTGGTACGCCTCGATCGGGCCGCCGGCCGCGATCTCCCCGACGATCGGGAGCACGTAGGAATCCGAGGTGCCCGACTGCGGCACGAGCTCGTGCGTCAGGCCGAGCTGCAGAGCTGCCGTTGGGGTGAGGCGGATCGCGCGCGACTGCGCGGCACCGCGCTCCAGGTAGCCCTCGCGCTCCAGCATCTGGAGGTGATGGTGGACTGCCGACGTGGAGCTGAGACCCACCGCGCCCGCGATCTCCCGCACGGACGGCGGGTAGCCCCGCGCGCGCAGCGTCGCCGCGATGTGGTGGAGGATCTTCAGCTTCCGGTCTGCGTCGTGTCGCGTCACTCGGGGCTCCCCTGGGAGGAGTGGACGGGAGCATCATACCGAACGGGTGTTCGATGTCAAGGCGGATTCTGGGGCGCGCAGTGCGGTCGATCCTCGATCGCTTGCTAGACTCCCCGTCCCGATGACGAACGAAGAAGCGTCCACCGAGAAGCGCGGCCGCCGAGGTCGAAGCCCCGGCGTGCGCCGCATGATCGCGGCCGCGGCGCTCATGCCCCTCGCCTCGCGCGCGCCGCTGTACGCGCGGATGCTGTGGTCCCTGCTCGCGGACAGTCGAACGCCCGTCGGGAAGAAGGCGATGCTGGGGGCCGCCCTGGGCTACGTCGCCCTCGGTCGAGACATCGTGCCCGACAAGGTGCCGATCCTCGGCCAGCTCGACGACCTCGTGGTCGTCGCCCTCGCGATCGAGCTGTTCCTCGAGGGCCTCGAGGAGGACCTCCTCGCGGAGAAGCTCGAGGAAGCCGGCATCCCGCGCGCCGCGTACGATGAGGATGTCGCACGCGTGCGGCGGTTCATCCCGGGTCCGATCCGACGCACCGTCGGTCGCATCCCCGGCGCGGTCCGCACGGCGGCCGACGCCGTTGCCCAATCCGGCCTGCAGCCGCGACTTCGAAGCTGGATCGAGCGCGCCTGACCGGCAGCCCACCGAACCTGGAGGAGCACGAACCCACGTGAAGGTCATCCTGACGAAGGACGTCGACAAGCTCGGCAAGTCCGGGGACATGAAGACGGTTGCCGACGGCTTCGCCACGAACTTCCTGATCCCGCGCAAGCTCGCGGTCCCGGCGGCCGGCGGCGCCTATCGCGCCTGGCAGCACGACATCGCGTCGCGCGAGGAGAAGCGAACTCGCGAGCGCGGCGACGCCGAGATCGCGGCGACGCGCATCGCCTCGACCACGCTCACCATGGGCGTCAAGGTCGGCGAGGGCGGCAAGCTCTACGGGTCGATCACGTCCAAGGAGATCGCGGAGGCCCTGGCGCGACGCGGGATCGTCGTGGACCGGCACAAGATCGAGCTCGACGAGCCGCTCAAGTCGCTCGGGACGTACAAGGTGGCGGTCAAGGTCTTCAGCGGCCTGACTCCCGAGGTCACCGTGGTGGTCGAGCCCAAGGGGTAGTCGAGGCGGTGCCGCACCGCGGGCCGCATGGGAAGTCGGCCGGGCGAGCGGGGCCTTTCCTGACAGATTCCCGTGTGGGGGGCCTTCGTCACCGCGGGTATGCCTGAGCGGGAATACGAAGCCTGTCCTGCGGCTTGCGCCACGTTCAGGGAGCCCCGCCGTTCGCGACGAACGCTCGGGTGGCGGGAATTTGGCAGGAAAGTTCGTCGGCCGGTTGGCGATGGGGCTGCGCTGGCGCGGGCGCACCGGTGTCCGTGCCACTCGAGGCGGCACGCGACGGGGCAACAATGTGCCCGTGCCAACGGCGCCTCGGACCATCCTCCATGTCGACCTCGACGCATTCTTTGCCGCGGTCGAGCAGCGCGACAACCCGGAGCTGCGCGGCAGGCCGGTGGTCGTCGGGATGGGCGGCGGCTCGAACGATCGCGGCGTCGTGAGCGCGGCGTCGTACGAGGCACGCACGTTCGGGGTGCACTCGGCGATGCCGATCGTCACGGCGCGTCGGCTCTGTCCGACGTGTGTGTTCGTGCCCGTTCGCGGCGCGGCCTACCAGGCGGCGAGTCGCGAGGTCATGGGCATCCTGCGGCGGTTCACGCCGCTCGTGCAGCCGATCTCGATCGACGAGGCGTTCCTCGACGTCACCGAATCGAGGCAGCTGTTCGGCGAGGGCGAGGCGATCGGGCGGCGGATCAAGGAGGCGATCCGCGCCGAGCTCGAGCTGACGGCGTCGGTCGGGGTGGCATCGACCAAGCTCGTCGCGAAGATCGCGAGCGACCTTCGCAAGCCCGACGGGCTGGTCGCGGTCGAGCCGGGCACGGAGGCGCGATTCCTCGCTCCCCTCCCGATCTCGCGGCTGTGGGGTGTCGGGGCCTCGACCGCGGCGGCGCTGCGCGACTTCAGCGTCGTGACGATCGGCGACCTGCAGGTGCTCGATCGATTGGCCCTCGTGCGGCGCTTCGGGAAGCACGGGGCGTCGCTCGTCGATCGGGCGCACGGCATCGATCCCGATCCGGTCGACGATCCGGACGCTGCGAAGTCGGTCAGCCACGAGACGACGTTCGACGAGGACACGTCCGATCCCGAGGTCCTGGAGCGAACCCTGCTCGCGATGGCCGAGGGCGTCTCCGGGCGGCTGCGCCACGCGGGCCTCAAGGCCGGCACGATCACCGTCAAGGTTCGGGATTCGGGGTTCAACACGCTGACTCGCCAGCGGGGCCTGCCCGAGCCGACCGACATGACCGAGCCGATCTGGCGCCTGGCGGTCGAGCTCGCACGGCCGGAGATGCGCGGGAAGCGAATTCGCCTCTTGGGCGTGGCGGCGTCTGGGTTCGGGGCGCGCGAACAGCTCGGCCTGTTCGAGGTCGAGGATGCGCGGCGGCGCCGGGCGATCGAGGCGGCAGACGAGCTTCGCGAGCGCTTCGGGACGCGCGCCGTCACCCGGGCACGGCTGCTCCGGACCGGGATCCCGGCGCCCTTCGAGCGTGACTTCGGCACGGCCGTGGAGCGGCGGGGCGATCACGCGGAGGACGTCGAACGGACCGGTCGAAAGCGCCCGAAGGGCAGTGACAGACAACCTGACACAGCGGCGGCCGAGGATGCAGTAGACGGTGAGGAAGGGCTTGACATCGAACACCCGTTCGATCTAGCCTGACATCGAAATCGAACAGGCGTTCACGGCACCAGTGCCCGGTGACCGGAGCTCGCATAGCGCCCCCGAAAGGAGCCGCGAACATGGCGATGATCCGAGTCGAGCCGGTCGAGGTCCGGGTTCGAGCCGACTGGTTTGATGGTCGGCCGCGCGAGGTGACGCTCGATGGCCGCCGTCTCGCGGTCCTGGAGATCGTGGGCGTCCGCGACGAGAGTGCCGCCTTCCCGATCGTCACGGGGCCGCGAACCCTCTTCGAGGTCGAGACCGCCGGTGCCCGCCTCCAGCTGTCGTACCGCCACCGCTCGAAGCGATGGACTGTCGAAGGGATGGAGTCCAGGGCGGCCTGACCACGGCGTCCTCGGCGGGAACCACATTCCCGCGGGAGTTCCGGGCCGCCACCTGAGCTCCCGCGGAACCATCGCTGCCGAGGGGCGCGATCGCACCCGTTCGGTGCCCCGGACGGGTGGCAAGCGGTGATCCGGAGGTTGCGCGTCGGTGCCGCGCGGCCTTCGGATTGCCATACTGGCGGCGTGGAAACCCTCGGCGACGGATCGTTCCGTGACCTCACGGTCGCGGAGCTCGGTGAGAAGCTCGCGTCCTCGGACCCCGTTCCGGGCGGGGGCAGCGCCTCCGCGGTGACGGCGTCGCTGGCGGCCTCGCTGGTCGCGATGGTCGCGACGCTCTCCCAGGGCCGGCCGAAGTATGCGGACCACGGGGCCCTGCACGAGATGGCGATCCCGACGGCGAAGAAGCTGGCGAGGGACCTGCTGGACCTCGCCGACGAGGACGCCACTGCCTACGCCGCGTGCGCCTTTGCGCTCAAGCTCCCGCGGGATGCCTTCGCGGACAAGGAGTTCCGAGACCAGCAGGTCAAGGCCACGGCGCTCGTCGCGGCCGAGGTGCCGCTGCGGTGCGTGGAGCGCTGTCGGGAGCTGCTGGTCCTTGCGGAGGCGCTCGCCGGCCGCTCCAACATGAACGCCTCATCCGACCTGCGCGTCGCCGCGTTGCTGACAGACGCAGCCGGGAAGGGCGCGGCGGAGAACGTCCTCGTGAACCTGCCCCTGATCGGCTCAACGGAGTGGACCCAGGCCGCGGAGAAGCGCGTGCGGCTCCTCCTCGGGGAGATCGCGTCGCTGAAGGACCGCGTCCACGACATCGTCGTCAGCGGCGAGCTGCGCGAACCCCTCGATGCGATGCCGGAGGTCGCCGCTTGACCGTGGAGGTCGCGGCGGAGGTCGGCGGCAAGGCCGCTCCGGGCCATGCGCGCCGTCTCGAAGGCGCGCCGTTCGCGAGCGAGATTCGCGATCGAGTCTCGGGCGAGGTCGCCGAGTACACGCGCCAGCACGGTCATCCCCCGGGTCTCGCGGTCGTGATCTGCGGTCGGAGCGCGCCGTCGATGGTCTACCTGGAGCGAATCCTCAAGGCGTGCGCGCAGGTCGGCGTCGAGGGCTCCTTCGTGGACGTGCCCGGAGAGACGCCACAGGAGCAGGAGCGCGAGCTCGCGGCCGCGATCCGTCGCCTCAACGATGACCCCATGGTCAACGGGATCATCGTCCAGATGCCGCTGCCCGAGGGTGTCCGCCTCAGGACGGTCGTCGATGCCATCGACCCGCTGAAGGACATCGACGGCATCCACCCGCTCAACGCGGGCCTGCTGCGCCTCGGCTACGAGGGCTTCATCCCCGCCACGGCCCACGCGGCGCTGGAGATGATCCATCGCTCCAACACGACCGTCCGCGGCGCCGACGCCGTCGTCATCGGCCGATCGCCGGTCGTCGGCATGCCGCTCGCCTTCATGCTGACCAAGGAGGACGCGTCGGTCACGGTCTGCCACTCGAAGACGCGCGACCTGCCGGACAAGGTGAGGAACGCCGATCTCGTCGTCGTCGCGGCGGGCGTTCCGGGCCTGGTCACGGGTGACATGCTCAAGAGCGGCGCGGTCGTGATCGACGTCGGCATCAACGTCGTCGATGGCCGGATCGTGGGGGACGTCGACTTCGAATCGGCCGAGTCCGTGGCATCCGCGATCACGCCGGTGCCAGGCGGCGTGGGGCCCCTCACCAACGCCGTGCTGCTGAGCCACCTGATGCGAGCGGCCCAGCGACAGGACCAGGCGAAAATCGACCACGCCGGCCGAGGAGGCACGAGCGCGTGAGCGGCTCACTGAGGCGACGCATGAGGACCTGCCGCGCATGACGACGATGACGACACCCGCGTCCGACCTCGAGATCGCCCGCTCGGTCAAGCCTCGCCCGATCGTCGACGTCGCCCACGACCTGGGGCTTCACGACGACGAGATCGAGCCGTATGGCTCCACGAAGGCCAAGATCACCCTCGCCGCCATCGAGCGTCTCGAGGCTGAGCGGCCGCGCGGCAAGTACGTCGTCGTCACCGCCATCAGCCCGACGCCACTCGGCGAGGGCAAGTCGACGACCACCGTGGGCCTCGGCCAGGGACTCAACAGGATCGGCAGGAAGGCCGCGGTCTGCATCCGCCAGCCGAGCCTCGGCCCGGTCTTCGGGATCAAGGGTGGCGCGGCGGGCGGCGGCTGGAGCCAGGTCATCCCGATGGAGGACTTCAACCTCCACCTGACCGGCGACGTGCACGCGATCGGGGCCGCCCACAACCTCGGGGCCGCCTTCCTCGACAACCACATCCACCACGGCAACGCGCTCGGGATCGACGTCTTCAGCATCCTCTGGCCGCGGGTTCTCGACATCAGCGATCGCGCGCTGCGCAAGGTCGTCGTCGGACTCGGCGGGAAGGAGAACGGCTACCCGCGCGAGACGGAGTTCGTGATCACCGTCGCGTCGGAGGTGATGGCGGTTCTCGCGCTCGCGACGGACCTCCAGGACCTTCGTGCCCGGCTGGGCCGGATGGTCTTCGCGACGGCCCGGGACGGTCGTGCGATCACGGCGGAGGATCTCAAGGTGGCCGGCGCGATGACGGTCCTCCTGAAGGATGCGATCAAGCCGAATCTCCTGCAGACGCTCGAGGGCGGGCCGGCCTTCGTGCACTGCGGGCCATTCGGGAACATCGCCCACGGCAACAACTCCATCCTCGCGGACCGGATCGCCCTCGTGACCAACGACATCGTCTGCACGGAGGCGGGATTCGGCGCGGACATGGGCGCCGAGAAGTTCTTCGACATCAAGTGCCGCGCGTCGGGCCTGCGGCCGGACGCGGCCGTCGTGGTCGCCACGGTCCGGGCACTGAAGATGCACGGCGGGGTGGGCAAGATCGTCGCCGGGAAGCCACTCGACCCTGCGCTCCAGGAGGAGAACGTCGACGCGGTGCGGGCGGGGGCGCAGAACCTCGCAAAGCAGATCGAGAACGTCCTGCTCTACAACGTCCCTGCGGTCGTCGCCGTCAACGCCTTCCCGACGGACACCCCCGCCGAGGTCGAGGCAATCCGCGAGGTGTCGCTCGCCGCCGGCGCTCGCGACGTGGTCGTCGCGAACCACTGGGCGAAAGGCGGCGACGGAGCCACGGATCTCGCCGAGGCCGTCTGGGCCGCCGCGGACGAGGGCGCCCCGAACTTCCAGCTGCTGTACCCCGACAACATGCCGCTCGTCCAGAAGATCGAGACGATCGTCACGAAGGTCTACGGCGGCGAGGGCGTCGAGCTCACGACGCTCGCGGCGAAGCAGCTCGCGCAGTACGAGGCCCTCGGGTTCGGCAACCTCCCGATCTGCATGGCGAAGACGCAGTACTCGCTGAGCCACGACGGCTCGCTCAAGGGCCGGCCGACGGGCTTCCGCATTCCGATTCGCGAGGTCCGGCTCTCCGCGGGGGCGGGATTCGTCACGCCCATCGCCGGCGAGATGCGGACCATGCCGGGCCTGCCATCGAGGCCCGGTGGCGAGAACGTCGACCTCGACCCCGAGGGGGAGATCGTCGGGCTGTCCTAGAGCACCGCCTGCATGAAGGCGATGAAGACGACGAGCCCAAGGGCGATTCCCAGGACCGCCGCGCCCCACATCGTCACGTCGACCGGTCCGAGCGCCTCCGCCTCGTCGTGCGCGTCGCCACCGTGACCGTCGTCGCCATGCTCGTCTCCGTGCGCGGCGTCGCCGTGCGCGTCGGCCATGCCGTGGTCGTCTGCCATCGAACCCATCCTACACTCGGCCGGTGACCCGGGACGCGCGCCTGCTGTTCCTGGCGCGGGCGGTCCGGATGTTCGGCTACGGCGCCCTCGGGGTCATCCTCGTCCTCTACCTCGCGGCCGCCGGCCTCCAGCCGGGCGAGATCGGAATCCTTCTGACCCTGACACTTGCCGGCGACACGCTGATCAGCCTGTACCTCACGACCCACGCCGATCGCATCGGGCGGCGGCGGACGCTCGTCATCGGCGCGCTGCTGATGGCCGCGGCGGGGATCGTGTTCACGGACAACACCTCGTTCGTCGTGCTGCTCGTCGTCGCCACGATCGGCGTGCTGAGCCCCTCCGGCAACGAGGTCGGGCCGTTCCTGCCGATCGAGCAGGCCGCGCTGACGGAGGTCACGCCGGCGGGGCGTCGCACGGCGACGTACGCCTGGTACAACCTCGTCGGCTCGGTCGCGACCGCGACGGGTGCGCTGGTGGCGGGGTTCGTCGCGGGCGCGCTCCAGGCGGCGGGGTGGCCGGCGATCGACGCGTATCGAGCGATCCTCGTCGGCTACGCTGTCGCGGCCCTCGCGCTCGTGCCGATCGTGGCGAGGGTCAGCTCGGCGATCGAGGTCCCGCCGGTCGACACGTCGATCGCCCGACGGCTGGGCCTCCATCGATCGCAGGGCATCGTGCTGCGGCTGGCGTCGCTGTTCGCGCTCGATGCCTTCGGCGGCGGGCTGATCGTCCAGAGCCTGCTGGCGTTCTGGTTCCACGAGCGCTTCGGGCTGCCCGAGCCGGTGCTGGGCGCGATCTTCTTCGGCGCCAACATCCTGGCCGCCATCTCCGCGCTCGCGGCGGCTCGGATCGCGAAGCGGATCGGGCTCATCAACACCATGGTCTTCACACACCTGCCGTCGAACGTGCTGCTGATGCTGGTGCCCCTGATGCCGACGGTGGAGCTCGCGATCATCGTGCTGCTGGCCAGATTCAGCATCAGCCAGATGGACGTGCCCACGCGCCAGAGCTACACGATGGCCGTCGTCGATGCCGATGAGCGGAGCGCCGCGGCAGGCATCACGGGCATTGCGCGCACGACTGGCGCCGCCCTGTCACCGCTGATCGCGGCGCCGCTGTTCGCCGTGCCGGGTCTCGCCTCCGTGCCGTTCTTCCTCGCCGGCGGCCTGAAGATCGTCTACGACCTCGCCCTGTGGCGGGCCTTCCGGCAGCGCCGCCCCCCGGAGGAGGCCGCGCGCGGGAACGCCTCCTAGGTCGTCGAGTCCGAGGCCGCGGCCTTCCCGCGCCGCCAGCCCGGCATCCCCAGGCGCCACCAGATGAAGCCAGCGACGAAGAGCACCCCGAGGACCGCGATCAGCAGGTCGTAGGGCTGGAGCATGTGGCGAATCTCGACCCAGTTCGCGCCCAGCTGCTCGCCCGCCCAGACCAGGAGGATCGACCAGGGCAGCGCGCCCAGCGTCGAGTAGACGATGAACTTGCCGATCGGCATGCGGGCCACGCCCGCCGGGAACGAGATGAACGTCCGGACGATCGGCATCAGCCGGCTGAAGAATGCGGTCGCCGGGCCGTACTTCTGGAAGAAGTGGTCCGCCAGCTCCAGCTCGTGCGGCCGGATCAGCAGGTACTTGCCGTACCGCTCCAGGAAGGGCCGGCCGCCGATCGCGCCGATGTAGTAGCCGACGATCGAGCCCAGCGTGTTGCCCAGCGTCGCGACGATGACGACGATCCAGAAATCCCAGCGCGCGTTCGTCAGCGGCTCGATCTGGGAGGGATCCCCGACGAGGAAGCCGGCATACGGCAGCACCAGCTCCGAGGGGAGCGGGACCATGGCCGACTCGATCGCCATCGCGAGGGCCACCCCGACGTACCCGACGGCGCCGTAGAGCCCGTTCAGGAACGGGATGACGATCTGGTCGATGAAGGCAAGCATCGAGGGAAGATAGCCGACTATCCTCGGCCCGTGACCGTGGAAGGCGTCCTGCTGACCGGCGCCGACCTGACCATCGAGCAGGTCGAGGCGGTCGCCCGGCACGGCGCGCCGGCCACCCTCGATGCGGCCGCACGCAGCCGGATGGAGCGCTCGCGGGCGGTCGTCGACTCGCTGGTTGCCGAGGGCGCCGTGGTGTACGGCGTGACCACGGGCGTAGGCGCCATGGCGGACCGGTTGATCGAGCCGGCGGACGCCGAGCGACTCCAGGAGAACCTCCTCGTGAGCCACGCGGCGGGCGTGGGCGAGCCGCTCCCGCGGGATGTCGTTCGGGCGATGCTGCTGCTGCGGGCGAACACCCTGGCGCTGGGGTTCTCCGGCGCGCGGCCGGAGGTCGCGGAGCGGCTGCTCGACTTCCTCCGGCTCGGCATCCATCCCGTCATCCCGGCTCAGGGCTCGGTGGGCGCGTCAGGCGACCTCGCGCCACTCGCGCATCTCGGGCTGCCGCTGATCGGACGGGGCCAGGTGGAGCTCGCGGGCCAGGTGGTCCCGGCGCTGATCGCCCTGCGTGAAACCGGGCTGGAGCCGCTCCGGCTCGGGGCCAAAGAGGGGCTGGCGATCCTCAACGGCACGCAGCTGATGTCCGCGCTGGGTGCGCTGCTCGCGGCCGACGGGCGCCGTCTCGTCGCGACGGCCAACGTCGCGGCGGCGATGTCGGTCGAGGCGCTGCTCGGGACCGACGTGGCCTTCGCGGCGGCGCTGCAGGAGGCACGCCCGCACCCGGGCCAGGTCTCCGTCGCGGCCGAGCTGCGGGAGCTCCTCCGCGACAGCGGCGTCCAGCGCTCCCACCACGCCTCGGCGCACAAGGTCCAGGATCCCTACTCGCTGCGCTGCGTCCCGCAGGTCCACGGCGCGGTCCGCGACGCGCTGGCGCACCTGGAGCGCGTGCTCGCGATCGAGATGAACGCGGCCACGGACAACCCGCTGATCTTCCCGGACGGCGGCGTGGTGGATGGCTCGGCTCGCGCGACGGGCGGCGGTCGCGTCATCTCCGGCGGCAACTTCCACGGGGAGCCGATCGCGCTCGCGCTCGACTTCGCGAAGCTCGCGCTGGCCGAGCTGGGCTCCATCGCCGAGCGGCGGATCGCGCTGCTCCAGGATCCCCACCTGAACGATCACCTGGCGGCGTTCCTGGGCTCCGACTCCGGCCTCGAGGCAGGGTTGATGCTGCTCCAGTACACCGCGGCGGCCCTGGCCTCGGAGAACAAGGTCCTCGTGCACCCGGCGTCGGCCGACTCCATCCCGACGAGCGCGAACCAGGAGGACCACGTCTCCATGGGCCCGATCGCCGGGCGCCAGGCGCGCACGATCCTGGAGCACGTCCAGAAGATCGTGGCGATCGAGCTGCTGTGCGCGGCGCGAGCGCTGGACCTGCGGCTGCCGCTGCTCGACGCCGCGGAGCCGGGCTCGCACGTGACCCCGGGCGCGGGTGTCGCGGCGGCGCATGCGCTGGTGCGCGAGGTCGTGCGGCCGTGGGAGGGCGACCGCGAGCCCGGCCCGGACATCGAGGCGGCCTGGCGACTGGTGCGCGACGGGCGGCTCGCGGAGCTGGCGCGCCCCGGGGATGGCGTGAGGCCCGGCCGGCAGTGACCGCGATCCAAATCCTTGACGTCACCGACGAGGCCGGCTTCGGGCGGATTCCCCCCTGCGCCGACCCGGGCTTCGACCATCGAACCTGCGACTTCTGGGAGGACGAGAAGCGCGGCTCCAAGGCCGCGCGGCTGTCCTGGCTGGAGCCGGCGCCGCCTCCGGCAGCCGAGCCTGCGAAGCCCTTCAACCCGTTCGCACCCGCATCGAGCGGGCCGGCATTCAACCCGTTCGACCCGAAGGCCCGAGCCGGCGGAGGCGCGGGCACGCCGTTCGACCCGTTCGCCGCCGACGACGACGGCGAGGGCGACCACGGCGAGGCGAGCCTCGAGAACCCGTTCGCGCCGCGGCCGCGCTCGGGGCCGGCCGTCGCCGCCGATGCGCCGCGGAAGCTGCAGCTCCTGGTCCGAGGCCTGAGCGTCTTCGGCAGCTACGCCAAGGTCCTCGAGATCAACGGCGACGCCGCGGCCTACTGCCAGTTCGGCCCGCTCTCGGCGTACCCACGGGCGCAGCGCGTCCGCGAGCTCTACCCGCGGCTGCCGAGCGCGCCGCTGCCCGCCGTGATCACCTGCATCGCGACCACGACTGCCGCCCGAGCTCAGGGGCACGCGCGGGCGCTGGTCGAGGCGGTCGTCGAGGATCTCGCGGCGCGCGGGTTCTCCGCGGTGGAGGCGTATCCCGAGCCGCAGGCCCGCCCCGACGCGACGAGCGCGGCGAACCCGGCATTCTGGTCGGCGTGCGGCTTCGACCTGGCGATCGACGACCCGCGCTTCCCCGTCGTCCGGAGGGAGCTGTGACGACGCCACCGCGTCGGGGGCGACTGCTGGCGACGCTGGCCACCGTGGCTCTGCTGGCTGCGGCTCTCCTGGCTGCCTGTGGCTCGAACCCGCCGTCCGGCGCGCTCGGCTCCGGCGAGTCCCTTCCCGGCGCCACGAGTGGCGGCACCTCCCAGGACCCGCTCGGGAGCCTCGGGCCGCCGCCGAGCCCCTCGCCGCCCGACGACGCAACGGGCGTCCTCCTCGACCCGACGGTCCTCATAGTCCTCCCGCCGACGATCGACGGCGTGGCGCTCAACGAGGACGCCACCGAGGCCGCGACCCTCCTCAACACGCTCGATCTCGGCCAGGTCGCGGAGGCGGCCGACGCAGCGGTCGCGGTCGACGGCAGCAACCTGGTCGTGGCATGGGTCGTGCGGCTGCGACCCGGCGCCTTCGGCGAGGCAGCATTCCAGCAGTGGCGCGATTCCTACGACCAGGGCGCCTGCACCGCCTCGGGCGGCGTCGTCGGGCGCGCACAGGCCGAGCTCGGGGGCCGGAACACCTACGTGACCTCCTGCGTCGCCGCGCTGCGCACCTATCACGTGTGGCTGGAGGACCAGCGCCTGCTCGTCTCGGCGTCGTCGGTCGGCGAGGGTCGCTTCGGCGAGAAGCTCATGTCGACGCTGCAGGTTCCCGATTGAGCGCAGCGCTGCCCGGCGCACGACCCGTTCGCGCGCCCCACGGAAGCCAGCTGTCCTGCAAGGGCTGGGGGCAGGAGGCGGCCCTGCGGATGCTCATGAACAACCTCGATCCCGAGGTCGCGGAGAACCCCGACGCGCTCGTCGTGTACGGCGGGACCGGTCGCGCGGCCCGCAGCTGGGCGGCCTTCGATGCGATCGTCCGCGAGCTCCGCGACCTGGACGACGACGAGACGCTGCTGATCCAGAGCGGCAAGCCCGTCGGAGTGGTGCGGACGCACGAATGGGCGCCGCGGGTGCTGATCGCCAACTCGAACCTCGTCGGGAAGTGGGCCGACTGGGACCACTTCCGCGAGCTCGAGAAGGCCGGGCTGATGATGTACGGCCAGATGACCGCGGGCTCCTGGATCTACATCGGAACCCAGGGGATCCTGCAGGGCACGTACGAGACGTTCGCGGAGCTCGCGCGCCAGCACTTCGGCGGGAGCGTCCGGGGGCGCGTCGTGCTCACGGCGGGGCTCGGCGGCATGGGCGGCGCGCAGCCGCTCGCGGTCACGATGAACGAGGGCGTCGCGATCGTCATCGAGGTCGACCCGGCACGTGCGAAGCGGCGCCTCGAGATCGGCTACGTCGATCGGCTGACCGAGTCGCCGGACGAGGCCCTCGCCTGGGCGCGGCAGGCCGCCGCAGCCGACGAGGCCCTGTCGATCGCCCTCGTCGGCAACGCCGCCGAGATCGAGCCCGTCTGGGCGAAAGCCGGCGAGCGCTTCGACGTCGTCACCGACCAGACCTCGGCCCACGACTCGCTGGCCGGCTACGTCCCGGCCGAGATCTCGCTGGACGACGCGGCGATGCTGCGCGAGCACCAGCCCGAGGAGTACCTCCGCCGCTCGACCGCCTCGATGGCCGCCCACGTTCGCGCGATGCTCGACTTCCAGCGCGCCGGCGCTGTCGTCTTCGACTATGGCAACAACCTGCGCGCGCAGGCGAAGGACGCCGGCGTCGAGGATGCCTTCGACTACCCGGGCTTCGTGCCCGCGTTCATCCGGCCGCAATTCTGCGAGGGCCGTGGGCCGTTCCGGTGGGCCGCGCTCAGCGGCGATCCCGCGGACATCCGGCGGACCGACCGCGCGATCCTCGAGCTGTTCCCCGACGATGAATCCCTCGCGCGCTGGATCCGGCTGGCGGAGGAACGCGTGCCGTTCCAGGGTCTTCCGGCGCGCATCTGCTGGCTCGGCTACGGCGAGCGTGCGCGCGCAGGCGCGGCGTTCAATGAGCTCGTCCGCACGGGCGAGGTCAGCGCGCCGATCGTGATCGGGCGGGACCACCTGGACTCGGGCTCCGTGGCATCACCGAACCGCGAGACGGAGGCGATGCGGGACGGCACGGACGCGGTGGCCGACTGGCCCCTGCTCAACGCGCTGGTCAACACCGCCGCCGGCGCGACGTGGGTGAGCATCCACCACGGCGGCGGCGTCGGGATCGGCTACAGCCAGCACGCGGGGATGGTCGTCGTCGCCGACGGCACCGAGCTGGCGGCGCTGAAGCTGGAGCGGGTCCTCACCACGGACCCCGCGATGGGCGTCCTGCGCCACGTCGACGCCGGCTATGAGCGGGCGATCGAGGTCGCGCGGGAGCGGGGCGTCCAGGTCCCGATGCTGGACCGCGCGGACGAGGCGGGCCAGGGCTCCGCGGGCCGGGACCCCGCCGGCTAGGGCTCGGCGGGCGTGGCCACGCCCGCGGTCGCGGTCATCGCGGGATCGCGCTCCGGATCGCGAACGCCCGGGACGAAGATCAGGGCGAACATGAAGATCGCGCCCAGGATGCCCGCCCAGATGAGGGTCGTCTCCGGCCCGATCGCGTCCGCGATGGGGCCCGTGAGGGCAAAGGACAACGGGACCAGCCCGACCGACATCATCCAGTCGAGGCTCGAGATCCTGCCCAGCAGCTCCCGCGGCACCAGCTGCTGGAGCATCGTCGTCCAGATCACGGAGCCGAGCATGAAGCTCGCCTGGAGCACGAAGCTGACCAGCAGCGCCTGCCACAGCGAGGTCATCGCCCCGTACAGCGCCGTCGCCGCGACGCCCAGCGACCACGCGACGTACATCGCGGTCACGCGCCGTCGCGGCAGCCCCACGACGCCGATCACCAGCGACATCGCGAGCGAGCCGATCCCGCCAACCGCAAAGATCAGCCCGAGCGCCTCCGGTCCGAGCGCGAGCTTGTTCTTGATGATGAACGGCACCAGGACCTCGATCGGCCCGATGAACACCAGCAGCGAGAGCATCGCCGCCACGAGGGTCGCCCAGATCCACGGCTTGCTGCGCGCGTAGCGCAGCCCTTCCCCGACCTGGGCGACCGTCGCCCGGAGGCCGTGGTCCGCTGCCGCTCGCGGGGCCGGTCGCGTCCGGATCGACCAGACCGCGAGGGCGGAGACGAGGAACGACGCGCCGTCGACCGCGAACGCCGGCGCAGGCCCGAAGGCCGCCACGACCAGCCCGGCCAGCGCCGGCCCGACCATCCGGATCATCACCGGGCGGTAGATCCCGGCGAGGGCGTTGGCGCTCGCGAGGTCGTCATCCGGCACCAGGTCCGGCAGGATCGCGGTGGAGGCGGGGTTGAAGAACGCGTCACCCGCGCCGACGAACACCACGAGCGCCGCGATGTGCCACAGCTCCAGCACGCCCGCCGCAGAGAGAAGTGCGATCACCCCCAGCGCCGCCGCGCGGACGATGTCGGCAGCGACCATGAGCCGCCGCCGGTCGTAGCGATCCGCGAAGACGCCGCCGACCAGCACGAGCAGGACGTTGGGGAGGCTGATCGCGAGGAGCACCAGGGAGAGCGCCGTCGGGACGTTGCTGATCGCGTAGACCTGCCAGGCGAGGGCAACGTAGAAGAAGCCGTCGCCGAGCAGCGAGGCGATGGCGCCGCCGACGAGGAGCGCGTAGTCGCGCCTCCGGAGCGGCCGCAGGATCCGTGCGCCGACGAGGCGCTGTCGCAAGGTCATGGCGGGGGATGATCAGGCAGACGCAGGGGCGATGTCCGTCTGCGCGCCTGCATCGCGCGCGACGCCGGCCGGGGCGGCCTCGTAGACCGGCTCGAGGCCCATGCGGCGCACGGTCCGCGACAGGAGCTTCGCGGCGAGCATCACCCGCCGCGGCGACAGCCGGTCGACGGACACGCCGCCGATCAGCATCAGCAGGCGGAAGTCACGGATGGCGAAGGGGTTGCGCGGTCGTGGCTCTGCGGCGGCGATCGTGGTCATCGTCGGTGGGGCTCCGGAAGTCGTCGAGGGTGGGCCGAGTCTTCGGGGTGTGCGGCGGCTCAGCCGGCGGCCAGGCGCGAGGACTGGCTGCCGGCGTTGCTCGCGTCCAGCAGTCGGCGGGCGGTCCGGCCGGCCGTGCGGGCCAGCCGGGAAACCTGGTTGGCGTCCCGCCGCTCGCGGGCGATCCGGAGCTCGGACTCGGTGGGGCGGAGCTCGGCGAGTCGGTGATCGAGGTTGAACATCGAGGCGATCATTTCCCATTCCTTTCTGGGTGTTTCGTGGTGGCGATTGACAGGATGTCACATCAACTTTCGAAATGTCAATATCTACTTTCGACAAAGTGAGCGCGAAGTCTCGAAAGCGCGGCTGAACGGGCGTTTTGCTCATGCGCCGGCACGGAAACTGCCCGGCGCCCGCGGGGCGTGCCGCCTGTGTCACGATCTCGCGGTGCTGGTGGAGTCGGTCCCGAACTATTCGGAGGGTCGCCGGCTCGACGTCGTCGACCGGCTGGCGGCGGCCGTCGAGGGGACCCCCGGAGCGCACCTCCTGGACCGCACGAGCGACGCCTCCCACAACCGGTCGGTCCTGACGCTGGCCGGCGAGGCGCCCGCGGTCGCGGCGGCCCTCGAGCGCACCCTCCAGGTCGCGATCGAGCAGATCGACATGGAGCGCCACAGCGGCGAGCACCCCCGCATCGGGGCGGTCGACGTCGTGCCGTTCGTGCCGCTCGGTTCGACGACGATGGATGATGCGATCGACCTGGCGCGGGGCTTCGGGGCCCGCGTCGCGGAGCGCTTCGACATTCCGGTCTACCTGTACGCGCGCGCGGCCACGCGGCCGGAGCGCGTGCGCCTCGCCGACGTGCGACGCGGCGGCTACGAGGGCGTTCGGAACGACCTGCTCGCCGGCGTGGCGGAACGCGCGCCCGACTTCGGTCCTTCGCGTGCGCACGCCCGCGCGGGAGCCGTCGCGGTCGGGGCGCGGCCGTTCCTCATCGCCTGGAACATCAATCTCGACACGAACGACGTCGAGGTCGCGAAGCGCATCGCGCGTCGCGTGCGAGAGTCCGGCGGCGGGCTCGCGGCCGTGCAGGGCAACGGCTTCTTCATCGAAGGGCTGGACGCGGCGCAGGTGTCGATGAACCTGCTCGACTTCGAGACGACGCCGATGTGGCGCGTCTGGGACGAGGTCGCGAGGCTCGCGGCGGAGGAGGGCGTGGCACCGAAGGAGTCCGAACTCATCGGGCTCGCCCCGCAGGCCGCCTTCGATGGCGTCGCGGCGCACGCCGGGGCCGGCCGGAATCCCGGTACGGCCGAAGACGCGGACGCGGATGCGGCGGCGAGATTCGACGCTGCCGCGCGCTACCTGCGGCTCCGGGACGCCGATCCGATGATGGTCCTGGAGCAGCGGCTCGCGGCCGCCGCTCGCGCAGATTCCGCATCTCGCTGACGTGGGCGGCGCGGGACTCCGACTCCTCCAGGGCGGACGTGCCTCGGACGGGTTGCCGGGGCTGCTGATCGAGAACGCCTCGGAGGTCGCGACGCTGGCCGGCGGGCTGCGCGTCGGCTCGCGCATGGACGACCCGGCGCTCCTCACCGCGCCCGGTGGTGACTGGCGCCACGAGACGGCTCCCGCGGTCGCGTCGTGGGAGGGCCGGATCCTCGCCGCCGGCCCGCGGGCCGACCTCCTCCAGGCGCTGGAGGGGAGCGGCTACCCGGTCGCCCGTTTCGCGCGCCTCGACGTGCAGGGCGGCACGGTCACGCCGGGGCTCATCGACCCCCACACGCACCTGCTCTTCGCCGGCTCCCGCGAGAACGAGCTCGTGCTGCGCCAGCGCGGCGCGGACTATCTCGAGATCCTGCAGGCGGGCGGCGGGATCCTGGCCACCGTTGCCGCCACGCGCGCCGCGACGGAGGACGAGCTCCTGGAGCACGGGCGGCGCTGGCTCGGCGAGATGCTGGCCCACGGCACCACGACGATCGAGGCGAAGTCCGGGTACGGCCTCGACCTGCCGACCGAGCTGCGGCTCCTCGAGGTCGCACATCGGCTCGGCAAGGAAGGCCCGATCGAGATCCACCCGACCTGGCTGGGCGCCCACGCGGTGGCCCCGGAGTTCCGTGCCCGCCCCGACGGCACGGAGGCCTACGTCAGGCACCTGCTGGAGGAGCAGCTCCCGGGCGTCGCGGCGCAGGGTCGTGCGAAGTTCGCTGATGTGTTCTGCGAGCGCGGCGTCTTCAGCCCGGAGCAGTCACGCCGCATCCTGCGCGAGGCCGCCCGGCTGGGGCTCCAATCGCGGCTGCACGCCGACGAGCTGGCACCGAGCGGCGGCGCGGAGCTGGCCGCAGAGCTCGGCGCGCTGTCCGCCGATCACCTCGCCGTTCCGTCGAAGGCCGGCATCGATGCCCTGGCTGCGGCAGCGGGCAACGGCCATCCGGTCGTGGCGGTGCTCCTCCCCGCGACGACGTGGTTCCTGATGCATGACGAGGTCGCCCCCGCGCGGACGTTCATCGAGCGCGGCGTCCCGGTCGCACTGGCCACGGACTTCAACCCCGGCACCTCGCCCACCGCGAGCCTGCCGTTCGTGCTCACGGTCGCGTGCCTGACCCTCAGGCTGACGCCGTCGGAGGCGCTGGCGGCAGTCACGGTGAACGCAGCCGCGGCGCTGGGCATCGGCGAGGAGGTCGGATCCATCGAGAGCGGCCGGCAGGCCGACTTCGCGATCTGGGCGGTCCCCACGCACCGCCAGATCCCGTACTGGCCGGCAGCGGACCTCATCCGCGCCGTGGTGAAGCGTGGGCGCGTGGTCCTGGAGCGGGAAGCTCCGGCCTAGAGCTGCCGGGCTATCAGGCCTTGCCGCGAGACTCCAGCAGGACCGCCGTCGTCTCGGACGGCAGGGACGAGATCGTCACCGACAGCTTGGGTTGCGCAGTCGGCTCGCCACCCATCTCCTGGAAGAACTTCCCGAGCGCCTCCGCGCAGTCGCCCTCCTCGGGGCAGACCGGCATGGCCACGACGATCTTCGGGTCCAGCTGGGCGATCAGCTCGGCCGTCCTGGTCGGCGTGAGGGATCCGCCCACCGGCACGCAGGCGATGTCGACAGAGCCGATGTCGCCGAGCTCCTCCTCGGTCAGCAGGTTGCCGATGTCGCCGAGGTGGATGGTGTGCAGCCCGTCGAGCTCGACCACGAAGGCCGTTCCAGCGCCGCGCCCCGTGCCGTTGTCGCCATCGCGGCGGGTGCGGACGCCCGTCAGGAGGACGTCCTTGACCTCGTACTCGCCCGGTCCATCGAGCGCGAACGCCTGCTCCAGGCTGCTCGGCATGACCGTCTTCCCGTCGCGGGTGCGGCGGCCCTTGGCCTTGGCGAGCGGCGCGTCGTCCGGGTGGCTGTACGTGGCGATGTCGGCGGTGATCCCGCGGCCCGTCGGCCCCACGATCGACTGATACGCGTCCGCCACGACCACGGCATCGCGCCCGCGCAGCCGCACGCACGTCTGTCCGTACCAGGTGATCTCCATCAACCCGATTCTGACAGAACCGGCTCACTCGCCGATCGCTTCGCGGGCGTGGCGGGAGATCACGCGGCCAAGGCAAAGAAAAGACCGGAGGCGCCTGCCCAATCGGCGCCCCCGGTCGGAGGGAGGGAGGATGGAACCTCGAAGGGTTCGGTCCGAGGTCGAGACTATGCGGCCGGGGTTCAGACCCAAGGCGCCATCCGATTAAGAAACCCCAACGGACCGATCGTCCGGGAGACGGCGGGCAGCGCGGGCCGGTAGCATCGCCGCCCGATGCGCTCCCTTCTGTCGATCCGGCTGCTCTCGATCCGCCTGCTCTCGCTCGCGCTCTCGGCCGCGGTCGTGACCGGCTGCGGCAACGTCGCGCCGTCGCCGTCCGCGCCGGCGACTGCCACGCTCGCACCGACCTCGCCGGTGCCGTCCGCCGGAGCGCCGCCGAGCGGGACGCCGGGCGCGTCGGCGAGACCCGCCGCGGAGGTCTACGCGGAGATCCGCGCCGCCGTCGAAGCCATGCGCGGCCTGCAACCCACGAAGGCCGTCGAGCCGGTCACGCTCGACGCGACCCAGCTGATCGCGAACCTCACCGCGGACTTCGACCGCGAGAACACGCCGGCGGAGCTCCGGCTGTCCGAGGACCTCCTGATCACGCTGGGGCTGCTCCCGCCCGGATCGAACCTCCGGACGATCATGCTCGACTTCCAGTCCGGCCAGGTCGCGGGCTACTACTCGCCCGAGAAGGACGAGCTGTACGTGGTGAACCGATCGGGGCAGCTGGACGGCGCCCAGATCGTCACCTACGCCCATGAGTTCACGCACCAGCTCGACGACCAGGTCCTGGGACTGGACAAGCTGGGCCTCGACGTCGCCGATCAGAGCGATCAGCAGCTCGCGCGCCTTGCGCTCGTCGAGGGCGATGCCACCTCGATCCAGACCGCCTACATGACGACCAACCTGACTCCGCAGCAGCTCGGTGAGGTCCTCGCGGCCTCGATGGATCCGAAGGCGCTCGAGGCGCTGCAGAACGCGCCGCCGTTCGTGCGTGAAACGGCGCTCTTCCCCTACGAGCGCGGTCTCGCGTTCGTGTCGACGCTCCTCGGGCAGGGTGGCTACGAGGCCGTGGACGCGGCGTTCAAGGACCCGCCGGGCTCGACGGAGCAGATCCTGCACCCGGAGAAGTACGCCCAGCGGGAGGAGCCGACGGCCGTCACCCTGCCCGACGTCGCGAAGGCGCTCGGGACCGGCTGGACCGCGGCGGGCCAGGACACGCTCGGGGAGCTGCTGCTGTCCATCTGGCTGACCCAGGGCGGCGTCCCCGGGGTCGAGGCGCAAGCCGCGGCCGCGGGCTGGGGGGGCGACCGCCTGGTCATCCTGCGGGGCCCGGACGGCGCGGTGGGCGTCGGCATCGCCACCACCTGGGACACGGCCGCGGACGCCGCTGACTTCCTCACCGCGGCTTCGACGGCCGCGCGGGCGGGGGATCCTGACGGCGTCGTCGCCTCGGACGGCGCGAGGACCGTGCTCGTCGCGGTCGGGGCTCGAGCGGCGGACATCCTCGCGGCGCTCGCCGGCTGAGGGGCGCTCCGGCCTGAGAGCGCTCAGGCCCGCGGAGCGCTCGGCGGCGCTCCGGCTACATCGAGTCCGGCGCGGAGATTCCCAGGAGCCCGAGGGCGTTCGCGAGCGAGATTCGCGTCGCGTCGACGAGCGCGAGCCGCTGCGCGGACAGCTCCGGAGCTTCCGGATCGACCACCCGCGCGTCGCGGTAGAAGGCGTGGAAGGCCGTCGCGAGCTCCGTTGCGTAGGTCGTGACGCCCTGCGTCTCCTGTACTGCCGCGGCATCCTCGATCACCTCCGGCAGCCGAGCGACGATTCTCGCCAGCGTGCCCTCCGGCCCCCCCGCGAGCAGCCCGGATCCCTCCAGCGCCGCTGACGGTGCGAGCCCCGCCGCCTCGGCCTTGCGGAGGATCGATGCGATCCGCGCGTGCGCGTACTGCACGTAGTAGACCGGGTTCTCGCTGGACTGCTTGCGCGCGACCTCGAGGTCCACGTCCATGTTGACGTTCGCGCCGCGGCTGGCGAAGTACCACCGGGCGGCGTCGACCCCCAGCTGCTCGAGCAGGTCGTCGAGCGCGATGAACGTCCCTGCGCGCTTGGACATCGAGAGCTCCCTCCCGCCCTCGACGAAATGGACCCAGCCGGTGAGGATCACCTCGACGACCGCCTTGTCGAAGCCCATCGCCTCCGCTGCGTTCCGCAGCCGCGCGACCGTCCCGTGGTGGTCCGATCCCCAGATGTAGATGAGGTGGTCGAAACCGCGGCTGAACTTCTCGATCACGTAGCCGATGTCGGACGCGAAGTACGTCATGCTCCCGTCCGACTTGACCAGCACGCGGTCCTTGTCGTCGCCGAAGGCGGTCGAGCGGAACCACGTCGCGCCGTCCCGCTCGTACAGGTGCCCGCCCGCGCGGAGCCGTTCCATCGCCTGGGAAACCCAGCCGTTCTCGTGGAGGCTGCCTTCGGTCGTCCAGACATCGAAATGGGCGCCGAGGCGCTCGAGCGAGGCCTCGATCCCCGCGCGGATCCGGTCCGACGCCCAGCGGCCCGCCGCCCAGGCGCGGGAGTCCTCGTCGCCGCCGCTCGGGACGATGCCGTCGGGCAGCTCGCGCGCCAGGTCCGCCACGTACTCGCCGTGATAGCCATCCTCCGGCACGTCGCGCCCGTCCCGCAGCGCGAGCACGGACGCCCCCAGGTTGCGGACCTGCGCGCCCGAGTCGTTGAAGTAGTACTCGCGGGTGACGCGCTGGCCGCCGGCCTCGAGGACGCGCGCGAGCAGGTCGCCGACGAACGCGCCGCGGGCGTTGCCCACGGTCAGCGGCCCCGTCGGATTCGCGGACACGAACTCGACGTTGACGTGCCTGCCGGACGCGCCGCCGGCCTCGCTCGATGCCGCGCGTCCCCAGGCCTCCGGATTGCGCCGCGCGCGGTCGACCATCCCCTCGAGCGCGACGTCGCCGTAGTGGAGGTTCACGAAGCCCGGCCCCGCGGCCTCCGCGGACGCAACGACGGCAGCGGTGCCGTCCATGGCCGCGGAGAGCTCCGCCGCGAGGACGGCGGCAATGGCCGGCGGGGCCATGCGCATCGGCCTGGCCAGTCGAAGCGCAACGTTCGACGCCACGTCGCCGTGCTCGGGGTTGGCCGGCCGGCTGACATCGACCTCAACGGCCCGCGCCCCCGGCAAGTCCGGCAGCAGCCCTGAATCGATCGCGCGCGCGAGGGCGCTCGCGACCGCCTGCCGGGCCGCCTGGCGGAGGGTCGACACCTCGGTCGGATCGCTCGACGTCGTCACAGGGTCATGGTACTGAGGCGTACCCCGGGCACCGCTGCCGCACCGCCGGGGCTCCGCCTGTTGATCGAAAGTACTAGCCCGTTTCCAACGCGGCGCACCGAGATCGACTGAACGCAACGATTTTCGTGTCGGACTGCACAGGTCTGGGCTCGATTTGTGCGGTTAATGGACGTGAAGAAGTACTAGACGAGGGGTGGACCTTCGTGCACACTACGGGCCCGATTGACCCCGGTGAGGTCAACGGGACTTCGGTACGGCGCCGTGTGGCGCCACCGTCCGAAGAAGAAATTTCACTGGGTCCGGTCCATTTGGGATAGGGAGGGATATCGAAACTCATGAAGCGGAACAAGATCCTGGCGTTGATCGGCGCGGGCGTCCTGAGCATGGGCGTCGTCGGCGTCGCACTCGCCGAGGAGCTCCAGGAGAATCAGGCCGGCAAGACAATCGGCGTGATCCTCGAGAACAAGCAGGTCTGTGACGACTTCGACGAGCTCAACATTGAGATCGGCGACGGCGAGATCGGCCTGCATTTCATCCTCACCGACCCGGCTGCCTCGAGCGCGACGATTGACGTCGTGACCTCGACGGGCTCGGCGAACGACGTGGCGAATACCGAGAAGGGTCCCGGCGCACTCCACTTCTACGTGGTGGTGACCGGCGACATGGACTCGGTCCTCGTCAGCGCCGAGACCGACATCGACGGCGGGAACCTCGTCCTCAGCCACGCCTGCGCGGGCGAAGAGACGACGACCACGACCACGACGACCGTCTTCACCACCTCGGTCGCGTCGACGACCGACACGGAGACGACGACGACGAACTTCACGACCTCCGTCGCCTCGACGACCAACACCCAGCCGCAGACCGACACGATCGGCGCCACCGGCTCCGGGCAGCAGTCGAGCGGGCTGTGGATGCTCCTCGCGGCGCTCGGCGTCCTCGCCGGCAGCGTCATCGTCCTCGCCCCTTCCAAGGCGAAGAGCAAGGACTAGTCGCCGTCCCGGAAGGGACCTGACCTAGGACGGAACGAGGGCCCGGGATCTCCCGGGCCCTCTTCCTTTTGACCGGGGGACCTCCCATCCTTCCTGCGATGCTGCGCCGAGCGAGGGCCTGGTGGGCCGCCCGTGACCTGCGCTTCCGCCGCGAGCTGCTGATCCTCGCGGCTCTGGTGTTCGCCTACGGCTTCTTCCGGCAGGTGCCCGCCTGGAACGAGTACAGCCGCTACGACCTCGTTCGGGCGATCGTGGAGGAGCAGACCCTCCAGATCGACAGCTTCCACGAGAACACCGGCGACAAGGCGTTCTCTGCCGGCCACTGGTACTCGGACAAGGCACCGGGGACGGCGCTGCTCGGCGTTCCCGTCTATGTGTTCCTCTCGCTCACGAGCCAGGTGACCGGGGGCGGCACGCCCGATGCGATCGAGGCGGTCCAGGCATTGGCGTTCGTGGAGAGCGGGCTTGCCACGGCGATCCTGGTCCTGCTGCTGATCCGATTCCTGGTCGGCCTCATGGACGAGCGCTGGGCGATCACCGTCGGGCTCGCCTATGGCTTCGGCTCGATCGCCTTCCCCTTCGCGACGATGCTCTTCGGGCACGCCACCGCGGCTGCAGCGCTGTTCGGCGCCTTCTACCTGCTCCACCGCCAGAAGCGGCGGCCGGGGCGCTGGAATGCGCTGGCTGCGGGCTTTCTCGCCGGCTGGGCGGTCGTCATCGAGTTCCCGGTGGCGCTGGGAGTGGCGGCGCTCCTGGTGTACGCCCTGTTCCTTGGCCGCCGCGTGGCGCTCCGCTTCATCCTCGGCGGCCTGCCGCTCGCCGGAATCCTCCTGGCGCACAACTGGCTGGCGTTCGGCAGCCCGCTCAGCCTCGGCTACTCCAACCTGCTCCCGGGCCAGTTCGCGTCAGGCATGAGCCAAGGGATTATGGGCGTCAGCTGGCCCGAGCTGGACACGTTCCTCGACCTGATGGTCAGCCCGCGAGGCCTCATCTGGCTCGCGCCCTGGTTCATCCTCGTTCCGCTCGGGCTCATCGCCCTGCGGCGCCGCGACGTTCGGCCCGAGGTCCTCGTCTGCGCCGCGATCGTCGTCCTGTTCCTGCTGTACAACGCCGGCTACTACCTGCCGTTCGGCGGCTGGACCCCCGGTCCCCGGTTCCTGCTCCCGGCCCTGCCGTTCGCGGCGGTGCTCGTCGCGTTCAGCCCGGCGCGGGCCCGCATCGTCGCAATCCCGCTGATGCTCCTGTCGGTCGCGATCTTCTTCGTCGCCACGACGACCATGCCGAACGCGCCGGAGCGCTATGCCGACCCGCTGTTCCAGCTGTGGCTGCCGTCGTTCCTCGCCGGCGGCTTTGCGGAGACCGCCGCGTGGCTGCGCTGGGGCCTGCCGGGCTTCGGCGCGATCACGGTGCTGTTCCTGGGCCTCGGGTTCGGGCTGCTGGCGCTCGCCCTGTCATTCGGCCGGCGTTCGGAGCTCGCGACCCGTGTCATGACCCGCACGCCGATCGCCCTGGCGGTGCTGGCCATCGCGTTCTCCGTGCCGTTCCCGCCGCCTGGAGCCATCGGCCTGGGAGGGGCCGGACCGGGGACCCCGCCCGCGGTGTCCGTCGTGGAGATGGGCAACGCGCGCATGGTCGTCGACGGCCGGGAGGAGGTCCGGCTCTGGGCGCTGATCGAGAACCGCGGCGGGCCGATCGCAGGCGGGCGCGCGCAGTTCTCCGCATCGAAGGCCTCCGGCGAGAGTGTCTGGGGCGCCTACTACGGCGACGTCCCGATCGATGCCGGATCGCGCCAGACGGTCACGATGACATGGGTGCCGGATGACCCGGAGCCGGGGCCCTACCGCTTCAGCTTCTCGGTCAAGGACGGCGAGGGAGCGGTCGTCTACGCCGACGTGCTGGACCTCGAGGCGACCCTCCTCGGTCGATGAGCCCGGCCTCGCTCAGGGAATCTGCCGGAACGGGAAGTACGCGGCGAACCCGGCGAGGTACGCGGCCAGGAAGCCCCATTGAACGGCCCGCGGGATCCCTGACCTGGTCAGCAGCAGCGCCACGGCGATGGCGGCCGCCGGAACGAGGGGCAACGCGTAGTAGATGTACATGATCCGCGGCGTCAGCAGCGCCAGGAGGACGTAGGGCAGGTAGTTGGCCGCACCCCAGGCGATCGCCCACAGGGCGAGCCGGTTGCGGGTCCGCCACGCGTACCAGGCCGCGAAGATGCCGGCAAGCGGGATCGCGCCGGCCAGCAGGGGGTTGAGGGCGCCGATGAAGGCGATCTTCGGGAACCGCTCCGTGATCTCCTCGCCGACCCGGACGCTCACATCGGTCCGGTAGTAGTTGATCTGGCAGTCGTTGAACAGCCATTGCCAGGGCCGGCTGTCGATCTCCGGACAGTGGCCGACGGTGATCGGCGCCTTGAGGCTCGCTCCGTAGGTGAGGATCCTGGCAATGTGGTCGACCGGGGACGGGAACTGCGACAGGGTCGCGTCGAGGATCGTCAGCCCGCCGAGCATGATCGAGAGCGTGATGAC
>DASTIE010000024.1:0-15426 GCA_035717865.1 Candidatus Limnocylindrales bacterium
TCCATGAGCGTCTCGCGCTCCGCGGCGCCGCAGGGGTTCGTGTGCTTCACGACCACGCAGGCAGGCCCGCGGAGCTGGCGCGCGAGGGCCGCGGCGGCGGACGCATCCAGCACGTTGTTGTACGACAGCGGCTTGCCCTGCAGCGGCGGCCGGCCGTCCGCGAAGGGCCCGTCCGCGGGCCGCGCGGGACGATCCGTGCGCCGGTAGCGCGCCGCCGGCTGGTGCGGGTTCTCGCCGTAGCGCAGCGTCTCGACCTTCTCGAGCGGCAGCACGAGCACCGGCGGGAACCGGTCTTCGGAGCGGGGCAGGCCCGGATCGGGTGGCAGGTCGATACCGGCGTCGTCGAAGCGGCACGGCAGCTCCGCGGCGATGCGGGCGTCGTAAACGGCGGTGTGGCGGAACGCCTCGATAGCGAGAGCCGCGCGGAGCCCGAGCGGGATCCCGTTCGGATCGTCCAAGGCGGCCAGGATCGCGTTATAACGGGCCGGGCTCGTGACGATCGCCACGGAGGCGTGATTCTTCGCTGCCGCTCGGACCAGCGCCGGGCCGCCGATGTCGATCTCCTCGACCAGCTCGTCCAGCGTGATCCCCGCTCGCTCCGCCGCGGCCGCGAAGGGGTAGAGGTTGACGACGACCACCTGGAACGGCGCGATCCCCGCGCCGAGCAGAGTCTCCCGGTGCTCGGATCGGCGCTGGTCCGCGAGCACGCCCGCGTGGATCGCCGGGTGGAGGGTCTTCACGCGGCCGTCGAGGATCTCCGGGAAGCCGGTGACGGCGCTGACGTCGGTCACCTCGAGGCCTGCCTCGCGCATCGCCCGGGCCGTGCCGCCGGTCGAGACGAGCTCGAACCCCCTGTCCGCCAGGCCGCGCGCCAGCTCGGCAAGGCCAGTCCTGTCGCTGACCGAGAGCAGCGCCCGGCGGGGCACCGGCTGGGCCGCGTCCGCCCGCTCGGTGACATGCCGGACGCGTCGGCCGTCCATCGCCGTCGCACCGGCGAGGAACCGGGCCACCGTCCTCGGCAGCAGCCGGTGCTCGACCGTCCGGATCCGCTCGTGCAGCGAGGCCTCGTCGTCCCCCGCGGCGACCGTGACGGCCTCCTGGGCGACGATCGGGCCCCCGTCCAGCGTGGCGTCGACGACGTGGACCGTGCAGCCCGTGACGCTCGCGCCGTGGTCCAGGGCATCGCGGACGGCGTGGCTCCCGGGGAACGCCGGCAGGAGCGAGGGGTGGGTGTTGAGGATCCTGGCGTCGAAGGCGGCGAGCGTCGCCGGCCCGACCAGCCGCATGTAGCCCGCGAGGACCACGAGGTCGGTCTCGACGGCCCGCAGCGTCGCCGCAAGCGCTTCGTCGGCGGCCGCCCGCTCCCCCGGATCCCGGCTGGCGAGGCCGGGCAGGTGGGCGGTCTCGATCCCCTGCTCCGCTGCCCAATCGAGCGCGGGGCACTCCCGGTCTGCGAAGACGAGCCGGATCTCGCCCCCGAGCCCTCCGCGGCGTGCGGTCGCGACGAGGGCGCGCAGGTTGCTGCCGGCCCCGGAGACGCCGACCGCAACGCGACCCGCCATCGGCAGGCTCAGGCCGCGACCTTGAGCGGGCCTTCGACGTAGCGCGCACCCAGCACCTCGACCGTGCCGATCTCGCCGACGAGCAGCGCCTCCGGCAGCGCCTGGCGGAGCAGGTCGGCGGCCGCGGGCGCCACCACCACGGTCATCCCAAGCCCGCCGTTGAACGTCGCGCGGAGCTCGGGCTCGTCCAGGCCGCCGAGGGCGGCGAGGAGCCACATGGCCGAGGGCATGGTCCAGCGAAGTGGGTCGAGCTGCGCCCCGAGATGGGAAGGCAGGACCCTGGGCACGTTGCCGGGCAGGCCGCCGCCCGTCACGTGGGCCACGCCGCGCAGGTCGTGGCCCCGCGCGCGAAGGGCGCGCCGCGCGTCCAGCACGCGTCGTGCGTAGATGCGCGTCGGCGTGAGCAGGACGTCACCGACGCTCACCAGCGCCAGCTCCGGCTCGGCCTCGATTGCGGCGTCCCGCCCGGCGTCGCCGAGCGTCATGACCAGCTGCTCCTGGTACGGCCGCTCCAGCGGGATCGCGAACTGCGCCAGCAGCGAGCGAACGAGCGAGAAGCCGTTGGCGTGGAGCCCGGAGGACGGCAGTCCGAACACAAGGTCGCCCGCCGCCGCCTGCGTGCCGTCGAGAAGGTCGTCCCGCTCGGCGATGCCGAGGCACGTCCCGGCGAGGTCGAACGTTCCCGCCTCCAGCAGGCCCGGATGCTCCGCCGTCTCGCCGCCGACGAGGGCGCAGCCGGCGTCGCGGCAGCCCGCGGCCACCCCGCCGACGAGGCCGGCGACGGCCTCCGGATCGAGCCGGCCGACGGCGACGTAGTCGAGGAACGCGAGCGGCTCGGCGCCGGAGCAGACGACGTCATCGGCGCACATGGCGACGAGGTCGATGCCGATGGTGTCCCAGCGCTGCATCGCGGCGGCGATCGCGGTCTTCGTGCCGACGCCATCGGTCGAGGAGACGATCACCGGGTCACGGTAGCCGGGCGGGATGGAGATCGCGCCACCGAAGCCGCCGAGCCCGCCGATGACCTCCGGACGGCGGGTCGATTCGACCGCCTCGCGCATGAGCGTGACGGCCCGCTCGCCGGCCTCGACGTCGACGCCGGAGGCCGTGTACGCGATGCGCTGCGTGGAGCTGCGGCCCTCACCCACGTGCCGGCACCGCCTCCTCCAGCATGAACTTGCGCGCCGACGCGTCGTACGGGACCGGCTCGGGATAGCGGCCGTCAAAGCAGGCGAAGCAGAATTGGTCGTAGGGGAGCTCGAGGGCGGCGAGGACCCCCTCGATGGAGAGGTAGCCCAGCGAATCCGCGCCGATGAAGTCGCGGATCTCGTCGACCGACTTGGTGCCGGCGATCAGCTCCGTCTCGACCTGGGTGTCGATGCCGTAGAAGCAGGGGTGGAAGATCGGCGGCGCGCTGATCCGAACGTGGACCTCCGTGGCGCCGGCCTTGCGGAGGAGCGCCACGATCTGCTTGGTCGTGGTGCCGCGAACGATCGAGTCGTCGACAACGGTCAGGCGCTTGCCGCGCACGACCTCGCGCAGCGGGTTGAGCTTCAGCGTGACGCCGCGGTGGCGCATCGTCTGGGACGGCTGGATGAACGTCCGGCCGGTGTAGCGGTTGCGGACGAGGCCCTCGCGGAACGGCAGGCCGCTGGCCTCCGAGAAGCCCGCCGCGGCCGGCGCGCCGGTGTCCGGCACGGGCATCACGAGGTCCGCCTCGGCGGGGTGCTCGATCGCGAGCTGCTCGCCCATCCTGCGCCGGACCTCGTAGAGGTTGCGGCCCTCCATGTACGAGTCGGGGCGGGCGAAGTAGATCATCTCGAACACGCACAGCGCCGGGGTCGCCGGCGCGAACCGGACGGAGCGCGGCTCGCGACCCGGCTCGAGGATCACCATCTCGCCGGGCTCCACGTCGCGGACGAACTCGGCGCCGACGATGTCGAGACCCGTCGTCTCGGACGACAGGACCCAGCCGTCGCTCGCGCCCTCGCGGGCCCAGGGAGCGGCGTCTCCCGCTCCCGTGGCGACGTCGCGGATCCGCCCGAGGACCAGCGGCCGGAAGCCGTGCGGGTCGCGGATGCCGATGATCCGGCCCTTGTCCAGCACGAGCAGCGAGAATGCGCCGCGAACTCGTGGCAGCAGCCGCAGCAGCGCCTCGACGGTGTCCGCCGCGGGCTCGTCCGCGAGGAGGGTCGTGAGGAGCTCCGTGTCCGTGGTCGCCGCGAGGCGGGCTCGCCCGCCCTCCAGCTGCCCCAGCAGCTCCCGCGTGTTCACGAGGTTCCCGTTGTGCCCGATGGCGACGCTGCGGCGCGGGCCGAGCCGGAACGTCGGCTGGGCGTTCTCCCAGATCGTGCTGCCGGTCGTCGAATAGCGGCAGTGGGCGATCGCGAGGTCGCCGCGGAAGCCGGGCAGGCGCCGCTCGTCGAGGACCTGGGCGACCATCCCGAGGTCCTTGTAGAGGAACACCTCGGCGCCGTCGCTGACCGCGATGCCGGCGGATTCCTGGCCCCGGTGCTGGAGCGCGAACAGGCCGGTCGTGGCGACGGCGGCCGCCTCCGTGCCGGAGCCGGGCGGGAGCGAGACGCCGAAGACGCCGCACATTTCAGTGGCCCCCAGGGCGGCTGCGGCGCGCCGAGACCAAGGCGCCGACGAGGCCGCGACCCGAGCGCACTCCGAGGTGCGTGAGGGAGCGGTCCGAAGGCGGCAACGCAGGCGCCGGCCGCATCAGCCGACCTGGTCCCAGCCGAGGGCCCTCGGGAGGCCATGCTCCCACGCACGCTCGAGCTCCGCGAGCGCGACGTCGATCGAGTCGGCGACGTTGGAGCCGCGCTCCTCTGCGGCGCCGGTCGCACCCGATCCGGCGAGCTCCACGACCAGCCGGTCTCGCGCCACCGCGCCGATCCGCTCGACCGGCAGCCCGTGCTGGCGCGCGAGCAGCTCCGCCGCGGCCACGTGGCGGGCATCCGCGGTCACGATCAGGCGGCTCGGGCTCTCGCCGAACAGGTCGACCGCGGGCGAGCCGGCGACCGGCAGCCGCACGCGCGCCCCCAGCCCGGACCACAGTGCGCACTCCGCGAGGGCGACCGCGAACCCACCGCCAGAGGCGTCCTGGGCGGACTCGAGGAGGCCTCGCGCGACGGCCTCGATCACGAAGGCCTGGAGCCGCCGCTCCCGATCGAGGTCGAGGGCGGGCGGGCCGTCCTCCGGCGCCACGCCCGCGATCCGCGCGTACTCGCTGCCCTCGAGGCCGGGGGTCGCCTCGCCGACGAGAAGGATCACGTCACCGGCGGTGCGGAACGCGGGCCCGATCGCCGCGGACGCGTCATCGAGCAGCCCGACGACGCCGATCTGCGGCGTCGGCAGGATCCGGCCGCGCGGGGATTCGTTGTAGAGCGAGACGTTGCCGCCGGTCACGGGCAGTCCCAGCGCGCGGCACGCGTCGCCGAGCCCGCGGACGGCCTCGCTGAGCTGCCAGAACGCCTCGGGCCTCGTGGGATCGCCGTAGTTGAGGCAGTTCGACACGCCGAGCGGCCGCGCCCCCGTGATCGCGACGTTCCGCGAGGCCTCGGCCACGCTCATCGCCGCGCCCAGCCAGGGATCGGCGGCGCTCACCCCCGCGTTGCCGTCGGTGGCCGCGACGAGGGCCTTGGGGGTGCCATGGATGCGGAGCACGGCGGCGCCGTGGCCCGGCCCGGCGATCGTGGACGCGCCGACCGTGGCGTCGTACTGCTCGAAGACGGCCCGGCGGGAGGCGAGATTCGGCGATCCCAGGAGCGCCAGCAGCACGGCGCCCGGGTCCATGCCGCGCTCCGGCAGCTGGTCGCTCGCGACCTCGGGAGCGCCGGGCGCAGGCGCAAGCCGGCGTCGCTCCGGGGCTGCGGCGACGCGGTCGTGGACGATCGCGTCCGAGGTGAGCGAGCGTGCCGGGATCCGCGCGATCGCTCGCCCGCCGTCCAGCCCGCCCTCGACGATCGTGATGTCGCCGTCGTCCGTCACCACGCCGATCAGCGCGCACCGGATGCCCCAGCGCTCGCAGACCGCCGCGACGTCCGCGAACCGCTCCGGCAGGACCACCGCGAGCATCCGTTCCTGGCTCTCGCTGATCATGATCTCGAACGGCTCCATGCCCGGCTCGCGGCGCGGGATGGCGTCGAGGTCGACGCGGATGCCCGTCCCCGCCCGGTCGGCCGTCTCCGAGGTCGCGCACGTGATGCCGGCGGCGCCGAGATCCTGGAGCCCCTCGACGAGCCCGCGCGAGATCAGCTCGAGCGACGCCTCGATCAGCAGCTTCTCCGCGAACGGGTCTCCAACTTGAACCGAGGGTCGCTTTGAACTCACCGAGGACGGAGGTGAAGCTCCTGCGGGCCCTCCGTCCGAGGTTCGCTTCGAGCCGTCCTCGTCCGAGAAGGTCGCGGAGGCGAGGACGGACGCTCCCCCGATGCCGTCACGGCCCGTCGCGGAACCGAAGAGCACGACCAGGTTGCCCGGGCCCGGCGCCGACGCGAGCGTGAGGAGCCGCTCCTCCAGCACGCCGATGGCCATGACGTTCACGAGCGGGTTGTCGCCGTACGAGGGATCGAAGACAAGCTCGCCACCGACCGTCGGGACCCCGACGCAGTTGCCGTAGCCACCGACGCCCCGAACGACGCCGTCGACGAGATGCCGCGTCCGCGACTCGTGGGGATCGCCGAACCGCAGGGCGTCGAGCACGGCGATCGGTCGGGCGCCCATCGTGAAGATGTCCCGCAGGATCCCGCCCACGCCCGTCGCGGCGCCCTGGTAGGGCTCGACCGCGCTCGGGTGGTTGTGGGATTCGAGCTTGAACGCGACGGCCAAACCGTCGCCGATCGACACGACCCCGGCGTTCTCCCCCGGTCCCGCCACGACCCCCTGCCCTGCCGTCGGCAGCGTCTTCAGGAGCGGCTTGGAGCTCTTGTAGGAGCAGTGCTCCGACCACATCACGCTGAACATCGCGAGCTCAAGGTCGTTCGCGTCCCGCCCGAGCCGGGACCGGATCGCGTCCAGCTCGTCGTCCGTCAGTCCGAGCGCACGATGGAGCGGCTGGGGCGCGACGACGGGGTCCCGATCGACCACGATCATCCCGGTCCGACCGCCACGGGAGCGCGACCCCCCGCTCCCATGCGCTCGCTCGACGCGCCGCCGGCTGCGCGCGCGGCCGCGTCGACCAGCGAGCGCAGGATCGGCAGCCCATCGTCGGAGCCGAGGAGGCCCTCTGCGGCGCGCTCCGGGTGGGGCATGAGCCCGGCGACGTTGCCGCGCGCGTTCAGGACGCCGGCAATCGCCCGCAGCGAGCCGTTGGGGTTCCCCGGATCGGCCTCGTCACCGGCAGCGGAGCCGTCCTCGCGCACGTACCGGAAGAGGACCTGGCCGTCCCGCTCCAGGTGGTCGAGCGTCGCCTCGTCGGCGAAGTAGCAGCCCTCGCCGTGCGCGATCGGCATCCGCAGCGGCCGCCCGTCGCCCACGAGGGCAGTGAAGGGCGTGTCCAGCCGCTCCGCAGCGATGCGAACCTCCCGCCCCAGGAACCGCAGCCCGCGGTTCCGCAGCAGTGCGCCCGGCACCAGCCCGGCCTCGGCGAGCACCTGGAAGCCGTTGCAGATCCCGAGGACGAGCCCGCCCTCCGCGGCGAACGCGGACACGGCCCGCATGACCGGGCTGAACCTCGCGATCACGCCGGCCCGCAGGTAGTCGCCGTACGCGAAGCCGCCGGGCAGCACGACCGCCGCCACGCCGTCGAGCGTGCCCTGCTCGTGCCACAGCTCGACCGCTTCGGCACCCGCGAGCTCCAGCCCGCGCAGGGTGTCGCGGTCGCAGTTCGACCCGGGGAACACGACGACGCCGATCCGGACGGTCATTGGGCCGCCGCGGCGTGGATGTCGACCCACTCGATCGCGAACGACTCGATCAGGGGATTCGAGAACAGCTCGCCGGCGAGGCGCTCGACGGTCGCTCGCGCGTCACCCTCGCTCGCGGCCTCGACCGTCAGCTCGACGCGTCGCCCGACCCGGACGCCGGACACGCCCTCGACCCCGAGGTGGCCCAGCGAGCCCTCCACCGCGCGACCCTGCGGATCGAGGATCCCGTCCTTCGGCAGCACGTTCACGGCGAAGCGGTAAGCGCTCATCGGGCGATCACGTCCTCCTCGAGATAGCGCCGGAAGCTGGCGCTGGTGATCCGCTCGAACGCGGCCACGTAGCGGGCGCGGGTGTCCTCGACGACCGCGGGCGGCAGCTCCGGGCCGGGCGCCGTCTTGTCCCAGGGCTGCGTCTCGAGCCAGTCGCGCAGCGGCTGCTTGTCGTAGCTGGCCTGGGCGCGGCCGGGCTCGTAGTCCGCGGCCTCCCAGAACCGCGACGAGTCCGGGGTCAGGACCTCGTCGACGAGGATCAGCTCGCCGTCGACCAGCCCCATCTCGAGCTTGGTGTCGGCGAGGATGATCCCGGCGCGCGCGCAGCGCTCGACGCCGGCCGCGTAGAGCCGGAGTGCCGCGTCTCGCGCCCGTGCCGCGATGGCGAGGGCCGCATCGCGCCCCAGCCAGTCGTCGCCGTTCGGCGGCCAGTCGTCGAGGAGCTGGACCATCGAGTCGAAGTCGATGTTGATGTCGTGCCCGACGTCCGCCTTCGTGGCCGGGGTGAAGATCGGCTCGGGCAGCCGGTCGCTCTCGCGCAGGCCCGCCGGCAGCTCGACGCCGCACACGGCGCCGTGACGCTGGTACTCCCTCCAGCCGGAGCCGGAGAGGTACCCGCGGACCACCAGCTCGACCGGCAGGACGCGGGCCTTCCTCGCGATCACGATCCGGCCCCGGAGATTGTCTCGCTCCCCGGCACTCCAGCGATCGCCGGGCAGGTCCGCCGGGTCCGTGGCGAGCACCTGGTTCGGCACGATGGCCGCGGTCTCGTCGAACCAGAACCGCGACAGCCCGGTGAGCACGCGGCCCTTGTCCGGGATCTCGGTCGGCAGGACGACGTCGAACGCGCTCATTCGATCCGACGCGACCAGCAGCAGCCGGTCCGGACCGAGCTCGTACAGGTCCCGAACCTTGCCGGAGCGGACGAACGATTCAGCCGCGAGCATCGGCCGTCGCCTTCTGCGTGGCAGCGCCGGCCCCGGCAGCAGCCGCGGGCACCCCCGTCGACGGTCGGTCGGGCGGGACGAGATCGTCGAGCCTGGCGATCACCTCCGGGACGTGCGCGAGGTAGCGGGCGTCGTCGAAGCAGGCGTCGAGGTCTGCCAGGCTCAGCGTGCGAGCGACGGTCGCCTCCACCGCGAGGAGCTCGCGGAGCGGGCGCCGCTGGTCCGTCGCCGCCAGCGAGGCGCGCTGGACGACCTCGTAGGCCGCCTCCCGCGAGACGCCGGCACGCTCGACCAGCGCCAGCAGGACGCGCGACGACGCGTGCAGCCCGAGACCGCGCTCGATGTTCTCGCGCATCCGCTCCGGCCGGACCACGAGGTCGCGGACGAGCCCCGTGACCTTCTGGAGCAGGTAGTCGAGCAGGATCGTGGCGTCAGGCAGGATCACCCGCTCCGCGGAGGAGTGGCTGATGTCGCGCTCGTGCCACAGCGGCTGATTCTCCAGGGCGGTCTGGGCGTAGCCGCGGAGCACGCGGGCGAGACCCGCCACGCGCTCGGACAGGATCGGGTTGCGCTTGTGGGGCATCGCCGACGAGCCCTTCTGGCCGGCCCGGAACGGCTCCTGGACCTCGCCGATCTCCGTGTGCTGGAGGTTCCGGATCTCCGTGGCGAAGCGCTCCAGGCTCCCGCCGAGGATCGCGATCGCCGCGAGCAGCGCGGCGTGGCGGTCGCGCTGGACGATCTGCGTGCTGGCGGCGTCCGTTCGCAGCTCGAGCTCGCCCAGCACCTCGGCCTCGATCTCGGGTTCGAGGTGGCTGTACGTGCCGACCGGACCGGACAGCTTGCCGGTCGCGATCTCGGCGACCGCCTCGGCGAGGCGCCGCCGACCGCGATCGACCTCGAACGCCCAGCCGGCGAGCTTCAGCCCGAACGTCGTCGGCTCCGCGTGGACCGAGTGGGTCCGGCCCATCATCACCGTGTCTGCATGGGCGCGCGCCCGGGCCACGAGCGCCTCGAGCAGCCCATCCGCATCCCGGAGCAGGAGCTCCCCGGCCGCGCGCAGCTGCAGCGCGAGCGCAGTGTCGACCACGTCCGACGAGGTCAGCCCGAGGTGCAGGAAGCGACCCTCCGGCCCGACGGATTCCGCGACCTGCGAGACGAAGGCGATGACGTCATGGTCGGTCGTACGCTCGAGCTCCTCGATGCGCGCGATGTCGACCCTGGCCCTGGCCTCGATGACGGTCAGCGCGTCCTGGGGAACCCGCCCGCGGCGAGCCTGCGCCCGCGCCACCGCGAGCTCGACGCGCAGCATCTGCTCGAACCGCGCCTGCTCGGACCAGATCGCACCCATCTCCGGGAGCGTGTAACGGCGGATCACGACGCCGCCCCGACGCGCTCGGTCGGCGCCTGCGGCAGCCGGGCGCCGATGTCCCGGCGACGCTGCAGCCCGGACCAGGAGATTCGATCGGCGGCGCGCTCCGCTGCCTCGCGCGCAGCGGGCAGGTCCGGGCCCCGGCCGACCACGGTCAGCACCCGGCCGCCCTTTGTCCCAAACCCCCCGGCCGGCCGTAGGATGGAGCCGCCGTGGAAGACGAGCGCCTCCTGCTCCGCCTCGTCCAGGCCCTTGATCGCGAGGCCGACCTTCGGCGTGCCCGGATAGCCCTTCGACGCGAGCACGATCCCGACCGCGGCACCGGGGAACGCCGGCAGCACGCCGGAGGCAGTGCCGGGCGCCGTGCCCACGTCGCCACGAGCGGCGGCTGCCATGACCGGCCCGAGCGCGACCGCGAGCCGCGGCAGGATCACCTGCGCCTCGGGGTCGCCCAGCCGCGCGTTGCACTCGAGGAGAACCGGGCCCTCCGCGGTGAGCATCAGGCCTGCGTACAGGAACCCGACGAACGGCGTCCCGCGGCGGGCCAGCTCCGCGAGGATCGGCTCGTGGACCGTGCGGAGCACCTCGCGAACGAGCGGATCCGGCAGGTCCGGCAGCGGCGAGTAGGCGCCCATGCCGCCGGTGTTCGGGCCCTCGTCGCCGTCGCACAGCCGCTTGTGGTCGCGGGACGCGGGGAGCGCGACCGCATTCAGGCCATCGCACACGGCGATGACCGACGCCTCGCGGCCTCGGAGCCGCTCCTCGACCACGAGCGCCGGGCCATCGCCGCGGCCCTCCAGGTACGAATCGACGTGGTCCAGCGCGAGACCGGCATCGTCGTACACCGCGACGCCTTTGCCCGCGGCCAGCCCGTCCTGCTTCAGCACGACGCCGTTGCCGGCGGCGCCCAGCTCCGCCACGTAGGCGCGCGCCGCCGCTCCCTCGTCCGCCGCGAACGCCCGGGCCGTCGCCATCCGCACGCCCGCGGCCTCGGCGACCTCATGGCAGAAGCCCTTGGACGATTCGATCCGGGCGGCCGCCTGCGACGGCCCGAAGACCGCGAAGCCCGCATCGCGCAGCGCGTCCGTGATGCCGGCCGCGAGCGGGGCCTCGGGCCCGATGACCACAAGCTCCGCTGCGAACGTCCGCGCCGCTTCGACGATGGCGGCGACGTCCAGCGGGTCGACGCCCTTGAGCGCCCGCACCCGCGACTCGGCGTCGATCGCCGCGCTGCCGGGCGCCACGACGACCTCGTTCATGCCCGGCTCGCCGGCAAGCTTCCAGGCGAGCGCATGCTCGCGCGCCCCCGAGCCCACGACAAGCGTCCGGGTGGGCGCCGTGCTCACGCGCGACCCCCGCTCTCGAACATTCGGCCGTCGGCGTGCGCCCTGTCGCCCGCGCGCGCCCTGCCGGTCATGCGACCCGCACCGGCGAGCGGCGCATCGGCCGCCAGGCTCGCTCGATCGTCTGCGTCCGCTCCGGCCCCACCGAGACCAGCACGATCGGCACGCCCGCGAGCTCCTCCAGCGCACTCACGTAGCGGCGGGCGGCCTCCGGCAGGCCCGCGAGGGATCGAACCTCGTGCAGCGGCTCCGCCCAGCCCTCGAAACGCTCGTAGATCGGCGTCGCGCGGGCGAGGGACTCCGCGGACGAGGGCCAGCGATCGACCCGCCGGCCGTCGACCTCGTAGGCCACGCAGAGGCAGATCTCCGCAAGGCCGGACAGGATGTCGATCTTGTTGAGCATGATGCTGCTCACGGAGTTCACCGCCACCGCGTAGCGCGTCGGCACGGCGTCGAACCAGCCCACGCGCCGCGGCCTGCCCGTGGTCGTCCCGACCTCGCGCCCGCGCTCCCGGATCCCCTCGCCGATCTCGTCGCCGAGCTCCGTCGGGAACGGCCCGGAGCCGACGCGCGTTGCGTAGGCCTTCATCACGCCCATGACTTCGTCGACCTGGAGCGGCCCGATGCCGCCGCCCGTCGTCGCGCCGCCCGCGACCGCGTTGGAGGAGGTCACAAACGGGTACGAGCCGTGATCGAGGTCGAGCAGCGTCCCCTGCGCACCTTCGAGCAGGACGTGCTCGCCGCGGGCCAGCGCGGACTGCACGAGCCACGTGGTGTCGTCCATGTGCGCCGCCAGCCGCTCGCCCCAGCCCGCCGCCCGGGCGACCAGGTCGTCGACCTCGAAGCTCGCGGCGCCCATCGAATCGAGCAGCAGGTTCTTGTCCGGCACGAGGCGCTCGAGCCGTGACTGCAGGACCGATCGGTCGAGGAGGTCGCCCATGCGCAGCCCGACGCGCCAGGCGCGGTCGCCGTACGCCGGACCGATCCCCCGCCCCGTCGTGCCGACCTTGGCGTCGTCGAGCCGCGCCTCGTTCGCCCGGTCGAGGGCCACGTGGTACGGCATGATCACGTGGGCGCTGCGGCTCACGCGGACGCGGCGGACGTCGATGCCCCGGGCCGTGAGCATGTCCAGCTCGGTAATGAGCGTCTCGGGGTTCACCACCACGCCATTCCCGATCACCGAGGTGATGTGCGGGTAGAGCACACCCGACGGCACGAGGTGGAGCTTCAGGACCTCGTCGCCCTTGACCACCGTGTGGCCGGCGTTGTCGCCGCCCTGGTACCGCACGACCATCGCCACCTGCTCCGAGAGGAAGTCGGTCGTCTTGCCCTTGCCCTCGTCGCCCCACTGCAGCCCCACGACGATCGAAGCGGGCATCAGGCCGCTCCTCCGCGATCCGGCCCAGGAATCGAAAGACCCCGGGCCTGACGGCTCGGGATCTGGTTGCAAATCTCCCGCGGGTCACCGCTCACGTTCGAGCGGCGGTGGCTCTGCCGGTCGCTCGGCCGCCTCACGGGACGGACGATGCGCCCTGATCGCGCGATCGCAGGACCTCCCCTGTCCGAGCCACCTCGACGGGACCCGGGAACGGATGGAGTCTACCGGATGCGGCGATTTCCCTATTGGCCGTTGCGCACGCCGGGGACTAGGTTCCGCAGGCTCCCCCGCGTATCTCCTTGGACCGGACCTCCGCGGGGGCACGACGGCGGGTCTGCGGTCGCACGGCGGGCCCGCCGCTCTCTTTGTCCGGACATGCGATCGCCTCCCGGAAGGAGGTCGGGAGGCGATCGGCGGGGTGGCGATGATCGGGCGATGAGTCCCGCCGGACGCGTCCCAGGCTCGAGGCCGATCACTCATGGTTGCTCGACTCGTGACCCTCGGCCGGGATCTCCGTTGCCGCCCTTCGCAACATCGGCGTCCGATCGAAGGTCCGTGGTCGACGCCCCGAGTGCCCCCGGTGTGCCGCGTCACGGCGCACAGGAACCGTAGCCGCGACGCCTCGCCGGACGCCATGGGCGGTACGTCCCTAAACCTGCGGTCGATGGTCCGAGGCGTCCGCGCAACGAATGGGGACCGAAGTACCCGGTTGCAGATTCCTTGCAGCGCGTCACATAAGCCGGCGTGCATTGCGGGGTGACCGCGAGGTGAGCGGGGCTGGCTAGGGTGGCGCCATCCCGCCGCACGCAGGGTCGGCCCGTGACCCGTCGGTCGACCGAGTGAAGGAGCATGGACCGTGAACAAGGTCCTCCTGGCCGGCCGCCTGACGCGCGATCCCGAGATGCGCGCGCTGGCGTCCGGCAAGCACGTCACGCAGTTCAGCGTGGCGACCACCGAGTACGCCGGCAACGGCAAGGAACGGGGCGAGTTCCACAACATCGTCACGTGGGATCGGCTCGCGGAAGTTTGCGGGCGCTACCTCGGAAAGGGCCAGCAGGTCGCAATCGAGGGCCGCCTCCAGACCCGCACCTGGGACGACGACAAGGGCCTGCGCCACTGGAAGACCGAGATCGTCGCGACCACGGTCGAGATGCTCTCCGGCCGCAAGAAGAAGGACTACGCCGCGGAGTCCTCGGCTGACCTCATCGAGGCGGCCGCGGACACGGGTGACGCTGCCAGTGCGGAGGACGCCGACGCCGACGCCGACGCCGACGCTCCGAGCGTGCCCGCCGACGAGCCGATCCCGGAGGCGATCGCCGCCTGATCCTCGCCTACCCCATCGCCCGGACGGCGTCGGCCCCTCCACTGCCGCCGTCCGGGCGCCGCACGCAACGGAAAAGGCCCGGACGTACCCGGGCCTTTTTCGCGTCGTTGGCTGGAGAGAACCCGAGCGCTACTCCCGCCGCCCGCTTCGTGATGGTCCGACGACCAGGAGGCTGCCGAAGAGCAGGCCCAGGGCCGCGATCAGGAGCCACACCGGAGTCGAGCCGGGGCGACCGCCGTCGGTGCCGAACGTGTCGGTCGGCGGCCCGCTCGTGGAGACCGACACCGAGTCGCTGAAGCTCGTCGAGGCGCTCGAGGAGCTGCTGCTCGACGTGTCGATGGTCGAGTCCTGCGTGGTCGTCGTCTCGGCGGTCGTGGTCGACGACGTCGTCTCCGTGGTGGTCGCCGTCGTCGCCGTCGTCGTGGTCGTGGTGGTCGTGGTCGTAATGGCCGTGGTCGTCGTGGTCGTACTGGCCGTGGTCGTGGTGGTCGTGGTGGTCGTGGTGGTCGTGGTGGTCGTGGTCGTGGTGGTAGTCGTGGTCGTGATGGCGCTGCTCGGGATACCGACGTCCGTGCCGGGCTCCTGCTCGACGTTCAGGAACCGGACGAAGAGGGCGTTGCAGATCTGCGTCTCGGTGAAGCCCGTGAATGCCGCGCCCGAGACCGTGAAGCTTGCGCTCTCGCCCGGCAGGAGGCCGTCATTGACGTCGCCGCCGGCGAACGTGCCACTGACTCCGGTCACGAAGCCGAAGTCCAGCACGCTGGCGAATCCGGGCACCGCCCCAAGGTCGGCGTCGGAGAACGTGAAGTTCGAGGACAGCGACGGCGCCTGCATGCCCGTGAACCCGTTCAGTCCCGAGGCGCTCGCGTTGCCCTCCGGCGGCAGGTCGAATCCGAGCCCGGTGATGGTCGACGTGCTGCCGGGGTCGGTGATCGCGGAGGTGTTGGTGATGGTGAAAGTCAGAGTGTTCGTCTGGCTGTTGAACTCGCACACGGTAGTCGCGGTCGACGACTGGCCGGACGACGCCCCGACGATGTCGATGGTGTCGGCCAGAACGGCGGAGGCAGGCCAGCTCGCGACGAGGGCGGCCGTCAGCACCGCGATGACGATGGCCCGCGCGCGTGCGGTCCGCAGCAACAAGATGTTTCCCACATGCCCTCCCTGCGCGACGCTGGCGTCGGCCCATCATGCCCGCTTCACGAGCCGCGAGCAAGCCGCTGCAGGTCCTGGGGACGGTCGTGACCCGGGCGGTACAGGCGCCGCCGCGGGATGCCCGTGGCTCCGGAGACGCTCCGGGCGGCGTCGCCGCGCGAGGAGCCACCCGCGACGAGGGCCTCGACCATGGCCAGCGCCGCATCGAG
>DASTIE010000025.1:0-3883 GCA_035717865.1 Candidatus Limnocylindrales bacterium
TACTGCTGGTACTTCTTGATTCCTTGTGCCGTACGGCGCTGGGTAGCGCGCGCCGGCATCACGAAACCTGGACACTCCCGGTGGCAAGGAAGGCCACCGGAGGTGCATGCTGTTGAGTTTTCAAAGACCGCCGCGCCTCGCCGGAGGGGATTCCTCCGTCTGCGCTCCCAGGGACGATCGGCCCCCGAGGGGCAATGGAGTCTAGCGCACCCGACGCACAGGGCCAATCCCTGTGCGGCCGGCGAGCCGAGGGCTCCACCGCGGCGCGGAAGAGTAGCAGGAGCGCAGCGGCTCGAGCTACACGACCCGCAGCCGCGCGAACTGCCGCTTGCCGAGCTGCAGCACACGGCCGTCCAGGGCGCCCGCGGGGACGTCGAGCGGCTCGGCGGGCAGCGGCTCGCCGTCGAGCTTGACGCCGCCCTGGGCGAGCTTGCGCCGCGCCTCGGAGCGCGAGCCCCCGAAGGCCTCCACGATCACCTGCGGCAGGTGGACCGTGCCGCCGTTCGCGGAGATGGCGGCCTCGGCGATCTCCGCCGGCAGCTCGTGGGAGATGAACACGCGGTCGAAGCCGGCCTCGGCCGACTCCGCCGCGCCGACACCCCAGAAGCGCTCCACGAGCGCGCGCGCGAGGGCGCGCTTGGCATCGCGCGGCCCGGCCCCCGCCGGCACCGTCCGTCCCAGCAGCAGCTCGTACCACGACGAGAGCAACTCGTCGGGAATCCGCAGCGTCTTACCGTAGATCTCGCCGGGAGGGTCGGTGATCCCGATCTGGTTGCCGATCGACTTTGACATCTTCTTGACCCCGTCGATGCCGGTCAGCAGCGGCAGCGTCAGCACGATCTGCGGCGGCTGGCCGTGCGAGGACTGCAGCGCCCGCCCCATGTGGAGGTTGAACGTCTGGTCGGTGCCGCCGAGCTCGACGTCCGCGCGCACCGCCACCGAGTCGTAGCCCTGCAGCACCGGGTAGAGGAACTCGAGCAGCGAGATCGGCTCGGCCGCCGCCATCCGCTTGGCGAAGTCGTCGCGCTCGAGCAGCCGGGCGATCGTGACGGTCCGCACGATCCGGAACAGGTCCTCCATCGGCATGTCGAGCCACTCGGAGTTGCGCCGGACCTCGAGCCGCTCGTCGTCGGCCAGCACCTTGGTCGCCTGGTCGAGGTACGTCTGCGCGTGCTCGTCGATCTCCTCGTAGGACAGGACGGGGCGCGTGGCCGAGCGCCCGGATGGGTCCCCCACCCGCGCCGTGTAGTCGCCGACGATCAGCACGACGGTGTGCCCGAGGTCCTGGAACTCGCGCAGCTTCTGCAGGACGACGGTGTGGCCGAGGTGCAGGTCGGGCGCCGTGGGGTCCAGCCCGAGCTTGACCCGGAGCGGCCGCCCCTCGGCCAGGCGCTGCTCGAGCGCGCCCTCCGGCGACACCTCGACGGCGTTGCGGGACAGGAACTGCGCAGGGGTTTCCATCCGCGCCAATGCTAGAGTCCGACGTCCCCGCGAGGCCTGGTCAACCCGCCTACACGGCCCGTCAGGTCCCCCCGCCCACGGCGGGGCCACGCACCCCGTCATGAGCGAGTACGACCGAACCGGCACGATTCCAGCGGAGCCCGCCGAGGACGGCGCCACGGTCGTCCCGTTCCCGGGCACGCCGCCGCCGCGGCCCCGCAGGCGGCTGTGGCGGAGCCGCAAGCAGCCCAAGCGGTTCCGGATCCGCAAGCTCCGCCTGCTCGTCGTGCTGCTCGGGCTCGGCGTGCTCGCCGTCGTCTCGGCGGTGTTCGGCATGTTCATGGCCGTCGCGTCCGATCTGCCGCCCATCAACGGCTTCGAGCGCCCCGCGAGCCCCTCGAAGCTGCTCGACACGCGCGGCGTGGAGATCGGCACGCTGACCGGCAACCAGCGCCGCATCTACCTGTCCGAGACGCAGATCGCGCCGGTGATGAAGCACGCGATCGTCGCCATCGAGGACCGGCGCTTCTACACCAACAGCGGCATCGACCTGCGCGGCATCGCGCGCGCCGCGGTCCAGGACATCACCCAGAAGAGCGCGGTCCAGGGTGCGTCGACGATCCCCCAGCAGTTCGTCAAGATCTCGCTGGCGGCGGAGAACAAGCGCACGATCTTCCAGAAGCTCCGCGAGGCAGCGCTCGCGTACCACCTGACGCGCAAGTGGTCCAAGGAGCAGATCCTCCGCAACTACCTGAACTCGATCTACTTCGGGAACGGCGCGTACGGGATCGAGTCGGCCGCGCGCACGTACTTCGGCAACAACCACGACGGCTGCGACAAGAGCGAGGCGCAGCCGTGCGCCTCGCGGCTGCTGCCGCAGGAGGCGGCGCTGCTGGCCGGCATCGTCCAGTCCCCGAGCGCCTATGACCCGATCCAGCACCCCGTCGCCTCCAAGCGACGCCGCGATCTCGTGCTGCTGCGGATGTACGAGCAGGGCTACCTCACGCGCGCGCTCTATGAGAACGCGAAGGCGGCGAAGCTCCCGACCGTGGACGACCTGACGTACCCGTCCGAGGACACGAAGTACCCGTACTTCACGTCATGGGTCAAGCCGCAGGTCGTCGACCTGCTCGGCGGCGGCCAGCAGGGCGCGCAGCGCGCGTTCGAGGGCGGGCTGCGGGTGAAGACGACGATCGACTCGCGGCTCCAGCTCGCCGCCCAGGCCGCGGTGAACACCTGGCTGCCGGACCGCAGCGGCCCGCGCGCTTCGCTCGTCGCGATCTCCAACCGCGACGGGATGGTGCGGGCGATGATCGGCGGCGACGACTACCGGACGACGCCGTTCAACCTCGCCACCCAGGGTCGCCGGCAGCCCGGCTCGGCGTTCAAGCCGTTCGTGCTCACCGAGGCGCTGCGGCAGGGCATCAGCCCGTCGTCGGTGTGGACGTCGCGCAAGAAGACGTGGATCCTCAAGGGCGGCGAGCGGTTCACGGTCAACAACTACGGGGGTGCGTACTCGGGCATCACGACCCTCGCCCGCGCCACGACCTTCTCGGACAACTCCGTCTTCGCCGAGGTCGGCATGAAGGTCGGGGCGAAGAAGATCGCGCGGCTCGCGCGGCGGATGGGGATCCGGACGCCGATCTCGCACAACCCCGCGATCGCCCTCGGCGGCCTGCGCCAGGGCGTCCGGCCGATCGACCTGGCGCACGCGTACGAGACGTTCGCGACGGGCGGCAAGCTCGTCTACGGGACGCTCGCGCCCGACCGCAACGGCCGGCGCAAGCTGCCCGTCCCCGGTCCGGTCGGGATCGAGAAGATCGAGCAGGTCAAGGGCGACAAGGAGCGCGTGGTCGAGCTCGACGACGGCACGCGGATGGTCAACCACCGGCGGGAACGGCCCGTCCTCAAGCCGGACGTCGCCGGCACCGTCAGCTCGATCCTCCAGACCGTCGTATCGCAGGGAACGGCGACCCGCGCGCAGATCCCCGGCGTCGTGATCGCGGGCAAGACCGGCACGACCGAGAGCTACGGCGACGCCTGGTTCGTCGGCTGGACGAAGGACTACACGATCGCCGTCTGGGTCGGCTATCCGGACAAGTTCAAGCCGATGGAGACCGAGTTCAACGGCGAGCCGGTCGCCGGCGGCACGTACCCCGCCGCGATCTGGCGGACGTTCATGGAGTCGCTGCTGAAGATCGATCCGCTGCCGGTGGACGAGGGCGGCGACGGGACCGGCATCCCGACGCCGACGCCGGGCGTGGTGGGCGGCACGACGGCGACGCCCGCGCCCACGACCGCGCCCGAGCCGACCGCGGCGCCGCCGCCGACCGATGACGGCACGGACGGGACGGACGGGACGGGCGGCACGACGCCGGAGCAGCCGCCGCCGCCGACCGAGGAAGAGCCGACACAACCGCCCCCGACCGAGCCGACGGAGCCC
>DASTIE010000026.1:0-7156 GCA_035717865.1 Candidatus Limnocylindrales bacterium
GGACGCACGGCGCAGGTGCGGGTGCGCAGGACGAGAGAAAGGACGAACGCCGGCGCCCCGAGCGCCGGCGTTCGTCAGCCCCTGGACCGGAGGACGTTGGAGGCCGTCCTTCGATCGTCGTGTCGTTCGGTCAGTAACCGTCCGTCGAGCGAACGGGTCGGAGAGGCGGCGCGAGGGGCGACCGGCTCATCGCGCTGCGGCTGTCCTGCATCGTCGATCGACCGCCACCGGCGACGAGCGCCGGGCGCGAGACGATCGGGCTGTTCATCGCGGGTGCGAGCTGGCGACCGCCGGGGTTCCCCGACTCCACTCGCTGGAGATGGCCCGGTTCCTGGCTGTAGGTGCTGCCGACGCGGCGCATCCGCACCGCGAGGTAGTACTCCATGACCTGGCGGACCTGGGCCTCGCCGAGCGCCTCGTCCGAGCGCAGCGCGTACTCGACGCGCGCGGTCGGGTTCTGGACGCCGCCGCCCATGAGGCCGAGGTACTGCGGCCCGTCGTCGTTCTCGCCGAGCTCGCGGAGTCCGCGCGCCAGCTTGGTGGCCGTTCCGAGCGACGGCATGCGATCGCCGCGCACGAGACGGGAGATCGTCGAATGGTCGACGCCCGACTGCTGCGCGAGCTGCCGCTGTGACATCTTCTTGGCCTTCAGCTGGGCACGCAGCCACTCGTTGAAGGCACGTCCGTTGGAACGGGTCATGCGCCGAATAGTCGACGGCCCCGGATTCGGACCATATCCCCCGTTCGTACAAGCCTTCTGGGCCACTTGGCGAGGCCCGTCCGCCGAAGGGGCTGTCAGGTCCGGTGCGCTCCGTCAGCGATGGGTGCGGAGCGCTGTCGTCGGGCCTAGGCGGGCGCCGCCTCGGTGACGCCCAGGCCGCGGCGCTTCGGCGAGATGGCGTAGGCGATCGATCCCAGGACGATGATCGACAGCACGCTGATGGTGCGGTCGACGAGCGTGATCGCGAGCGCATCGTTCGGCGCGACGCCGTAGACCAGCGTCAGCAGCCCGACAGCGCCCGTCTCGACGAACCCGATCCCCGCCGGTGTCAGCGGCACGGCCGTGAGCAGCGAGGTCGCGAGGGCCACGAAGAACGCGCCGCTGATGCCGAGGTGCACGTCCGGGAAGCCGAGCGCCTGCACGACGAGGTACAGGCGCATTGCCTCCGTCGCCCAGATCAGCCCGGTGAGCACGATCAGGCGCGGCAGCGCTCGCAGCCCGATCGAGGCGAACACGCCCTCTTCGAAGCGGTCGTAGAACTCGATGACCTGGTGCGGCAGCGGCAGGCGCGTGATGATCTGCCGCCCGAAGTTGCGCATCGTCAGCAGCCCGCCGGCGAGCAGCAGCACCACCACGACGCCGATCGCGAACACGATCTGGACGTCGCCCGGCAGGCCGCTGCGGAACGAGACGAAGCCTGCCGCGAGCCCGAGCGTGACGATGGCGAACAGGTCGAGGATGCGCTCGATGAAGACCGTCCCGAAGGTCCTCGACAGCGACACCGTGCTGTTGATCTTCAGCAGGTATGCCCGGTAGACGTCGCCGAGCTTGGCGGGCACGAGGCAGTTCACCAGCCACGAAAGGAAGATGATCTCCGTGCTGTCGCGGACCTTGAGCTGGTAGCCGCTCTGGCGGACGAGGACCGCCCAGCGCAGGCCGCGCAGCGGGAACCCGAGGTAGAAGACGACGAACGCCGCCAGCAGGAGCAGCGGGTTCGCCTGGGCGATCTTGCCGGGCAGCTGCTCCAGCTCGAAGCCCGGCAGCGCGACCACGAACAGCGCCAGCAGGATGATCGGCAGGATCAGCGAGATGAGGGTTCGCGGCTGGCGCAGCCGGCGCGCGAGCGAGAGCTGATCCGCACGGACCTGCTCACGCTCCGGCTGCAGGTCCGGCTGCAGCTGCTGCAGCTCGCTCATCGGGCGGGCACGGCCGCGCGAACGCGGCCTCTCCCGCGGGCGCGCTGCACGAGCTTCGCCGCGGGCCCGATCAGCCGGACGTAGCGCGACGCGCGCCCGGGGACCAGCTCCAGGGGGCCCGCGAGCGCGGTCCGGAAACCGGCCGCCGTGGATGGATCCGCGGCGGTGACCACGGTCGCGGCGATCCCGACCTCGATCGTCGTGTGCGCATCGGAGACCGCGACGCCGGGCCTGCCGATGCGTCGCGCCAGCTCGGCCGCGCGCTCGTTGCCGTCGCCGACGAGCAGCCGCGCGTTCCAGACCTCGATCCAGTCGACCTGCGCCGCAACGGACTCCAGAGCCGACGTGTCACCGCGCCCCACGGAGCCACGGAACCGATCGAACGGGTGCGCGATCCCGACGAGGCCGCCCTGCTCGTGGACCGCGGAGATGGCCTCGGCGGGCGACAGCCCGACCTCGACGACCTCGCGCAGGAACACCCCGATCAGGTCGCCCGCCGTCGTGCGGATCTCCTGCCCGACGATCACGGTGAGGTCCGGCGCCTCGGTGGCAGCGCCCTCGAGGGCCTCGAGGGCGCCGTCGATGCGGTCGTGGTCTGTGATCGCGAGGTGCGTCAGACCGCGCGCGGCCGCCGCACGGAGCACCGCGCCGGGCGCCGCCAGCGAGTCGAAGCTCGCCGACGTGTGGCAGTGGAGGTCGACGAAGAAGCGCTCGGCGCCGGCCCGGGGCGCGATACGGCCCTCCTCGCTGGGCTGTGCGCCGTCTACGTGCGTACCCGCCTAGATGCTTTGCACCAGCGACTTCTTGAAGAAGTCGTAGTGCTTCAGCGCCTCGCCGGTGCCGAGGGCGACGCAGTTGAGCGCGTTCTCGGCGACGTGACACGGCACGCCGGTCACCTGGGTCAGGAGCTTGTCGATGTTCCGCAGCAGCGCCCCGCCGCCGGACATGACCATGCCCTTGTCGATGATGTCGCTGGAGAGCTCCGGCGGCGTCTGCTCGAGGACGTGGCGCACCGCGGCGACCAGCTGCTGGAGCGGCAGCTCGATGGCCTCCATCACCTCCGACGAGGTGATCGGGATGGTGCGCGGCAGGCCGGCGATGAGGTCGCGGCCGCGGACCTCCATCGACAGCTCGCGCTCCAGCGGCAGCGCGGTGCCGATCGTGATCTTGACCTCTTCGGCGGTGCGCTCGCCGATCATCAGGTTGTACTTCTTGCGGATGTACGAGGCGATGGCCTCGTCGATGCGGTTGCCGCCGACCCGCAGGGACGTCGAGACCACGATGCCGCCTAATGCGATCACCGCGACCTCGCTGGTCCCGCCACCGATGTCGATGACCATGTTCCCGGATGGACCGGAGATCGGGACGTTCGCGCCGATCGCGGCCGCCAGCGGCTCCTCGATCAGGTAGGCCTCGCGGGCGCCGGCCTTGAGCGCCGCATCCTTCACGGCCCGCTTCTCCACCGAGGTCACGCCAGCCGGCACGGAGATCATCACCGCGGGACCGGAGAGCCGCAGCTTCATCCGGCCGCTCATGGCCTTGTTGATGAAGAACCGGAGCATCGCCTCGGTGATGACGTAGTCGGCGATGACGCCGTCCTTCATCGGCCGGATCGCGTGGATGTTCCCGGGCGTGCGCCCGATCATCTCGCGGGCGTCCTCGCCGACGGCCCTAATCCGGCCATCGTCATCGACGGCGACCACGGACGGCTCCTGGATGACCACGCCCTTGCCCTCGACATGGACGAGGACATTGGCCGTGCCGAGATCGATGCCGATGTTCATTGGGACGTGCCGAGCCCCCCTTCCTGGACGCGCTCGATCCTGGCGCCGAGGTCCAGGAACTTCCGTTCGATGTTCTCATACCCACGCCGGACGTGGTGCGCGCCGCCGATGGACGAGGTGCCCTCCGCGGCCAGCGCGCCGAGGATGAGGGAGGCGCCCGCGCGGAGGTCGGAGATCTCGACGTCCGCCGCATGCAGCTTCGCTGGCCCGTGGACGATGGCCCTCTGGGGACCCTTCAGCTCGATCTTCGCGCCCATCTTGTTCAGCTCGCCGGTCCACTCGAGGCGGTCCTCGAAGATCGCCTCGTGGACCCGCGAATCGCCGCTGGCCTGGGTGAGCAGGACGGTGGTCGGGGGCTGGATGTCCGTCGCGAGCTCCGGGTACGGGCCCGTGGTCACGTCGACGGGCTTCAGGGCCCCGGGGCCGGGATCGCGGGCGTCGATCTCCATGCGGCCCGGGCTGCACGTCACCGCAAGCCCGGCGTTGCCGAGGATCTCCACGAGGGCATCCATCGAGCCGCAGTCCGCGCCCTCCAGGACGACGTGGCCGCCGGTCACGCCGGCCGCGATCGCGAACGTGCCGGCCTCGATGCGGTCCGGCATCACCGAGTGGTCCGCGCCGCGCAGCCGGCGCTTGCCGTTGACCTCGATCGTGTCGGGGTAGGTCCGCTGGACCTCCGCGCCCATCTTCTGGAGGAAGACGATCAGGTCGTCCACCTCGGGCTCCCGGGCCGCGGGGCGGATCACCGTGTGGCCGTCGGCGAGGGTCGCCGCGAGCATCGCGTTCTCCGTGCCCATCACGGACACGAACGGGAACCGCACCTCCGTGCCGCGCAGCCGGCCCGGCGCCTTGGCGTAGTAGTAGCCATAGCGGTACTCGATCTCGGCGCCGAGCTTGCGCATCGCGTCGACGTGCAGGTCCACGGGGCGGCGGCCGATCCGATCGCCGCCGGGGTTGCTGATCACGACCTCACCGAAGCGGCTGAGGAGCGGCCCGAGGAGCATGAAGCTCGCGCGCATCTTCGCCGCGGCCTCGAGCGGCACGAACAGCCAGTCGACGTCGCCCGCGGACACCTCGTAGGTGTTCGGTTCGGGATGGTCCACGACCACGCCGAGGTCCGAGAGCGTCTCGGCCATCGCGAACACGTCCTCGATCTCGGGGACGTTGGTGAAGCGGCAGCGCTCGCCGGTGAGGGTCGCGGCGGCCAGCATCTTCAGCGCCGCGTTCTTGGCGCCGCTGACGCGCGTCGTTCCCTGGAGCGGCTTGCCGCCGGTGACGAGATACCGCTCGCGCGGGACTCGCGGCGGCTCGTATTCCCAGTGGAACGGGCGTGCGTCAGCCATGCGGCGTGCTCAACGTGCGGGCAACCTCGTGTGTGACGTCATTCTCGCCCCGGGGAGCGCTTCGGGCCATGGCACTTCGGGGCCACGGCACGAGCCACCCTCGAGCCGCGCCTAGATGCGGCGCCGGCCCTCGCGATGGCGACGCTCGGCGAGACGGATGCGCAGGAGGGCGGTCTGCAGCTGAGCGCGGGCGGCGGCGAGGTCGGCCCCTTCCTGGTAGCCGGACTCCAGCGCGCGCTCCGCCTCGCGGCGGGCCTCCTGGGCCTTCTCGACGTCGATCTCGGAGGCCATGTCGGCCGTCTCGGCCATCACGACGACCTTGTCCGGTCGAACCTGCACGAAGCCGCCGGCGATCGCGAAGAACTCCTCCTCGCCGCCCTTGCGGATCCGCAGCTCGCCGACGCCGAGCGTGGCCAGCAGCGGCGCGTGATGCGGCAGCACGCCCATCTCGCCCTCGGCGCCGGGCAGCACGACCGAATCGACCGTGTCGCTGTACGCCAGCCGCTCCGGCGTGACGATCTCCAGCTGGAGTGGCATCAGCGCTGCTCCTGGGTGTGCGGAAGCGGGATAACAGGCCCCGGCACGGGCTTCGCATCCTGCCAGATTCCCACCTGGCGAGGCTTAGGCACGGTGACGGCCCTCGAAATGGTCCGAATCGCCCGATTTCGCTACCAAATGTGCGTCCACGCGAGCATTCGACAGGCGTCGGGCCCGTTCAGCCCGCCTAAGCCTCGTCACACGGGAATTTGGCAGGAAACGCGCCGGCGGCGCGACCCAAACGGGCATCACGCGCTCAGCTTCGCGGCGTTCTCGCGGACGTCGTCGAGGGTGCCGGCGAGGAAGAAGGCCTGCTCGGGCAGGTCGTCCGCCTTGCCCTCGAGGATCTCCTTGAACGACGCCACGGTCTCCTTGATCGAGACGTACTTGCCGGGCCGGCCCGTGAAGACCTCACCGACGAAGAACGGCTGCGACGCGAACCGCTGGAGCCGCCGCGCCCGCGCGACGGTCGCTTTGTCCTCCTCGGACAGCTCGTCGATCCCGAGGATCGCGATGATGTCCTGGAGGTCGCGGTAGCGCTGCAGGACGCGCTTCGTCTCCTGCGCGACGTCGTAGTGCTCCTGCCCGACGACGTTCGGGTCGAGGATCGTGGATGTCGAGGTCAGCGGGTCGACCGCCGGGTAGATGCCGAGCTCGGCGATCGAGCGCTCGAGCCGGATGGTCGAATCGAGGTGCGCGAAGGTCGTCGCCGGCGCCGGGTCGGTGTAGTCGTCCGCGGGGACGAAGACCGCCTGCAGCGAGGTGATCGAGCCCTTCTTGGTCGAGGTGATCCGCTCCTGGAGGCCGGCCATCTCGGTCGCGAGGTTCGGCTGGTAGCCGACCGCGGACGGCATCCGCCCGAGCAGCGCCGAGACCTCGGCGCCCGCCTGGGTGAACCGGAAGATGTTGTCGATGAACAGGAGGACGTCGCGGCCCTCCTCGTCGCGGAAGTACTCGGCCATCGTGAGCGCGGTCAGGCCAACGCGCTGGCGCGCGCCCGGCGGCTCGTTCATCTGGCCGAACACGAACGCCGTCTTCGCGATGACGCCCGACTCGGTCATCTCGTGGATGAGGTCGTTGCCCTCGCGGCTGCGCTCGCCGACGCCGGCGAACACGGACACGCCCGCGTGCTCCTGGGCGACGTTCCGGATCAGCTCCTGGATGATGACCGTCTTGCCGACGCCGGCGCCGCCGAAGATGCCGACCTTGCCGCCCTTCTTGAACGGGCAGATGAGGTCGATGATCTTGAGCCCCGTCTCGAAGACCTCCACCTCGGTGGTCAGATCCTCGAAGGCGGGCGGCTGACGGTGGATCGGGAGATGTGTCGCCGACTCCACCGGGCCCTTCAGGTCGATCGGCTGGCCGAGGACGTCGAACACACGTCCGAGGGTCGCCTCGCCGACGGGCACAGTGATCGGGGCGCCGGTGTCGCGGACCTCCGTGCCGCGGGCGAGGCCGTCCGTCGTCGTCATCGCGACCGAGCGGACCCAGTTGTTGCCGAGGTGCTGCGCGACCTCGCAGGTGAGCGGCTCCTGGCCCTCGCGGATGATCTCGACCGCGTTGAGAATGGCCGGC
>DASTIE010000027.1:0-20456 GCA_035717865.1 Candidatus Limnocylindrales bacterium
GCGGTGTTCCTGGGCCTCGTCGCGGACATCATGGACAGGCTCGGGCCGTACCTCGAGTCCGAGGCCGTGGACGCCGACACGATCACCCGTCTCCGCGACGGCGTCGCGCTGATCGAGCGCAAGACGAGCGCGCGAGCCTGACCGAGCGCGCCAACGCGCGTGAGGCTGCTGGATCGATGAGGCGTCGATGAGGCAGCTGTACCTGGCGGCGACCGGCCAGAACCGCGGCAAGACCACGGCCGCGCTGGGCCTCTTCAACGGCTTCGTGGATCGAGGGCTGCACGCTGGGTTCATGAAGCCCGTCGGGCAGCGCACGGTCGACGTCGACGGCCTGCCGGCCGACGAGGATGCGGTCCTCATGCGCGAGACCTTCTCGCTCGACGAGCCTTATTCGGTGCTGAGCCCCGTGCACATCCCGCGCGGCTTCACGAAGGCCTACATCGCCGGCGAGGTCGTTGACGACCTGGGGGCGAAGATCCGGCGGGCGCACGCCACGTTCTCCGCGCACGACGTGCTCCTGGTCGAGGGCACCGGGCACGCGGGCGTGGGCGCGGTCATCGGGCTGTCGAATGCGGTGGTCGCGGCCAAGCTCGGCACGCCGGCGATCATCGTCAGCGAGGGCGGCGTCGGGCGGCCGATCGACGAGATCGTGCTGAACGCGTCGCTGTTCACGAAGGAAGGCGTCCCCGTCGCGGGCGCGATCGTGAACAAGGTCGATCTCGCGGCGCAGCCGGGGCTCGAACGGGTGCTCGAGCGCGGGCTCGCGCCCTACGGCATCCCGCTCCTGGGCGTGCTGCCGGTCAGCCCGATCCTGTCGAACCCAACGCTGGAGATGATCCTGGAGGGCCTCGACGGCGACACGATCCACGCCGGGCCCGATCTCGAGCGCGTGATCGATGGGGTCGCGATCGGTGCGATGGAGCCGGGTCACATGCTGGAGCGCGTCGGCCCGAAGACGCTGGTCATCGTGCCGGGGGATCGCGAGGACGTGATCCTGACGCTCACCACCGCGCACCTCATGGGCAGCCCGCGCTCGGCGTCCGTGCAGGAACTCACGCAGCCGACGCTCCAGCTCGAGGAGGCCCACGCGGGCGCGGCGATCGGGCTCGTGCTGACGGGCGGCTATCGACCGCGCCAGGCGGTGATCTCGGCGATCCGCCGGGCCGACATCTTCGCCACGCTCGTCCCGCGCGACACCTACTCGGTGGCGTCCGAGGTCCACGACCTGCTGGTCAAGACCCACGCCGCGGACCGCGAGAAGATCGAGCTCATCAAGGAGCTGGTCGCGTCCAACCTCGATATCGACCGCATCCTCTCGGTCGCCGCCGAGGCCGATGGCGCCGGCGAAGTGCCGTCATCGACCCGCCCGGCGAGCTAGCGCCTGCTGGCGCGCCTGCAGGCCGCCTGCTGCTACGCGTCTACTGGTACGTGCCGGAGCCCGACGTGCTGGCGAGGCAGGAGCTCACGACCTCTGAGGCCGCCGCGAGGAGCTCGGTCCGCCCGGCACCGACGTCGCCCTCCTCGACCATCACCGTGGTCCCCGCCGTCGTGATCGTGTAGCTGAAGGCGTCCGCGATCGGGGGCTTCGGCGCGGGCGTGCCGATGGCGCGGAGGTCGATCGCCCGCAGCCGTGCGACGGCCTCCGGGCTCGGCGTACAGGCCGAGACCGCGCCGTCGCGCCGCGTGACCCGTGCCGAGCCGTCCGCGGCGATCTCCACGACGTCGTGCAGCCCGGCGATGCCGCCGGAGCGAGTGACCGTCATCGGCGAATCTGGCGCCTCCGTGGCGGCCGGCGGGCCCTCCGGCGAGCTCGTCGCGGCCGACGGGTCCGGAGGCTGCGTCCCGAGGCCCCCGCCGCAGCCCGCGAGCGCGGTGACGGCGGCGAGGAGCACCCAGCGGGGCGTCACGGCAGCAGCTCGTTGTCGATGAGCCGCGTGCTGCCGAACCGGACGGCCAGCGAGAGGAGCGCGGGGCCGTCGACCCGATCGACCTCGCGGAGCGTCCCGGCGTCCGCCGCGGAGACGTAGTCCGGGCTCGCGAGCGGCTCCTGCGCGATGACCTTGCCCATGGCGTGGCGCAGCGAATCCCCGGATCGCTCGCCGCCCTCCCACGCGGCCCGCGCCGCAAGCAGCGCCTTGCGCAGGATCGGTGCAGCGGCGCGCTCCTCCGCGGAGAGATGGACGTTCCGTGACGAGAGGGCGAGGCCGTCGGGCTCGCGGACGGTCGGATGGGCGATCACCTCGGTCGGGATCGCGAGGTCCCGGGCCATGTGCCGGATCACGAGCAGCTGCTGGGCGTCCTTCTGGCCGAAGTACGCCCGCTCGGCGCCGACGAGGTTGAACAGGATCGCGACGACGGTGGCGACGCCGTCGAAGTGGCCGGGTCGCGCGGCGCCTTCCAGCGGCTCGGCGATCGCGCCGGCGCGAACGGTCGTGTCGAAGCCCGGCGGGTAGACCTCCTGGACGTTCGGGGCGAAGACGAGGTCGGCGCCGGATTCCGCGCAGATCTCGACGTCGCGCGCCTCGTTTCGTGGGTAGCGCGCGAGGTCGGCGGGGTCGCCGAACTGCTTGGGGTTGACGAAGATCGAGACGACGGTGGTCGCGTTCTCCGCCTGGGCCCGCTCGATGAGCGCGCGGTGACCGGCGTGGAGCCAGCCCATGGTCGGGACCAGGCCGATCGGACGACGGGCGGTCGACAGCCCCTCGCGCAGCTCGGCGCGGGTCCGGACGACGCGGATCGCGCGGGCGGTGGGCGGAGCGTCGGCGCCGGTGAGCACGGGGTGAGGCTAAAGCAATCCCGCGGTGATCGCGGGGTGATCCGCGGGTGGCCGGCAGATCACCCACCGATGATCGGCGGATGATCGTCGCGGGCTAGGATCGATCGATGTCTTCAATGCAGAAGCAGCGCTGCGGCTGGGGCGACTGGACTGATCCGCTGTACCTCGCCTATCACGACGAGGAGTGGGGGACGCCGTCGCGCGATCGAACGCACCTCTTCGAGATGCTGGTGCTCGAAGGCGCCCAGGCCGGCCTGTCGTGGACGACGATCCTCCGGAAGCGAGAGAGCTACTGCGCGGCCTTCGAGGGCTTCGAGCCGGAGCGGGTGGCGGCGCTCGGGCCGGATGACGTGGACCGCCTGCTGCTGGACCCGGGGATCGTGCGCAACCGCGCCAAGATCGAGTCGGCGATCGACAACGCGCGAGCGCTGCTCGCCCTCGAGAAGGCGGGAGCGCCGTTCGTCGAGCACGTGTGGTCGTTCGTCGGCGGGCGCGCGAAACAGAGCGGCTTCGAGCGGACGGGCGAGCTGCCGGCGGCCACGGACCTGTCCGCGGCGCTCTCGAAGGACTTGAAGAAGCGCGGATTCCGGTTCGTCGGGCCAACGACGATGTATGCCTTCATGCAGGCCGTCGGGATGGTGAATGACCACATCGCGAGCTGCTTCCGCCACGACGAGGTGGCAAAGCTGGCGTAGGGCCCGCGGCCCGGATCAGAGGTCGCGGTCGAGCGGAATGAACGCCGGGGTGGCGGCATCGCCGGCGAGGCGGTCGTCGGCGTGGCGGCCGAGTGCCTCATCGAGCACCGCGTCGTCCATGCGCACGGTCTCGGCCGGGCCGGGAAAGGTGCCGGCCGCCACGTCGGCCATCCAGCGCTTCGTGGCATCGCCGATCGTCCCCTGCAGGTCCGCGTACGCGCGGGCGTGCTTCGGGTGGAAATCGCCGAGGCCGAGCATGTCCGGGATGACCTGGACCTGGCCGGAGCAATGCGGGCCGGCCCCGATGCCGATGGTCGGAATGCCCAGGCGCGAGGTGATCACGGCGGAGAGCTGCTCCGGCACGAGCTCCAGGACGATGGAGAACGCCCCGGCCTGCTGGATGGCGATCGCGTCGGACAGGAGGGAGCGCGCGGCGTCGCGGGACTTGCCCTGGACCTTGACCTTGCCGCCCAGGCCGTGCTGCGACTGCGGTGTCCAGCCGATGTGGCCCATCACGGGAACGCCGGACTTCACGAGCGCCTCGACGATCCGTGCCGAGCGCACGCCGCCCTCGATCTTGACGGCCTGCGCGCCGCCGTCCTGCATGAAGCGGCCGGCGTTCTCCGTGGCCTCGTCGGCGGTCGCGTAGGTGAGGAACGGCATGTCGCCGATGACGAGCGCCCGCTTGGTGCCGCGGACGACCGCTCGCGTGTGGTGGAGCATCTCGGCCATCGTGACCTTGACGGTCGTCTCGTAGCCGAGGACCACCTGGCCGAGCGAGTCGCCGACGAGGATCATCGGGACGCCTGCGTCGTCGACGATCCGCGCCGTGGGGTAGTCGTAGGCCGTGAGCATCGGGATCCGCTCGCCATCGGCATACATCCGACCGATGTCGGAGACGGTCAGGCGGCGGACGTTCTGCTCGGTGGCGCTCATGTCGATCCTCGTGTCTCGCTGGGGGCGGACTGCGTGCCGGCAGTCTGCGCCGCCGCGTCGCGAGCGTCCAACGCTCGGGCGACCCGGTCCAGGATGCGATCCGCGACCTCGCGCTTGCTCAGGAGCGGCAGCTCGTCCAGGGCGCCGGCGCGGTCCAGGATCGTCACCCGGTTCGTGTCCGTTCCGAAGCCGGAGCCCTCCTCGCTCACGTCGTTCGCGACCAGCAGGTCGACGCCCTTGGCCTGGAGCTTCTCGGTGGCACGATCGAGGCTGCCGGTCTCCGCGGCGAACCCGACGAGCACGGGCCTGGCTGCGCTCCTGCCATCGCCGCCTTCGAGGCGAGCCGCAACCTCCGCGAGCAGGTCCGGGGTGGGGGACAGCTCGATGGTCAGGCCGTCGCGGCGCGGAATCTTTCGATCGGACGGCGACGTCGGCGTGAAGTCCGCCACGGCGGCGGCCATGACGAGCGCATCTGGCGCGGCTCGCTTCCCGCTCCCCGCCACGTCCATCGCGGACCGCAGGGCATCGCGCAGCTCCGCCGTCGTCTCCACGCGCACCACCCGCGCGTCAGAGGGGAGGGGCACCTCCACGGCCGCAGCGATCAGGGTCACCGTGGCGCCGCGCGCTGCTGCAGCCTCGGCGAGGGCCACGCCCATCCTGCCGGTGGAGCGATTGCCGATGTAGCGGACCGGGTCGATCGGCTCTCGAGTGCCCCCGGCGGTGATCACGATCCGCCGGCCGACGAGGTCCGCCTCGCGCGGCGGCCCGTCGGCGAGTGGCGGTCGTGCGGCCGGATCCGGCTGCCGGATCGGGCGCTCGGCGATGGCTGCCACGACGGCATCGACGATTGCCGGCAGCTCCGCGAGCCGCCCGACGCCTGACTGGCCGGAGGCGAGCGGCCCGGACTCCGGCGACACCACCGTGTAGCCGAAGACGTCGCGCAGCCGGGCGACGTTCTCGACCGTGGCGGGGTGGGTCCACATGTCGCCGTCCATCGCCGGCGCGACGACCAACGGTGCGCTGGTGGCGAGGGCAGCTGCGGTCACCACGTCGCCGGCAAGGCCGTTGGCCATCGCCCCAAGCCAATGCGCGGTCGCGGGCGCGACGACGAACGCGTCAGCCGAGTCGGCGACCACGATGTGACCGATCCGTCCGTCCGGGAGCAGGTCGACCACGTCCGTCTCGACCGGATGTCGGGACAGGGCCGCGAACGACAAGGGGCCGACGAACCGTTGCGCGCTGGGCGAGAGCAGCACGACGACGTCGGCGCCCTCGGCGGTCAGCAGTCGGAGCAGCTCGACGGCCTTGTAGGCGGCGATCGAGCCCGTCACGCCGAGCGCGACGAGCCGGCCCTCGAGACGTCGGCTCATGCGGCTCGCGCGACTCGGGGGCGGCGCGCACGCCGGCGGGCTTTGCCGGTCGTCACGTCAGGTGCAGCTCGAGCGGCGTCCCGCCCGCGACCTCCGCGTGCAGGATCGCGAGGCCCTTGAGCGTCAGGTCGGGATCGACGGCCTCCACGCCCTCGATCGAAGCGGCGAACGGTGCTCGCGACAGCCCGCCCGTCAGCACGACGTGCACGTCGCCGGGCGTCATGTCCGCCGCGTCCGCGAGCTCGCGGCGCGCCCTGGCGAGCAGGCCCTGCACCATCGCCACGTGGCCGAGGACCGTGCCGCTCTGCATCGCCGCGGCCGTGTCGCGCCCGATCGCCCGCTCCGGCGTCCGAAGCTCCACGCGCGGCAGCCGGGCAGTTCCGGAGGCGAGGGCCGCCAGTCCCAGCTCCACCCCGGGCGCAATCACGCCGCCGACGAACGCGCCGTCATGGGCCACGCAGTCGAACGTGGTCGCCGTCCCGAGGTCGACGACGACCGCCGGCGTCCCGTGGAGGCGCGATGCCGCGAGCGCGTTGACGAGCCGGTCGGGCCCGGCGTCACCCGGGCGGTCCACGCGAATCGGGAGGGGCACGGTGCCCGCGCCGGCGAGCAGCAGCGGCCGCTCGCGTCGGGCCGTGACGGCCTCGAGCGCCGTGCTCACCGCCGGCACCACCGATGCGGCAACGACGGCGGAGACATCCGCGAAGGCCGCGTCGTCGAGGCGCAGCAGCCCCTCCACCAGGAGCTCGAGCTCGTCGGCCGTGCCGGCACGGGGCGTCGAGGCGCGCCGAACCGCGACGAGCGACCCGTTCCGGAACGAGCCGATGGTCACGTTGGTGTTCCCGACGTCGACGGCCAGCAGCACGCCGGGATCATACGCGGCCCCGAATCAGAACCTCCAACGGCTCCGCCCCGCGTTACCATCGCGCCGTCCCTCCCAACCCGAGTGCCCCGGAGGAGGCGTCGTGCTGATGCAACCGCCCGCCAAGTTCTTCGTGAACCAGGGCGTCGTGACGAGCCGCGAGGACATGCTCAACCTGCTGCGGCCGCTGCTGAAGCAGACCGTGAGCTACCGCTACCTGCGGGGGCGCGAGGTCGCCGCCCACGGCACGGGCTGGGTCGAGCGGATCGTGGTCGACCAGCCGGACGTGTCGACCTACTTCACCCCGATCGCGATCACCCTCAACGTCGACAGCTTCGAGCACCTCGACTTCCAGACCCGGCCGGACCAGCTGCTCGTCTACACGCTCGTGCAGGGCGATGAATCGGTCGTCGTGGAGTTCACGCCGGGCGGCGACGGCAACGGCTCGCCGTTCGAGCCCCGCCAGCTCGCGTTCGACACGTCGGGCTACGTCCAGATGGAGCTCCAGGGCCTCGATTCGAGCTCCGCCGAGGAGTAGTCGGCGCGCGGCGCGCCATGCGGCGCGCCGCCGCACGGGTCCCCGCTGGACTGCCAGTCCAACCAGTGCGGATCCGCCCCGACCCAGTGAGGGACGAACCGAAAAACCACCCCGGAACCCGCGTACCATCGCTGGATCGCTGGGCCCGTGGGACGGGCCCTCGGAGGGAGAGGCGCGGAACGTGCCCACCCGGGCGCGGCGCGCTCGAAGGAGGAGGGACCGATCCGGGTGAGCACTGCAGTGGATTCCGCTCCGCAGTCCGCCGGCGGGGGCGGCGCGATCGCGGACTACTTCAAGTTTGCCGAGCGCGGCACCAACATGGCCACGGAGATCAAGGCCGGCGTGACCACCTTCATGGTCATGGCCTACATCATCTTCGTGAACCCCAGCATCCTCGCCGCGGCGGGCATCGATCCGGGCGCGGCCGCAGCGGCCACGGCCCTCACGGCCGGCGTCCTGACGATCCTCATGGGAGTCGTGGGCAACGTGCCGATCGCCCTCGCCGCGGGCCTGGGCATCAATGGCATCGTCGCATTCTTCCTCGCGCAGCCCGTCGAGAACGGCGGCCTCGGCCTCGGTGCCGCGGGCGCGATGGGCGTCATCGTCCTCGAGGGCATCGCCGTCCTCATCCTCGTCCTCGTCGGTCTCCGCGAGGCCATCATGAACGCCGTGCCGCTGTCGCTGAAGCGAGCCATCGGCGTCGGCATCGGCCTGTTCATCCTGTTCATCGGCTTCGTCGACGGCGGCCTCATCCGGCAGCCCGCGGGCGACGGTCCGGTGCCGGTGGAGTTCGTGTTCCCGAACACGCCCGCGGCCTGGATGACCCTGCTCGGGCTTCTGATCACCGTCGTGCTGTTCGTCCGCAAGGTCCCGGCGGCCCTGCTGCTGAGCATCTTCATCACGTCGATCCTGGCGTTCGTGTTCGGTATCACGTCGATCCCAGCGGAGGGCATCGTCGCGACCCCGAACTTCTCCACGGTCGGCATGTTCGACCTGACCAAGGTCTTCGACCTCGGCATCCTCACCGCGATCCTCGTGATCTTCACGATCATGCTCGCGGACTTCTTCGACACCATGGGCACGGCCACCGCCATCGGCGAGCAGGCCGGGCTGACGACCAAGGACGGGCAGCTGCCGGGCATCGGGCGCGTGCTCCTCGTCGACTCGATCGGCGCAGCCGTCGGCGGCGCCGCGGGCATCAGCTCCAACACCAGCTACATCGAGAGCGCGGCGGGCGTGGCCGAAGGCGGTCGAACGGGCTTCGCGTCCGTCGTCACCGGCGTGCTGTTCCTCGTCGCGATCCTCGTCACGCCACTCGCGCCGCTCGTGCCCTTTGCGGCGACGGCGCCGGTCCTGATCGTGGTCGGCTTCCTGATGGCCAGCCTGATCATGGACATCGACTTCCGGGACGTGGAGGAGGGCCTGCCCGCCCTGTTCGGGCTCATCCTCATGCCGCTCACCTTCTCGATCACCGTCGGGATCGGCGCGGCGTTCGTCTCGTACGTGCTCATCAAGGTCGCGCGCGGGAAGGCCGGCAGCATCCATCCGCTGATGTGGGCCACCGCCACCGCGTTCGTCATCTACTTCGCGCAGCGACCTGCGCAGCAGCTGATCGACGCCATCACGTAGCGCGCGATCGGCAGGCGACGGATCTCGTCCGTCGTTCCGTGCGGCCGGCGCCTTCGGGCGCCGGCCGCTTTGATTCGAGGGGCGCCGCTAGAATCAGCGGCGAATGTTCGAGCGGACAGCGGTGGCCGATGGGCCGCGGGTCATCTCTGCACGGCTCCCAACGGCACGGTCCGTCTCGGTGGCCGCGTACGTCCCTGCCGGCTCGCGCCTCGAGGCGCCGGAGCAGGCGGGCATGGCCCACTTCCTGGAGCACCTCACGTTCAAGGGCACCGCGGCGTTCCCGTCCACCCGCATCCTGAGCGAGGCGGTGGAGGGGGTCGGTGGGAGCTTCAACGCGGCCACGGACCGCGAGGCGACGGTCTACTGGGTCCGCGTCCCGCGGCGCGAGACGGAGCGCGCGATGCAGGTGCTCGGCGAGCTCATCTGCCGGCCGGCCCTCGATCCCTCGGAGATCGATCGGGAGCGCGAGGTCATCATCGAGGAGATTCGCGGCTACCTGGACGATCCGGCGGAGTACGCCCAGATCCTGTTCCAGCAGGCGATGTTCGGGGCGTCCGCACTGGGTCGCGAGATCTGCGGCGAGGAGTCCGACGTGCGCGGCCTCCCGGCCAGCGGGATCCGCGAGTTCTGGTCCGCCACGTATCGACCCGGGAACGCCGTGGTCGCGGTTGCCGGCGACATCGAGCACGACGAGGCTGTCGACCTGGCAAGCCGAGCGTTCGGGCGGGGGAACGGCGCGATGCGCCGCTTCGAGCCCGCGCCCGCACTGCCCGCCGGGTCGCGGGTGCTCACGGGCAAACGCGACACCACGCAAGCCCAGCTGTGTCTCGGCGTGCCGGCGCTGCCGCGGGACCATCCCGACGCGTGGGCCCTCGCGGTCCTCAACGCGATCCTCGGCGACGGGATGAGCTCACGCCTCTTCCTGGCGCTCGTCGATCGGGACGCGCTCGCGTATGACGTCGCCTCCGGGATCGTCGAGTACGCCGATGCGGGCGCGCTCCAGGTCTCGGCGGGGGTCGACCCAGGACGGGTCGGGCGGACGCTGGACGCGATCCTGCGCGAGCTCGCGACGCTGCGCGACGAGCCGGTCGGCGCGGACGAGCTGGCGAAGGCCAAGGCCTACATCTCCGGCGGGCTGGAGCTGCGCATGGAGGAGACGCGGCACCTCGCGTCCTGGATCGGAGGGCAGGAGGCGCTTCACGACCGCGTTCTCACGCTCGACGAGGCGCTGGCGGCCATCGCGCGGGTCACGACCGCGGATCTCGCCAGGATTGCGGGCGCGCTGTTCCGCGAGGAGGCGCTGCGCCTCGCCGTGGTGGCTCCGGCGAGGTCCCTTCGCGGCCTCGACCGACACCTCAAGCTGCCCGCATGAGCCCCGCCCCGTTGTCGCCCGAGTCCGCGGCGGACAACATCCGGATCGCGACGATCCACCTGCGCCTCGGGCAGCTGACGCTTGCTCGCGCGGAGCTCGAGGACCTGCTCGGCCGGGATGCGCTGGATTCGCTCGGCCTGGCCGCGCTCGCGGAGGCGCGCTGGCGCACGGGTGATTCGGACGCCGCCACCAGCGCCGCGGAGGCCCACCTCGAGACCGGCGGCACCGATCCTGTCGCGATCTGCATCGCGGCTGAGGCCGCGGCCGCGGAGGGCCGCCCCGGCGACGCCCGCGTCCTCATGGATCGCCTGCCCGCCGCCGACGCCGCCGCGCTCGACGCGCTGTTCGCCGGCATGCCACGGCGCGCATTCTGGCCCGCGGGCGCGGTGGACCGCACGGACATCGACGACCTCCGCCGCGAGCAGCGGACGTTCTGGGACGCGCCGCAGGTCCAGGGCCACGCGGACGCCTCCGGGGGCGAGGCGCGCGCAACCGCGGAGCCGGGGTCCGAAACGCCGGGCGTGGCGTCGCGCGCCGTGCCCGGCCCTCGCGAGGTGCTCGAGGCGTCCGGGGCATGGGCCAGCATCGCGGCCCAGATGACCGTCGGCGAGTCGGCGACGCGACAGCTGGCGGGGCCGCGGCGCCAGAAGGCGGAGCTCGACCCCCGTGCCGAGCTGGAGCGCGCCCGGGACGAGCTCGGCGCCAAGCCGGAACGGGCGCTCCTGCGCATGGCCCTCGCCCTGCGCGCGGACCCGACGATCGCGCCGGCGGTTCTCGACGCCATCAACCTGCGGCGCGAACCCGCCGCGGCGCTCCTGCGCGGCGACGCGCAGCGGCTCCTCGGCCGCCACCTGGAGGCAGAGGCGGCGTTCGACGCAGCCGCGGAAACGCTGGAATCCTGACGCAGCCCGGACGCTGCGACCTGCAGCAGCTGAGCCCATTGGAGGTCTCGTGAGCGAACGCACCCTGGTCCTCGTCAAGCCCGACGGCGTGCAGCGCCTGCTCGTCGGCCGGATCCTCGCCCGCTACGAGGAGCGCGGGCTGAAGCTCGCCGGCCTCAAGCTCATGACCGTCGACCGGGAGCTGGCCGAGCGCCACTACGCGGTGCACCGCGAGAAGCCGTTCTTCCGGGGCCTGGTCGACTTCATCACCAGCGGGCCGCTCGTTGCCGCGGTGCTGGAGGGACCGAACGCGATCGCGATCGTCCGGGCGATGAACGGCGCGACGCGACCCCACGAGGCGGCGCCTGGGTCCATCCGCGGCGACTTCGCGGTCGAGACGGCGCAGAACCTCGTCCACGCCTCGGACAGCGCGGAGACGGCCGCCGCCGAGCTGGCCATGTGGTTCGAGCCCGCCGAGCTTCTCGACTACGACCGAGAGGTCGATCGGTGGGTGCTCGCTCCCGAGGAATAGTCGCGGGCGCCCCCCGCCGGGTGCCGATCAGCCGCCGGTCCCGCCGATCGCCGTCACGACGGCCATCGCGGCGAGGAGCAGCACGCCGAGCGCCATGAGCGGCACGCGGTTCGCCCGCACCTCCACGGGCACCGCCCGAAGCACATCCAATAGCCCGCCTTTGGACCAGCCGGCCGTTCGAACGCCCTTCCAGCTCGGCCGGCCGCTGGGGCCGGCCGCGACCGCGCGCCCGATCGGCTCGACGCCGGCCAGCGCGATCCGCCCGAGGTAGATCACCGGCATCGTCGCGATCAGCGGCGTGACGATCGCCGCGAAGCCCGGCATCGCCGAGGTGATGAGGCTCGACCGCGACTCCCAGATGGCGATCCCGGGGAGCCCGACGGCGGCGACGAGGATGGCCGCGAACGACACGCCAAGGACCGGCGAGTGCCGCGCCCAGCCCCCGAGGTCCGCGAGCCGGTGTCCGCCGTACGTCGAGCGGACCACGGCCGCCCAGGCCGCGAGGGCCGTCTTGATCGTGGCGCTCGCGACCAGCCAGTTGCGTGCCGCCGCGGCCACCTCGGGCTCCAGGGAGGCGAAGGCGAGGACGGCCACGCCCGCGTCCTGGAGAATCGAGTAGCCGAGGACGTGCTCGATGTCGTCGTGGACCATCGCCGCGAGGCCGCCGAGCACGAGGCTCACGAAGCTGACCGCGATGATCAGGAATCGCTCGGTGTCGCCGGCGGCGGTCGGCCCCAGCGCGACCTGGCTCCAGTCGATGGCGACCAGCACGAACGCCGCGCTGCCCCACGCGAACAGCGCCGGGATCGCGAGGGGCGACACGCCCTCCATGAAGCGCGCGGCCCAGACGTGAAGCGGGATGAGGCCGCAGCGGATCGCCACCGCCCCGACCATCGCCAGCAGCGCGAGGCCGGCGGCCAGCCGGACGCCGGGATCGTTTGGCGCCGCAGCTCCCGCGCCGAGCGGCCCCGCCGCGGATGCGCCGAACGCGATGACCGCGAGCCCCAGGAGCCCCGAGCCGAGGACGGCGAGCGAGCCGCGACTCGTGGTCGCGAGCCGCGACGGCGACTCGGCCCCGCCGTCGGTCCAGCCGGAGAGACCCGGCACGAGCACGCCCGCAACGCCGCCCGCGGCAAGCGCCGCCACGGAGCTCGCCGGGTCGCGCGTCGCGAGCGCGACCACGGCGACCGCGAGCCCGACGAGGCCGGGTCCCACCACCGTCGGGCGGCCGCCGACGCCGACCTCGAGCAGCCCCAGGGCCGCGAGGCCGGCGGACCACGCGACCGCCATCTCGCGGACCAACGGCGTGCCCACGAGCCCGACGCCACCCAGCGCGAGCGACTCCTCTGCCGGCATGGACAGCGCGATCACGAGCACCGCGAGGCTGCCCACGACGCCGATCGCGACCGCGCTCCGCCGCCAGGTTGGCCCGACAACGATCGTCACCAGGCCGAACCCGATCGCCACCGCCGCGAGCAGCAGGACGGTCATCGATGCGTGGCCAGGTGGCGCATGTCGGTCCCGGGCCCATCACCGCCGTCGCCGTCGCCGGCCAGGGCCTGCATCGCCGTCGCGCGTGCGAGGGCCGCGCCCGCGGCCGCACACGCCACGAGCAGTGCGGCGCGAGCGATCTCCTCCAGGTCGACGGCCGGGCCGGCGACACCAAGCCGCAGGAGCAGCACGGCCTGCGCGACGAGCACGAGCCCGATGGCGCGCCGGATGCCCGGCCGGCCATGGACCATCGGGGCCGCCCCGAGCACCAGCAGCGCCATGGCCGCGGCGATCGTGAAGGCCATGGTCGTGAGGACCACATCGCCAACGGGGCCGCCCGCGCCACCCACGCCCGGGCCATCGGTCGGGCCGATCGGGCCGCCCGGGTTGTCGAAGGGACCGGGCGCCACGCCGGCCCCGGGTGCGATCGATGCCAACGCCACCGCGAGGCCCAGCCCCGCAACCGCCCCCGCGGTCGCCAGCAGCGCCTCCGACGGCCACCCCAGCGGCGAGTGCTGCCGCGGCCCACCGCGCGAGGCCCAGCGAATGATCGTCGCGGCGAGCAGAGCCGCGGTGACGCGCACGCCGAGGATCACCGCGGAGGGCAGGGGATCGGCCAGCAGCGCCGCGGCCACCAGGGCCACCGCCAGGCCGATCGGAGCCATGCCGGGCTCGCGCGTCGACACCGCAATCACGGCGCCGGCGCCGATCGCGAGAACGATCGCGACCAGCGCCAGGTTCATGTGCTGGGCGTGGCCCCCGGCACGAGGCTCGCGCCGGGCGCGGCAGTCGAATTGAGCTCCGGATGCTCCGGCGTCGGCAGGACGCCGAAGACGTCGAACGGCCAGTACCGCAGCCAGGCCCGCCCGATGACGTGCGAGATCTCGATCGGCCCGAACGTCCGCGAGTCGGCCGAGTTCTGGCGGTTGTCGCCCATCACGAGCAGCTGCCCATCCGGCACCACCCACTCCGAGGCGCCGCCGGGCTGCGCGTCCGTGGTCTGGGGCACGCCGTCGTCGGTGTTGATGTACGGCTCGTCGAGGCGGACGTCATTGACGTAGACCTTGCCATCGCGGAGCTCGACGGTGTCGTGCGGCAGCCCGATGATCCGCTTGATGTACGGCACGCTGCCGTTGGGCGCCCACGTCTCCGGGGGGTCGAAGACGACGATGTCGCCACGTCCGTACGGCGCCCAGCGCGGGGTCAGCTTGTCGACGAGGACGTACTGGTCCGGGAGGAGCGTGACCATCATCGACTGCTGCTGGACCCTGTACGGCTGGGCCACAAAGGTCTGGATCCCGAGGAAGATGAGGACGGTCAGGACGAGGGTCTCGACGACCTCGAACAGGCAGCCAAGAGCAGGGCGTTGACTCACCGGGGGGATCGCTGGCTCACAGGTGGGGGAGTATACGGGCGGGACCACGTGCTAGACTCCGGCCCGGTCCGGAGCGGGCCTGTCGAGCTGTGGGCGAAGCCCAGGTCGATCGAGTCGCCCGGCCGATGGAACGCCCCAATGATCCGCACGTGCGACGCCCTGCCCACTGGCGTCCGTGCCTGACAGCCTGGAGGACCCACCGACCCGATGGATGCCAGCGCGCTCCAACTGATCATCCCGGTTGCCGGGATCGCCGCCGTCCTGTTCGCCCTGTACCTCGCCCGCGACGTCCTGTCGCGAGACACCGGAACCCAGGCGATGGTCGACGTCGGCGACATGATCCGAGAAGGCGCGGACGCCTTCATCAAGCGCCAGTACACGACGATCGGCATCCTGGCCGTCGTCGGTGCGGTGGTCATCGGCCTTGTCATCGCCGTCGTCGAGACGCGCGACGTGGCCGACGTGCCGGCCCTGGCCGGGGCGCCGATCGGCTTCATGACCTCGATCGCCTTCCTCGTGGGCGCGGCCTGCTCGATGCTCTCCGGGATCATCGGCATGGTCATCAGCGTCCGCTCGAACGTCCGGACGGCCGCGGCCGCGCGCCGGAGCCTCGTCGAGGCGGTCCAAGTCGCGATGCGCGGCGGGGCTGTCTCGGGCTTCCTCGTCGTCTCCCTGTCGCTCCTCGGCGTCTGGGCCATCTTCACCGCCTACGAGACCTTCATCGCCGACGTCACCGTGGCCGAGGCGCCGTTCCTCATCGTCGGGTTCGGCTTCGGGGCGTCGTTCGTCGCGCTGTTCGCACAGCTGGGCGGCGGCATCTACACCAAGGCCGCGGACGTCGGGTCGGACCTCGTCGGCAAGGTCGAGAAGGGCATCCCCGAGGACGATCCGCGGAACGCGGCCGTCATCGCGGACCTCGTCGGCGACAACGTCGGCGACTGCGCCGGTCGAGGCGCAGACCTGTTCGAGTCGACCGCCGCCGAGAACATCGGCGCCATGATCCTCGGCGTCGCGGCGTTCACGATCGCCGAGACGTCCGGCTGGCCCAACCCGGCCGGCTGGATCTTCTTCCCGCTCGTCGTCCGGGCCTTCGGCCTCCTCGCCACGATCGTCGCCATGTTCTTCATCCGCGGCCGCGAGGACGAGAACCCGATGAACATCCTCAACCGCGGCTACTGGGTCACGACCCTCCTCTCGGTCGTCGGGCTGGGCATCACGACCTTCGTGATGATGAACACCAACGACACCGCCGCGGGCGCCGGGCTCCCGGCGTGGGTCTGGTTCTTCTTCGCCGGCCTCGTCGGCCTCGCGACCTCGGTCGTGTTCGTCTACATCACCCAGTACTACACCGCGGGTACGTTCAGGCCGGTCCGAGAGATCGCCGAGGCGTCCAGGACGGGCCCGGCCACGAACATCATCTCGGGCACCGCGGTCGGCTTCGAGACGACCTTGGTGACGGCCATCTCTATCGGCATCGCGCTGATCGCGTCGCACTGGCTCGGCGAGCAGGCCGGCCTCGTCCGGAATATCACGGAGGGTGGCCAGACGATCACCCAGAACGTCGGTGGCATCTTCGGCACCGCCGTCGCGACGATGGGCATGCTCATGACGACCGCCTACATCCTCGCGATGGACACGTTCGGCCCGATCACCGACAACGCCGGCGGCGTCGCCGAGTTCAGCCGCTCGGAGGCGAGCGCCCGCGAGATCACGGACCGCCTCGACGCGGTCGGCAACACCACCAAGGCGCTCACCAAGGGCTATGCGATCGCCTCGGCGTCGCTGGCCGCGTTCCTGCTCTTCAGCGCCTACATCGACAAGGTCAACCTGATCCTCGGCAACCAGATCGAGGCGGGCACCCGGGCCGCCGGGACGCTGCTCACCTCCGTCAACCTGGCCGACGTTGGGGTCTTCGTCGCGGCTCTCATGGGCGCGATGCTGGCGTACTTCTTCTCGTCGCTCGCCATCCGCGCGGTCGGCAAGACGGCCCAGTCGATCATCGTCGAGGTTCGTCGCCAGTTCCGCGAGATGCCCGGGATCATGGACTACAGCCAGCGCCCGGACTACGCCCGGGTCGTCGACATCACGACCGCCGCGGCCCTGCGAGAGATGGTCCTGCCGGGCGTCGTCGCCGTTGCCGCGCCCATCCTCGTCGGCCTCCTCCTGGGCTACGAGGCGGTCGCCGGGATGCTGATGGTCGGCACGATCGCCGGCGTCCTGCTCGCCACCGTCCTGAACAACGGCGGCGGCGCCTGGGACAACGCCAAGAAGTACATCGAGTCCGGAAACCTCAAGGACGCGGACGGCAACGTCCTCGGCAAGCGGTCGGACGCCCACGCGGCGGCGGTCGTCGGCGACACCGTCGGCGATCCGTTCAAGGACACCGCAGGTCCGTCGCTCCACGTCCTCGTGAAGCTCCTGGCCACGGTGACCCTCGTGCTCGCGCCGCTGTTCATCCGGTAGCGGGAGGTTCCACTCCGGCTCGTGACAACCGTCGCGTGACAATCATCGCTGGAACGCCCGGAGTTCCATACGTCGAAGGAGCGGCCGATCTCGGTCGCTCCTTCTTGATTCGGCTCGCCGGGCGTTCCCGAAAAGGGAGGAACGACGGTTACCGCGCCTCGCTCCGGCGTTCCGGCGACGCATGGAACGCCCGGCGTGCCGGCGGGCGCCGGGGCCGCAGCCGCAGCGGGGTCGCGCTCCGGGCGCGGGCGGGCGAGGCATAGATGGACCAGCAGCTCATCCAGGCGGTCGTGCTCGGGGTCATCCAGGGCCTCACGGAGTTCCTCCCGATCTCAAGCTCCGGGCACCTGATCGTGATTCCGGCGCTCCTCGGCTGGGACGACCCGTTCATCGAGAGCCTCGCGTTCAGCGTGATGCTCCACGTCGCGACGCTCGCGGCACTGCTGATCTACTTCGCCCGAGACTGGATCCGGCTCATCCCCGCGGGGCTCGCGGCCATCCGCGACCGCTCCTTCGAGGAGGATCCCGACCGTCGGCTCGCCTGGCTCCTCGCCGCCACGACGATCCCGGCGATGATCGTGGGCGTCGCGCTCAACGACCTGATCGAGACGGTCTTCCGGGAGCCGCGGCTCGTGGCCATGACCCTCGTCGCCGGCGCGGCCATCCTGTGGCTGGCGGATCGGCTCGGGTCTCGCACGCGCCCGATCGAGGGGCTGACCTTCGGCCAGGCGCTGGGCATCGGGGCGGCGCAGGCGCTGGCGCTGGTCCCCGGCGTGAGCCGTTCCGGGATCTCCATCTCCGCGGGGCTGTTCGCGGGGCTGGAGCGCGAGGCCGCCGCGCGCTTCGCGTTCCTCATGGCCACCCCGATCACCGCAGGCGCCGGCCTCTGGGAGGCCCGCAAGATCCTCGCCGGCGAAGCGGGAGTGGACCTGCCCCTCGCGCCGCTCCTCGCCGGCATGCTGGCGTCCCTGATCGCGGGGCTGCTCGCGATCGCGGTCCTGCTGCGCTACCTGCGCTCGCACGGCGTGGGGATCTTCGTGGCCTACCGGCTCGCGCTCGCGGCCGTCGTCGTGGTCGCGTGGCTCGGGCTCTGGGACCGCTGACGCGATGGAGGTCATGAAGCAGCTGCGCCAGCGCGCCATCCGCGACCTCGTCGAGCAGCGCCCGATCCGCACCCAGCAGGAGCTCGCCGCCGCGCTCCGCGACCGCGGCTTCCGCGCCACCCAGGCGACGATCTCCCGCGACGTCGCCGAGCTGGGCCTCGGCAAGGCCACCCGGGAGGGCCGCCAGGCGTACGTGCTGCCGCCGCGCCTCCGCGACCAGGACGCATCGGGCGAGGACCGCCTGCGCCGACTCCTCGCCGACGTCCCCGTGGAGTTCCGGATCGCCAACCCGCTGCTGATCGTCAAGACCCTGCCGGGCTCCGCGCACGCCGTTGCGGCCGCCCTCGACCGCACGCGCTGGCCGGAGATCGTCGGTTCGATCGCGGGCGACGACACCGTTTTCGTGGCCACTGCGGACCGCACCTCACTGCGCCGCCTCCGTGATCGGCTGCTCGGGCTCGCCGGGAGCCACTGACCCGCGCTTTGACACCCCTGTGAGGGCGCAGTAGGCTACGCCGCCGACCCGGACTCCAGCCCGCACACGAAGACTTCGCGGGGCTGGGGTTCTTCCTTTATCCGGGGTAGAGAATCTGATGAACAACAAGCCAACCTACATTTCCAGGGACGGCCTCGAGAAGCTCCGCCAGGAGCTCGAGGAGATGGTGTCCATCCGCCGCCCGGAGATCGCGCAGCGGATCCATGACGCCAAGGAGCACGGCGACCTGTCGGAGAACGCCGAGTACGAGGACGCCAAGAACGAGCAGGCCTTCGTCGAGGGGCGGATCCAGACGCTCGAGGCGCTGATCAAGAACGCCACGCTCATCGATGAGAACACCTCGAACGACCACGTCCAGATCGGCTCGACCGTGAAGGTCTCCGGGCCGGACGGCAGCCAGTCGTTCACGATCGTCGGGTCGACGGAGGCGAAGCCCGCCGAGGGCCGGATCAGCAACGAGAGCCCCGTCGGGCGCGCGCTGCTGGGGCGCAAGAAGGGCGAATCCGTCACGGTCACGGTGCCCGCGGGCGACCTCGACTACAAGATCGTCTCGATCACCTGAAGGAATCCTCGGACCGAGCGCCCGCGGGGCTTCAGCTCGGTCCTCCGAGGGTCCCGAAAGCCGGCAGGAGGGTTTCCCTGTGGAATGGGCCGACGAGCTGGCGGCCCGGGTCTCGGGGCCGCAGGTTGTCAACGATTCGAAGACGCCGTCCGGGACGGTCCACGTGGGCAGCCTGCGCGGCCCCGTCATCCTCGACGTCATAACGCGCGCCCTGCGCACCGCCGGACACGACACCACGCTCCTGTACGGGGTCGACGACCTCGACCCGATGGACGCCCAGGCGCTCCTGACCCCCGACGCGATCGAGCGCGAGATGGGCCGCCCGCTCGCGCACATCCCGGACCAGGAGCCGGACGGGCACGCCTCGTATGCGCGGCACCACGCGCAGCGCTTCATCGACACGTTTGCGGGGCTGGGCGTGTTCCCGGATCGCTACTACTGGATGTCCGAGCACTACGCCGCCGGCGACATGGACCCGTTCATCCGCACCGCGCTCGACAGGGCGGCCACCGTCCGAGCGGTCTACCAGCGGGTCGCGAACGTCCGCCACCCGGATACCTGGCATCCCGTGTCCGTGATCTGCCCGAACTGCGGCAAGGTCGGCACGACGATCGTGACGAAGTGGGACGCGGACGCGGAGAAGGTCTACTTCGAGTGCCGGCCGGACCTCGTCACGTGGGCCTCGGGCTGCGGCGTCAGCGGCTGGGTCTCGCCCTTCGGCGGGGCCGCGAAGCTGCCATGGAACCTCGAATGGGCCGCGCAGTGGTCCCTCTTCGGCGTCACGATCGAGCCGAACGGGAAGGATCTGGCAACCGCAGGCGGGTCACGCGACCGCTCCGAGGCGATCGCGCGCGAGGTGTTCGAGTGCGAGCCGCCGCTCAACATCCCGTACGAGTTCCTGAACATCGGCGGCCGCAAGATGTCGACCTCGAAGGGCAGGGGAGCGCCCGCCACCCTCATGGCGGAGGTCGTCCCGCCGGAGCAGCTCCGCCTGCTGTTCCTCCGCCCGCGCCCCAACCAGGCGATCGAGTTCGATCCCGACGGGACGGATGCCATCCCGCGCCTCTTCGATGAGTTCGACCGCCTCGGCGACGCGGTCGCGGGCCGCGATGTCAAAGGCGACCTGCCGCAGGGCTTCGCCAACGTCTTTCGCTACTCGCTGCTCGACCCGGACGCGGACGTCGACACCGAGGCGGCAGGCTTCCGCTTCCCGTTCTCGCACCTGGCGACGCTCATCCAGATCCCCGGCGTGGACGTGAAGGCGATCGCCCGCGACGAGAAGGGCGCCGATCTGTCCGACGCGGAGCTCGCGAACCTGGAGCGGCGGATCGTGGCGGCGCGCGCGTGGCTGGACAACTTCGCGCCCGACGACGCC
>DASTIE010000028.1:0-24532 GCA_035717865.1 Candidatus Limnocylindrales bacterium
GCACGGGCAGGCGATGATCAGGACGGCGACCGTGTTGAGCAGCGCGAGGTTGAACGCCGGCGCCGGGCCGATAAGCAGCCAGACCAGGAACGTCGCGGCGGCGAGCGCCAGGACCGCGGGCACGAAGTACCCCGTGACCACGTCGGCGAGGCGCTGGATCGGCGCACGTGAGCCCTGAGCCTCCGACACCATCCGGACGATCCGCGCGAGCACCGTCTCCGACCCGACACGCGTGGCGCGGAACGTGAACGTGCCGCTGCCGTTCAGCGTGCCGCCGATGACCAGGTCCTCGACGCCCTTCCCGACCGGCAGGCTCTCGCCGGTGAGCATGCTCTCGTCGACGGACGAGGTGCCTTCGACCACGACGCCGTCGACCGCGACCGTCTCGCCGGGACGGACCCGCACGATGTCGCCGGCGCGGACGTGCTCGATCGGCAGGTCGGTGTCGTCGCCGTCGCGAACGACCCGCGCGGTCCTCGGCGCGAGGCGCAGGAGCCGCCGGATGGCGTCCGAGGTGTGGCTCCGTGCCCGAGCCTCCAGGTACCGACCCAGGAGGATCAAGGTCACGATCACCGCGGCGGTGTCGAAGTACAGGGGCAGGGCACCGTCGGCGTCGCCGAGGCCCGCGGCCCGGAAGAATCCCGGGGCGAGGATCGTGGCGAGCGAGTAGCCGTACGCCGCCGTCGTCCCGACGGCGATCAGGGTGTCCATGTCCGCGGTCCCATGACGGAGTGCCTTCCACGCGCCCTGGTAGAACTGCCTGCCGGCCCAGAGCTGGACGGGCGTCGCCAGCGCCAGCTGGACCAGCGGATCGGTGAGGAACACCGGCAGCCACGGTGCGACCGTCATCCGCGCCAGCCCGAGCAACAGGGGCACGGTCAGGGTCGCGGCGACGGCGAGCCGGAGCCCAAGGTCGCGGAGATGGCGCGCCGCGGCCTCGTCCCGCTCCTCGCGGTGCTCCGCGGCCGTGGCGAGATCGGCGGGCTCCGCGGCTGCAGACGTGTTCCCGTCCACGAGGGCGACGTAGCCGGCGGCGTCGACAGCCTTCGTGAGGTCGTCGAGGGAGACGCGGGCCGCGTCGTAGCGGACGGTCGCGGACTCGGTGGCGAGGTTCACGTTGGCCGCCTCGACGCCGTCGACCTGCTGGAGGAAGCGGGTGATCCGGTTGACGCAGGACGCGCAGGTCATGCCCTCCACGGGGAAGGACACGATCTCGATGGGCTGGGTCGGTGGCGTGGTGGTCGTCGTCGCTATCTCGATACTCCCGGGGGGTATCTTCGCAGCACGCGGCTGAACGTGCAACGGCTGCGTGGCATCCTCGGTCCGTGAGCAGCCGCACCGACCAGACGATCCTGACGGGCACGGTCGACGCGCCGTGGGGGCCGGTCCGCGTTGCCGCCGGGAAGCGAGGCGTCCTCGCCATCGAGCAGCTCGTGAGCGAGGAGGACTTTCTGGCCCGCCTCGCTCACCGGTTCGGCCGTGACGCGTACGACCGGGCTGCGCCGGCCGGGCCCGAGGCTTCGGCGCACCTGCAGGCTGCGCTCACCGCGCTGGAGGCCTTCTTCGACGGCGAACTCCTCGCCCTGGCGGACCTGCCGCTCGACCTGGCCGACCTGTCAGCCTGGGACCGCCTCGTGCTGGGCGCCGTCCGCGAGCTGGCTCCCGGCAGCACGGCCAGCTACGGCGACGTCGCGCGGATGATCGGCAAGCCGGGGGCCGCGCGCGCGGTGGGCGGCGCGGTGGGGCGCAACCCGATCGGCCTCGCCATCCCCTGCCACCGCGTGATCTCCGGCGACGGCTCACTCGGTGGCTACGGGGCCGGATGGTGGGGCGGCCGTCAGACGGGCCTCGACCTCAAGCGCGAGCTCCTGGCCCGGGAGGGCGTCTCCATCCGGCCGTGACGGCGGGCGGCGAGGCGCGACGCTGCGCCTCGCTCGCGCCACCACCGAATTTCGAGGTGGCGGCGCCGGTAGACTCGCCGGCAATGTTCGCCATCTTCAAGAAGCGCGACTTCAGCCTGATGTGGCTGGCGCAGCTCACGTCGACGATCGGCGAATCGCTGACCGACCTCGCGGCGGCGATCCTCATCTTCCAGATCACCAACTCCGCCTTCGCGGTCGGCGCCGTCCTCATGGTCACCGCCATCCCGACGCTCTTCGTCGGGCTGTTCGCCGGCGTGTTCGTCGACCGCTTCGACAAGAAGCGGATCCTGCTGCTGGCGAACCTCCTTCGTGGCTTCATCGTCCTGGGCATCCCTCTGTCGTACATCACCCTGATGCCGGCGAACCAGGACCTGTTCGTCTTCTCGCTGTACGGCCTCATCTTCATCTCCGCCACGGTCAGGCAGTTCTTCGACCCGGCCTGGGAGTCGGTCCTGCCGGAGATCGCGACGGAGGAGGAGCTGACCCAGGCGAACTCGTTCCTCGCGGTCAGCTCGTTCGGCTCGACGGCCGTGGGCTTCGCGGCAGCGGGCTTCCTCGCGTCGTCGGGCAATCCCCTGCTGGCCTTCTACATCGACGCCGCGACGTACTTCGTCGCCTTCGCGCTCCTCCTGCCGATCGTCGTGCGGAAGAAGGCGGCGGCCGACGAGGAGCCGACGTCCATCGGGGTGGTCGTCGAGAACCTGAAGAGCGGCGCGTCGTACATGTGGCGAACGCCGATCCTTCGGTCGATCTTCCTGACGGGCGCGCCCGTCTTCCTGTCCTTCGGCCTGTGGAACGTGCTGCTGCTGCCGATGGCGATCCGGGTGCTCGGCGGCACGGAGTTCGAGTACGGCATCCAGGAGGGCCTGACCTCGGTCGGCTTCGTTGTCGGGAGCTTCCTCTTCGCCAAGGTCGGCGATCGCCTCGCCGAGGGCACCTGGGTCGTGGCCTCGACCGTCGCCATGGGCATCTTCGGCGCGCTGTACGGCCTGTCGCCGACGATGGCGGTCGCGATCGTCATGGTCTCGATCACCGGGTTCCTCAACGCTCCCCAGTCGATCGCCCGGCGACTGCTGCTCCAGCGCCACATCCCGCGCGAGCTGCGGGGCCGGGTGTTCTCGGCGATGTACGTCTCGCGTGACGTGCTGTTCCTGGTAGGAATGGCCGGCGCGGGGCTGGCGGACATCTTCCCGACGCGCGAGCTCGTCGTGGTGTCGTCCGTGATCCTCATCATCGCCGGCATCGCGACCCAGTTCGCCCCGGGGATCGGCCGGCCGGCGGCCGAGTGGCGCAAGAGCCTCCAACTGCTCAGAACGGCTCCGGAAGCACCTGGCATCGGGACCGGTCGGCCCGCGAACATGCTCGACCTCGACCGGCTCATCGACGTCCTCCCGGAGCTTGGGGCCCTCGCAATGGAGCGCCGGAGCGCGTTCCTCGAGGGCGCAACCGTTGCCAAGGCCCCGCCTGGATGCGCCATCGTCCGCGCCGGGGAGGCGAGCACCGCCGCGTACTTCGTCCTCGGCGGCAAGGCGGTTGCCGGCATCCCGAACGCCTCGGGCGAGGTGACGTCGCTGGCCGAGATGGGCGCGGGCGACTTCTTCGGCGAGATCGCGGCCCTCACCGGCAGCCCGCGGACGGCGAACGTCGTCGCCGAGGATTTCACCGAGGTGCTGGAGATCCCGGCCGCCACGCTGCGCGAGCTGCGCGGCCTTCCGGCGATGGACAAGCTCATCAACCTGAAGCTTTCCGAGCGGCTGACCCGCACGGCCAACGCCGACCTGATCCGCCTCGCCGGGCTGGACCAGCGCGACCTGCGCGACCTGCGCCGGCGCCGCTCGACCGAGCCTGCCGTTCCCGAGCCTGCACCGGCAACCTGACGTCCATCACGCGTGGGGGCACGCGGGCCACGGCTAGACTTTCACAGGTGGACGCGCAGGTGTGCGGAACGTGTGGGGAGGCCAATCCGCCCGAGGCGCGCCTGTGCGGGATGTGCGGGTCCGCACTCCGGGTCGACGAGGCCGCGGGCGAGGTCCACCGCGAGGTCACGCTCGTCACGTCTGACCTCAAGGGCTCGACCGCCCTCGGCGAGCGCCTCGACCCGGAGGCACTTCGTGAGGTCCTGAACCGCTACTTCGACGTCATGCGGGCCGTGTTCGAGTCGCACGGCGGCACGATCGAGAAGATCATCGGCGACGCGATCGTCGCGGTGTTCGGGCTGCCGTTCCGGCATGACGACGACCCGCTCCGGGCCATCGAGGCGGCCGCGGAGTCGCAGCGCGCGCTGGCGACCCTCAATGACGAGCTCGAGCAGGGCTGGGGCGTGCGGCTCGTCGTCCGCACCGGTGTCGCCACGGGCGTGGTGACCTTCGGCAAGGCCGAGGCGGGCCAGCACGTGCTGCTGGGCGAGCCGGTCGACACCTCGACCGTCATGGAGCAGAACGCCCCGCCGCTCGAGGTTCTCGTCCATGCCTCCACGAAGGCCCTCGTCGGCGAGCGGGCCGAGTTCGAGGCGCAGCCGCCGGTCAGCCCAAAGGGTTCGACCGAGCTGTTCGAGGCCTGGCGGCTCGTTTCGGTGCACGACCGCCAGGGGGAGGACGAATCCGAGCCGCCGGAGGCCGCGCCCGGGATGCGGATCTGCCCGAGCTGCGGCGAGCAGAGCCCGGATCACATGCGGTTCTGCAACACCTGCGGCGCCGCGCTCACGGCTTCGACCGCCCGGGAGAGCCGGCGCACGGTGACGATCGTCTTCGCGATGCCGAAGGTCCACCGCCTGGGGAGCGAGGAGCCCGGGCCGCAGACGATGCGCGACGTCATGTCCCGCTACTTCGACGCGATGCGGTTCGCGCTGGAGCGCCACGGTGGCACGGTCGAGAAGTTCATCGGCGACGCCGTGATGGCGGTGTTCGGCTTGCCGGTGCGGCACGAGGACGACGCGCTGCGAGCGGTTCGAGCCGCGGCCGACATGCAGTCCGCCCTGGGCGGGCTGAATCCGGGCTTCCGCGAGCAGTTCGGGCTGGAGCTGTCGAACCACATCGGTGTCAACAGCGGCGAGGTCATCGCGGGCGACGCGTCGACGGCGCAGCGAATGGTGACGGGTGACGCGGTCAACACCGCAGCGCGGCTGGAGCAGGCGGCGGGCAGCGGCGAGGTCGTCCTCGGCGACCTGACGTACCGACTCGCCCGCGACCAGATCGAGGTCGAGTTCATGGCCCCGCTGGAGCTGAAGGGCAAGGCCGAGCCAGTCCCCGCCTACCGCCTCGTGAGCGCCTCCGCCACGGCCTCGGCGACGCCGGTCGACCGCAGCGCCGGCACGCCGTTCGTCGGCCGCGAGGCGGAGATGGGCCGGCTCGCGGGCGGCCTGGACCAGGCCATCGCCGGGCGCGTGGCCCAGCTCGTCACGGTGGTGGGGGATGCCGGGGTCGGCAAGTCGCGGCTCATCCGCGAGTTCGCGACCACCGCCGAAGAGCGCGCGCGCCTCGTCCGCGGCCGTTGCCTGCCGTACGGCGACGGCATCACGTTCTGGCCCCTCGCCGAGGTCGTGCGCGAGGCCGCCGGGATCACGAACGACGACACGCCGCGGGTCGCCACCCGCCGCATCGACCTGTTGCTGCAGAAGGCCGGCGCCGAGGATCGCGAGGCGGTCGTGGAGCGCGTCGCCGCAGCGATCAACCTCAGCCCCGCGCAGTTCCCGGTCGCGGAGCTGATGTGGGGCGGGCGGCGCTTCCTGGAGTCGCTCGCCGCGGATCGCCCGATCGTGATGCTGGTCGACGACCTCCACTGGGCCGAGGCAACGTTCCTCGACTTCCTCGACCAGCTCCTGGAGTCGTTCGAGGACGCGTCGCTGCTGATCCTGGGGTCGGCGCGGCACGAGCTCTCCGAGCGGCACGCGGAGTGGGCCGCGGCGCACGAGCCGATGCTCGTCAACCTGCACCCGCTGAGCGAGGCCGACGCGGGGCGGATCGTCGAGGAGCTGCTGGGCTCGCTGGAGGCGAGCGTCCGGGAGCGCATCGCCGCGGCCGCGGAGGGCAACCCGCTGTACGTCGAGCAGATCGTGTCGATGCTCGTGGAGACGGGCGCCATCGAGCGAGGCATCGACGGCTGGGTCGCCCGCGACGGCGCTGCGCAGCTCCAGATCCCACCGACCGTCCAGGCGCTCGTCGCATCCCGCCTGGATGCCCTGCAGAGCGAGGAGCGGGCCGTCGTCGATCCGGCCTCGGTCATCGGGCTCACGTTCGCCCTTGATGCCGTCTCCGAGCTCGTCGAGGACGAGGTCCAGCCGGGCCTCAAGCGCGACCTCGATGTGCTCGTCACGAAGCAGCTCGTGCGGCAGCTGCCGGAGGAGGAGGTCCTCTACCGCTTCGGGCACCAGATCATCCGCGACACCGCCTACGGCAGCCTGCTGAAGCGTGCCCGCGCCGCGCTGCACGAGCGCTTCGTGACGTGGGCCGAGCGGGTCAATCGCGAGCGCGGTCGAGAGCTCGAGTTCGAGGAGATCCTCGGCTACCACCTCGAGCAGGCCTACACCTACCGGACGGGCCTCGGCGTGGTCGACCAGGGGGCGATCGAGGTCGGCGAGCGCGCAGCCGCGAAGCTCTCGAACGCCGGCCGTCGCGCCCTCGGCCGCGGCGACCTTCCGGCCGCGGGCAGCCTGCTGCAGCGAAGCGTCCACCTCCTCCGGCCCGAGTCGCCGTTTCGGCTCGAGCTCCTCGTGGACCTCGGGGAGACGTACGCCCAGACCGGCCGCTTCGACGACGCCGCAGTCGTCCTCGACGAGGCCATCGAGCGGGCAGTCGAGACCGACCAGGCAAGGTTCGAGGTACGAGCACGCCTCGAACGCGCGCAGGTCGACCGGTTCCGCGGCGTCGACGGCGCCATTGCCGGCGCCGCACAGGCGGCCAGGGAGGCCGTGGAGGTGCTCGAGCCGCTCGCCGACGACGCCGGCCTCGCACGCGCGTGGCGGACGCTCGTGCTCGTCGAGGTGGTCCAGGGCCGGTTCGCCGCTGCGTCGGAGGCGTCCGAGAACGTGATCCGGCACGCGCAGGCTGCCGGTGACGCGCGAATCGCCTCGCGCGCCGCAACGCCGATCGCATACATCCTCCTGCACGGGCCTGCCCCGGTTGCGACCGCGATCCCCCAATGCGAGGACCTCCTGAGCTCAGTGAAGGGGGATCGCAAGACCGAGGCGGTCATTGCCGGCACACTCGGGGTCCTTCGGGCGATGCGCGGCGAGTTCGCGGAGGCCCGCGCGCTGTACCAGCAGGGGCAGGCGATGCTCGAAGAGCTCGGCGGCGGCATCGACGCTGCCTCCACGTCGCTCGACTCCCATCGCGTGGAGCTCCTCGCCGGCGACCTCGCGGCGGCCGAGCGCGAGCTGCGGCGGGATTACGACAGCCTGCTCGCCCTGGACGAGACGTTCTTCCGCTCGACGATCTCAGCGCACCTCGCCTACGTCCGTCTGCTCGCAGGGGATCCGGCGGAGGCAATCGTCTTCTCGGCGACGGCGGAAGCCATCGGCGAGGCGGACGACGCGGAGCTGGGGACGCTCTGGCGGCTGGCTCGCGCACCCGCACTCGCCATGCGCGGCGAGGCCGAGGCTGCGCGAACCCTGGCGGAGGAGGCCGTGGCGCTCTCGAGGACCACCGAGCGTTCCCTCCTGCAGGCCCAGGCGCTGGTCGCTCTCGGTCAGGTGCGCCGTGAGCTGGGCGATCCGGAGACGCAGTCAGGGCCCCCCTTGCGGGAGGCCCTGACGCTGTACGAGGCGAAGGGCGACGACGTCTCCGCCGCCCGCATCAGGGAGCTGGTCGCCCAGCCCGCCTGACCGCGATGGCTACCAGCTGCCGCGAAGGCTGCCGTTGTGCAGGAGCCAGAACGTGATCCGGAAGTTCTGACCTTCCTTGGTCACGTAGATGCACGGCGCCGAGGCGGAGTCGTCGGCCGAGGCGCAACGCTCCGCAGGCGCGTCCCCGATGATCCCATCGTCGCCGGTTTCCGAGCCAAGGTGGTAGAGGACGATGTCCTCCGGGCCCACCGAGCCCGGGATCCCCTTGCCGAGAACCAGGAGGCTGCCGGTGATCGTGGCATTGTCCGGGTTCGGCGCGGTGATGGTGGCCCACTGGCCGATGCAATTCACGGTTCGGCAGAGCGTTCCAGCCTCGCTGACGCTGTTGCTCTCCTGGATCGTGGCGATGGCCAGGTCCTGGCTGCCGACGAGCCGCGCGGACTGCGGGTTCTGCTTGGTCAGGGTCTCGCTGGTCGAGAACGATTCGCCCGCGTCGATGACGAAGCCACCCGCGTAATCGGCATCCTCGCTGAGGTTGACCGATGCCTCTCCGAGCTTGGTGTCACCGTGGCTGGTGCCGCTGTCGGAAGGCGTGTTGCCGTTGCCGGTCAGGCCGAAGTTGAAGGACCACGAGGTTCCGGTCTCCGGCGTGTCGAACGCGATCCGGATCTTGACGGAGGCGCGGGCGACAAGGCTGCCGAAGTCGCACGACAGGGCCGTGGTGTATGGCGGGTCGCCGCAGGGGCGCAGGACGAGCGGCGACGGCTGGCCCGTCCACTCCGCGTTCCCGATGTACACGGGCACCGCAAGCGGATCATCCGCGTCGAGGTCCGTGGCCATGAGCAGTGAGGAGATGTTGCTCTTGCCGCCGTTGGTGATGGTGACGTCGAACGCCACCGTCCGCCCCGGTGTAACCGTGCCTGGAACGGCGACGATCGAGGTGAAGCCCCAGCCGGGCGGCTTGGCCTGTGTTGCGACGGGACTCAGGACGAGGATGGCGAGGAACGACAGCGTCGACACACTGGCGAGCCACGCTGGCCGGATGCGGGATCGTTTCACGCTGGGAACTCCCTCTCGTCGGAACGGCCCGACGCTTGATCTCGATGCGACCGGTACTTCTGTGCAGGGAAGTATGAACGAAAGTCCGAAGGGCGAGCGTCGCAGAGATGACACCCCCGGGTCAAGAGAATTGACGGTCCCGCAATCCTCCACGGTGCCGCTGCGCACCATCGCAGGATTCGCGTGCAGGCGATGCGCCCGTGTGACGCGACGTCAGGGGCGGGTGACGGGTCGCATCGGATAGACGCCGACGACGATCGGCGTGATCGGGTCGAGGGAGAGCTCGTAGCCGATGTCCCCGCCGCGGAGCAGCTCGGCGAGGAGGCGTCCTTCGCGGTCCGGCAGGCCCACGAAGACCCGGCAGTGCTCCAGGTCGACCGCGGTCACCTCGTCGTCGTGTCCGTTGATCGCGAAGCGGCGGCGCAGCTCGTGCATCGGCACGTAGGCGCGACTCTTGATGAACCGTCGGAGCTGCGGTCCGGTGGCGCCTCGCTCCGCTCCGTTCTCATCGCCGTCGGCTGCGTGAACCGGCGAACGCCGCGCGGCTGGGACGCGTTCGGGCACGGCCGGCCTGCCGGCATGAGCCTCGCGAGGGCGGCGATCCTCGCCGGTCTGCTCGACCTCGCGGCGAGCCGCCGGGACCGTCGGCGATCGAGGCTGGACGATGGGCGCTGCGATCGCGGCTGGCGCCGGCTCTGGAGCGGGGGCGGCGAGCGAGGTCGCAGCCGGCACCGGCTCGGCGAGCTCATTGGCGGGTGCCGGCTCCTCGTGCACCAACCTTGCGCTGGGCATCGCGAGCGGCCTGGCAGGGAGGACCGGCCGACGTGGCTGGGGGTCGTCGCTGGGGCGCAGCAGCTCCGCGGGTCCGGTCAGGTCGGTCGCCGACGGGCGCCGGACGAGCTCGCTCGTGGGGCGTCGTCGCTCGGGCCCTGGCCGGGCGTGGCGGGGCGAGCCGTGATGGCAGCGCCGGCTCATCGGCCGGCAGGAGCGGCGGCGCCGGAGCGCCGCGTCAAGGTCGTGATCATGTCGGGCCTGCTTGTCGCACGCTTGGGCACGTGCCCCTCGCCGAGGATCATACCCCGGGCGGTCGACGATCAGCCGCGGACGACCAGGAGGTCACGGGGCGCCTCGTTCAGGACGTCCGGCCCGTCGGGCCCGCACACCACGATGTCCTCGATCCGGACACCGAAGCGACCCGCGAGGTAGATCCCGGGCTCGATGCTGAAGGCGTGGCCGACGGCGAGGGCCTCGTCGCTCCCGGCGACCAGGTACGGCTCCTCGTGTCCTTCCAGCCCGATTCCATGACCGAGCCGGTGGATGAAGGCGTCGCCGTAGCCGCCGTCGCGGATCACCGAGCGCGCCACCTCGTCGAGGTCGCCGGCGCGCGCGCCGGGGCGAACGGCTGCGGTGGCCGACTCCTGCGCGCGGCGGACGAGCTCGAAAAGGTCGAGGAATTCTGACGTGGGTGCGATGCCTGCGCTGCCGTCCTCGGCACCGGCAATCCAGAGCATCCGGGTGATGTCCGAGCCGTAGCCGTCGATCGTGCCCCCGATGTCGAGGACGACCGGATCGCCCGCTGCGAGCCGCCGCTCGCCGGCGCCGTGATGGGGCGACGCGCCGTTCGGCCCGGACGCCACGATCGCGAAGGTCGCCTCGTCGTGGCCCTCGGCGAGGAGCAGGTCGCGGACCTCCGCGCTCACCTCGGCCTCGGTGCGACCGACGAGGCTCCCGCCCGCGATCCGCGCCACCACGCGGTCGGCGGCGTGTGCCGCGCGGCGGAGCAGCGCGATCTCGTCCGCGGCCTTGACCATCCGGAGGTCGCGCATCACCTCCGTGGCGAGTCCGAAGGCGTGGCCCTCGAGCCGACGCTGGAGTGCGAGGAGATGGCGCGCCGGCAGGCTCGAATCCACGAGCACCCGACCTGCCGCAGCCTCGGCGCCCAGGGCGCGCAGCCGCGAGGCGACGAGCGCATACGGATCCTCGGTCTCGTCCCAGGCCTGGATCTCCACGAGCCCGGCCACGGCCGCGTCGCTCTGTGCTGCTGCCATGGCCTCCAGCCGCGGCGCGACGAGCACGGCAGGGCCCTCGGCCTGGAGCACGAGCATCGTGAGGCGCTCCAGGGCGTGCGCCCTGTAGCCCGTCAGGTAACGGAGGTCGGCCCCGAGGCCCAGCAGGACAGCGTCGGCGCCGCTCGACGCGAGGACCTCCCGCGCCCGCTCGAACCGACCGGCGAGGGCAGTCACGCTCCCGGCACCGCGTCCCGGCCGAGCCAGCGGGCGATCGACTGCGGCCCGTTCTCGAACAGCGCCCGATAGGTGAAGACGCGCTCGGCTCCCGCTTCGAGCGCCGCCTTGCGGAGGCTCGCGTCGTCGTGCTGCCCGACAGCGACGACCCTCGCTCCCGTGCCGGCCGCCTCGCGGACGGCGGCGACGCCGTCGTATGCGCGAGCGGTCAGGTCGACGATGGCATGCGTCGCTCCGGTCTCCGCGAGCCCTTCGAGCCGCCGCGCGCGCTTCGGCTGCCCGCCGGCTGCGGTCACGGCGTCCACGAGCCGCGTCGCCCAGATGAGGTCGTCCGCGAGGACGAGGACGATCGGCGGGGCGTCCGTCACTCGACGCCGGCGGCGAGATGCCGGAAGACGTCCTTCGCGGAGACGACCGCCACAGGTACGCCGCCCTTGACGATCGGCACGTGGCGGAACCCGCCGACCGCCATCTTGTTGATCGCGACCGCGACGGGGTCCCCGCTCCTGAGGATGACCGGGTCGGGGGTCATGACCTCGCGCACGGTCCTGCCGCCGATGCCCTGCCCGGCTACCTTCAGGATCGCGTCGCGGTCCGTGAAGATGCCGACGAGGGCGTCGTTATCCATGACGAGCAGGCAGTCGAGCCCGTCGGCCTGCATCTGGGCGATCGCCTCATCGACGCTGGCGCCGGCGTCGATCAGGTTGGGTGCCGGTGCGCCGAGCGCTTCGAGCTGCAGCCCGAGCAGGCGCCCGCGGAACGTCGTCAGCTGCTGCGGGGTATCGACGTTCCAGAGGTCCGCGCCGCAGTTCGCGCAGGTGTCGTCGCCGGGGAAGTTCCCGAACCTGCAAACCGGGCAGATCACGGCGTCACCAGGGGATGCGCCGCCGTCAGGGTAGCCCGAGCGCGCGGCGCTCATTCGACGGTCCAGGTTTCGCCGGCGTTGAGCAGCTTCTTCAGGTCCCCCGCGCCCCGTGTCGCGGTGGCCTGTGCGAGCTGGTCGTTCAGCATCTGGTCGTGGGTCGGGCGGGCGATGCGTCGGAGGACCCCGACCGGGACCGGGAACTCCGGCCAGTAGATGTGCGCGAGCATGAACGAGATCAGGGGATCGGTCTCGTCGTGGACCAGGAGGTCGGCCTCCGTGATGCCGTTCTCGCCGATGGTGACGATCTCCGGCTGGTGGCCGTCCAGTCGAAGGCCCTTGTCGCGATCCTTGCCGAAGATCATCGGCTTGCCGTGCTCGAGCAGCAGCGTCCGGTCCTCGCGGACCTCTCGATCCGTGAACTCGCGGTGGGCGCCGTCGTTGAAGATGTTGCAGTTCTGGAGGACCTCGACGAAGGCCGCGCCGTGGTGCCGGCCGGCGGCGTCGAGCGTGTGCTGCATGTGCTCGGTGAACGTGTCGACGGAGCGGGCGATGAACGTCGCCTCGGCGGCCAGGGCGATCGCCAGCGGGCTGATCGGGAAGTCGACGGTCCCGTACGGCGACGACTTCGTGACCTTGCCCAGCTCCGAGGTGGGGCTCGCCTGGCCCTTCGTCAGCCCGTAGATCCGGTTGTTGAACATCACGATCCGGACGTCGACGTTCCGCCGCAGCGAATGGATGAGGTGGTTCCCGCCGATCGACAGCGCGTCGCCGTCCCCGGTGATCACCCAGACCATCAGGTCCGGGCGGGAGGCCTTGAGACCCGTCGCGATTGCCGGGGCGCGGCCGTGGATCGTGTGGAAGCCGTAGGTGTTCATGTAGTACGGCAGGCGTCCGGAGCAGCCGATGCCGGAGATGAAGACGATGTTCTCCTTCGGGTAGCCGAAGTCCGGCATCACCTTCTGCGTCTGCGCGAGGATCGAGTAGTCGCCGCAGCCGGGGCACCAGCGGACCTCCTGGTCCGAGACGAAGTCCTTGCGCGTCAGCACGGGCAGCTCCGGCGCGCCGGCGATCGGCGTTGCCGCGGCCACAGCCGAACCGTTGCCGGCCTTCGGGGCGCCGTTCGTGATCTCGGTCATGCGCCGTCTCCGGAAGCAGTGGGGTTGGGCAGCGCGGCGGCGGGGATGCGCGCTGCGGTGCGGAGCGCGACGGACTGCTCCACGGCGCCGCCGCCGGCGAGGACCCGCTCGGCCTCCGCCTCGAGCTCGGCGATCCGGAACGGCTTGCCCCGGACGCGGTTGTAGCCGATGGCATCGACGAGGTACTTCGCCCGGATCAGGAGCAGCAGCTGGCCCAGGTTGACCTCCGGGATGAGCACGCGCTTGTACGCTCGGATGACGTCACCGGTGTTCGCGGGCAGCGGGTTCAGGTAGCGCAGGTGCGCGTGGGCCACCGAGCGGCCGTTCCCCTGCAGCCGCTCGACCGCGCTGCGGATCGCCCCGTACGTGGAGCCCCAGCCGAGGATCAGCAGCTCGCCCTCCTCCGGGCCGTAGACGTCGAGCGGCGGGATGTCGTCGGCGATCCCGGCGACCTTGGCCTGGCGAAGGAGCTGCATCCGGTGATGGTTGTCCGGGTCGTAGCTGACGTTGCCCAGGATGTCCGCCTTCTCGAGGCCGCCGATGCGATGCTCCAGGCCGGGCGTCCCCGGAACCGCCCATGGCCGGGCGAGGGTCGTCTCGTCGCGGAGGTAGGGGTAGAAGCCCTGGCGCTCCGTCCGGTTCGGGACGGCGATCGAGGGCAGATCATCGACGCTCGGGATGTGCCACGGCTCCGCGCCCGTCGCGAGGAACGCGTCCGAAAGGTAGACGACGGGGGTCATGTACTTCAACGCGAGCCGCCATGCCTCGATGGCGAAGGTGAAGCACTCGCCGGGCGTCGCCGGGGCCACGATGGCGACCGGCGAATCGCTGTTCCGGCCGAACATGACCTGCAGCAGGTCCGCCTGCTCGTTCTTCGTGGGCATGCCGGTCGAAGGGCCGGCGCGCTGGACGTCGATGACCACGAGCGGCAGCTCGACCATGACCGCGAGGCCCAGCGCCTCCGACTTGAGCGCGATGCCCGGGCCGGACGATGCGGTGAGCCCCAGCGCCCCGCCGTAGCTGGCGCCGATCGCGGCGCCGATCGCGGCGATCTCGTCCTCGGCCTGGAACGTCTTGACCCCGAAGTTCTTGTAGCCCGCGAGCTGGTGCAGGATGTCCGAGGCCGGGGTGATCGGGTAGGAGCCGTAGAAGAGCGGTCGGTCGGCCAGCTGCGAGGCGGCGACCAGCCCGAGGGCCGTGGCCTCGTTGCCCGTGATGTTCCGGTAGTGGCCGGGCGCGAGCTTCGCCGGCGGGACGACGTAGCGCTCGTGGAAGATCTCGGTCGTCTCGCCGAAGTTGTAGCCCGCCTTCAGTGCTCGCTTGTTGCCCTCGCCGATCTCCGGGCGCTTGCCGAACTTGTCGTCGATCCAGGCGATGGTGGCCGCCATGTCGCGCTCGTAGAGCCAGAACATCAGGCCCAGCGCGAAGAAGTTCTTCGTGAGGTCGACCTGCTTGTTCGTGAGCCCGAGGCCTTCGAGCGCGCGCGAGTTGAGCGTGGAGATCGGGACCGCGAAGACGTTCCATTGCTTCAGGGAGCCGTCCGTGAGGGGATTGGCCGCGTAGCCGACCTTGGCGAGGTTCTGGTTCGTGAAGGCGTCTTCGTTCACGATCAGCGCGCCACCGGCCGGCAGCTCGCCGAGATTCGCCTTGAGCGCCGCCGGGTTCATCGCCACGAGCACGTCGGGGGCGTCGCCAGGCGTGTGGATCTCCGTGCTGGAGAAGCTCAGCTGGAAGCCGGAGACACCCGGCAGCGAGCCGGCCGGCGCTCGAATCTCCGCGGGGTAGTCGGGGAACGTGCTGATGTCGTTGCCGAAGGCTGCCGCCGTACGGGTGAACTGCGTCCCGGTGAGCTGCATGCCGTCGCCTGAATCGCCGGCGAAGCGGATCGTGACCCGTTCGAGCTGGCGCTCGGTGGGCTGGCCCGACCGAGGTGGTGCTTCTGTCGTCATGCGCCCTCGGTGGCGTCCATGAGCTGGTGCGGCCGCGGCGGGAGGTTGAGCAGCTCCTCGGGGAAGGCCTCGGCGAGGTACTTCAGGACGTCAACCGGCCGGACGACCCCGACGAGCACGGCATCGTCGTCGATGAGCGGCACGTTGCGGTAGCGACCAGTCTGCATCAGGTCGATCGCGCGGCGGATGGGCTCGTCCAGGTGGAGGGTGTTCGGGTGGTCGAGCATGCAGCTGTCCACCGGCTGCGCGAGGTTCACGTCCGGACCAACCAGTCGACCGAAAATGTCGCGCTCCGTGAGGACGCCCTTGAGGTGCCCGGCCTCGTCCGTGACGAAGACCGAGTCGGCCACGCCCGTCTCGCGGATGAGCTCCAGGCACGCCTTCAGCGATGTGCCCGGCCGCACGGTCAGCGGGTCCCGACGGGTGAGGCCCTTGAGCTTCTCGTCGATGAGGCTGGGGACGCGCGATGCAACCGCGCGCTCGGAGAGATCGGTCACGCCCGAAGTGTAGATGGATTGCCGTTGACGGCCCGATCGAGGACCCAGCGCCAGAGCGCGGCATACACCTCGTTGAACGCGTCCCGGGCGTCCCGCGGCATCGCCTCGCGCTGCCGGAGCCAGCCGATCGCGTGGGCGACGGCGCCGACGCGGAAGGCGGCCTCGAACGTGCTTGTCAGGCCGGGGCCCCACGGCTCGAGGTAGGCGTCGCGCAGACGCGCGAACCACGGGTCGCCCCGCCGGAGCCCGTTCACGTCCTCGAGGAACCGGAATGTCGCCACGAGCGAGGCGAAAGGGTGCCCGATGCAGGCGTCGCCCCAGTCCAGGATCCGCAGCTGCGCACCGTCGATGAAGACGCTGTTGAGGTGCAGGTCGTCGTGCTGGACGGTGTCGGGAAGCCCTGCCTCGTCAAGCGAGCGACAGAGGTCGAAAAAGCGCGGCCGGAACGCGCGCAGCTGCTCGTGCTCCCGGTCGTCGATCGGGAGGTCGGCGGCGAGCAGCACGTCGAACAGCGCGGGGAGTCTCGCGACGCGCCGGTCCGGCACACCGGCGAGCAGGTGGTCCCGGGCCCGGTCCGCCTCGCCGCGCTGCATCTCCGCGTAGCGCGGGAGGATGTCGAGCCACCGCTCGGGCGGGTTGCCGAGGTCGCCGAGGGACGAGCCGGCCTCGGCCGTGAGGAGCCAGGCTCGATCCGGCTCATGCGCCAGCACCCGGGCGACCCGATCCGGCCAGCGCTCGAACAGCGCGGCCGTCATCCGCGGCTCGAAGGCCTGCACCGGCCGGCACAGCTTCAGCCAGGCGTCGCCCGCGGACGAGGCGACCTTCGCGACGCTGGCCCACGGCCGCTCGCGAACGAGCTCGATGGTCGCGTTCGCGTCGTAGACCTCGTGGACCCAGGCCGTCGCGCCGGCGAGGTCGAGCGCCGCGGCTAGCTCCCCCGCGCGGCCGCCAGCGCGGCCTTGACGCCATCGTTGACGAACGAGACATCCGCACCGACCCCGACGAAGGTGAAGCCCAGCTCCAGGTGCGGCCGGAACGAGGCGTGGTCGTAGAGCAGGATGCCGGGCGCCTTGCCGTTGGCCCGGCAGGCGTCGACGACCCGTTGCAGCGCGTCCTGGTATCTCTGCTCCGCGAACCGCCCCGGCACGCCGAGGGAGTGCGACAGGTCCGCGGGACCCACGAACAGCACATCCACGCCGTCGGTGGCCGCGATCTCGTCTGCCGCCTCGACCGCCGAGGGCGACTCGATCTGGACGATCCCGACGATGTCGTCGTTGAGCGCCGCCACGCCGGCGTGGTTGACCGTGCCGAGGCGAGCGCCGCGCGTGAGGAGCGCCACGCCGCGCTGCCCACCGCCCGGGTAGCGGAGGAAGGTCACGGCCTCCCGCACCTGCTCGATCGTGTCGAGGCGCGGGATCACGATCCCCGCGGCGCCCATGTCCAGCGCCCGCCCGATTCGCAGCCGCTCGCCCGATTGCGGGCGAACGACGGCCACGGAGCCGCTGGCCTCGATGGCGGTGAGGTGGGCCAGGAGCTCGGACTCGGTCGTGTAGCCATGCTCGAGGTCGATGACGATCCAGTCCAGCCCCGCTCGACCCATGAGCTCAGCGGACCCCGGCGACGCGAGGCTCGCCCAGGCACCGATGAGGGTCTCGCCGGCGAGGATCCGGCGGCGGAGCGCGGCGCCGGGCCAGGGTGGGATGGGCACGTCCGTATGATGCCGGGATGACCGCTCCCCCGTCGGCGCTTCGTGACCTGTGGCCGCTCTACGACCTGCGGATCACCACCGGCGACCTCCAGCTGCGCTACCCGACCGAGGCGGAGCTGCCGGCGTTCGCCGACATCATCGAGGCCGGCCTGCACCCGCCCGGAGAGATGCCGTTCGGCATGGCTTTCACGGATCCCCCCTCGGCAGAGCGGAACTTCAGCTCCTACCAGTGGTGGATGGGCAGCCGGGGCCGCTGGTCAGCGGACGAGTGGGTGCTCACGTTCGGGGTGTGGGAGCACGACCGGCCCGTCGGCTTCCAGGATGTCCGGGCAGAGCGCTATCCGGTCTTCCGGACCGTGCACACCGGCTCCTGGCTCGGGCTCCCGTACCAGGGTCGCGGAATCGGCAAGCTGATGCGCCAAGCGGTGCTGGCACTCGCCTTCGACCACCTCGGCGCGAGGGTCGCCGAGACCTCGGCCTTCCTGGACAACCACGCCTCGAACCGGGTCAGCCTCGGCGTGGGATACGAGAAGAACGGGCTCGGCGAGCTGGCGCCGCACGGCGTCCCGCGTGCCACCCAGCAGTTCCGCATGACGCTCGAGGGCTGGCGCTCTCGCCCGCGACCGGAGGTCCGCGTCGACGGCCTCGAGGCGTCGCTCCATCTCTTCGGCCTGGAACCGCCAGCGGCCTAGCCGCGGGCTGCCGCGCAGGCCCCCGGCGACGAGCCCCGTTGCGGCGCTAGCCTCTCGCGATGCCCAGAGCCTTCGCGATCGGGATCCTGCTGACCGTCGTGTCGGCGTTCGGGTTCGGCTCGGGCGCGCTGTTCGCGAAGCCCGTCTACGCCGCCGATGTCGGCTGGCATGTGCTGATGAGCTGGCGGTTCCTCATCGGCGCCGCGCTGTCGTGGCTGTGGATCGCGTCGCGGCCCGGAGCGCGAGCCGCCCTGCGTCGACTGCCGCGGCGAGCAATCGCCATTGCGATCGGGCTCGGGGTGCTCTACACGGGCAACTCCGCGACGTACTTCGCCGGGCTCGAGACGGTGTCGGCATCCCTGGCGGCGCTGATCGTCTACATCTATCCCGCCGTCGTGGCGGTCATCTCGCTCCAGGTCGGCCAACCGCTCCGCGGGCGCCGAGCCTGGCTGGCGCTCGCGATCGCCCTCGCCGGCGTGGCTTTGGCCGTCGGCAACATCGACCGAACCACCGCGCCGCCGATCGAAGGGCTCGTCCTGATGGTCGCGTCGCCGCTGATCTACTCGGTCTGGATCGTACTCGCGGCGCGCCTCTCCGGCGAGGATCGCGACGGCGTGGGGCGCGAGGCGGAGGCGGGCTCGGGCGCCGCCGATCCGACGGTCGCGGGCGCGATCATGCTCACCGCGACAGCGGCGACCTACTGGAGCACGGCGGTCGTCCTCGGTCAGCCGGTGCTACCGGCCCAGATCCCGGAAGCAGCCTGGATCGGCATCGCCGGCGTCGGCATCGTTTCGACCTTTGTCGCGGTCCAGGCGTTCTACGCGGGGGCCCACAGGATCGGCGCCGCGCGCGCGTCGCTCGTGAGCACGGTCGAGCCGATCTGGACGATCGCCCTGGCGAGCCTGCTCTTCGGCGAATCGCTCGGGCCGTTGCAGCTCGTGGGCGGCGCGATGATCCTGATCGGCGTCGTCATCGCGCAGACGAGGACCGGAGCCACGCAGACCGCCTCGGAGCTTCGGATCGCCGACGAGTAGTCAACGAACTTTGAACAGCTTCCGCACCTGACCACTCTGTAGGCTCGGACGGCGCACCCGATGCGCGCCACCTCTGAGGGCGGGGATGGACCGCGATCTCGTCGAGCAGGCCCAGCGCGGGGACCGGGGGGCGTACGCCATCCTGGCTCGAACGCGCGGGGACACGCTCTTCGGCATCGCGCGCCGCATCCTTCGTGACGTCCCCCTGGCCGAGGACGCGGTGCAGCAGGCGCTGGTGATCGCCTGGCGCGAGCTGCCCCGCCTCCGCGATCCGGACAGGTTCGACGCCTGGCTCCATCGAATGCTCGTCCACGCCTGCTACGCCGAGGCGCGCCGAAAGCGCGCCTGGATCTCGTCCATTCGAGTTCTGCCGGCCGAAGGGCCCGCGGCACCCGACGACCTCGCCTCGCTCATCGATCGTGACGAGGTCGAGCGCGGGTTCCGGCGGCTCCCGCCCGAGCAGCGGGCGATCCTCGTGTTGCATCACTACATGGGCCTTGATTCGAACGAGATCGGCGAGGTGCTCGACATCCCCGCCGGGACCGCTCGGTCGAGGCTCCACTACGCCCACCGGGCGATGCGAGCCCTGCTCGAGGCCGATGCTCGGCCGACGGCAGTGGCCGGAGGACATTCGTCATGAACGGACATCTCGATGCCGAGCCGATTCTCGCCGCCTACCTGGCGCCCGAGGCGGACCGGCTTGCCGATCGTGTCCTTGACGCTGCCCTCGACGACATCGCCCGGACCCGACAGCGGCGCGCCGTGCGCGTGCCGTGGAGGTTCCCCACCATGCCAGCAATCTCCCGCGCCACCGGTATCGCGGCCGTGGCCCTCGTGGCCGTCGTCGGTGCCGGCAGCCTCCTCTACCTCAATTCCAGGGCTCCGGGAACCGCCGGCGGGCCCGGAGGCCAGGCGACCGCCAGCCCGGCGCCGCCGAGTGCCGCTCCCACCACCGGGCCGACCGCCGAGCCCACGCCCGGATGCGCCGAGGTCGCGCCCGGCATCTGTGGGTGGAAGACGTACACCTCCCCGGTCTATGGCTACACCATCAGCTACCCGGACGATTGGTCCGTAGCTGACCGGGCGACCCAAAGGTGGGAGCCGGGTGAGCCCGAGGATGCGCCCTCGACTGACGTCTTCTTCAACAACGCGCCCGAAGGTGTCCGTGACAATTCGATGGTCTTCGTTGCGGTCCAGTTCCCTGCGCCGGCTGGGGCCGACCTTGGCTCCTGGGAAGGCCTAGAGGCCGCGCTGATGGAGATGTGCGCCAGGCCAGCCGAGTTCTTCTACGGCACGTATGGCACATGTCCGAGCGAAGCCGTGACACGCATGTGCCTGGGGAGCCCGGGCTGCCAACCCGTGGCCTTGGTGCCCGACACCACGTTGCAGCACGCCTTCTTCGGTGATCCCGAGACGGGCATCGTTACGTATCTCCACGTGGGTCGCGCCGACGACTTCCCTGCGGCTGCGCGGTACGGCGGAACCGTGATGCTGCTGAAGTCCATCCTGAGCCAGCTGGGCGTCCGGGAACCCCGGCCGGGAGAGATTTCGAAGTAGGGTCCACACGCGGTCTGCCGAAACGCCTCCGAGGCTCCCGCCGTCGGCCTCGGAGGCGATCGCTTGGGGATTCTTGAACGAATCGGTCTCGCCGCCCATCCGTAGGGACGAGACCCCTCGTCCCCATAGGAGATCCAGCGCATGCCACGTCCGGCCTGGCGGCTCGCCCCCCTCCTGCTCGGCCTCGCGCTCGCGGGCTGTTCGAATGCGGGCCCGACCGGCCCCGTGCCATCGGGGCCGGTCGCGACGGGAACGCCGGGAACGGCGCCGGCAACGACCGAGCCCGGCGCGACGACGGCTCCGGCCTCGTGGGTCTCGATACCGGCCGCGCGGACGATGCTCTTCGACACGGACGTCGCCCCGGACGACCTGGTCGCGCTCGCATTCCTGCTCAGAGCGCCGGGAGTCGACATCGCCGCGATCACCGTCTCGGGGACCGGCGAGGCGCACTGCCCGGACGGCGTCGACGTGGTGCTGCGGGTGCTCGAGCGGCTCTCGGCGCCGGACATCCCGGTCGCCTGCGGGCGTGCGACACCCCTCGCCGGCAGCCACACGTTTCCGGACGTGTGGCGAGAAGGCGTGGATCAGGGCTCCCAGCTCAACCTGCCATCGACCGACCGAACGGCCGCGGACTCGACGGCGGTCGAGCTGATCGCCCGCCTCGCCGCGGAGGATCCGGAGCTCGTCCTCCTGGCCACCGGGCCGCTGACGAATCTCGCGGATGCCCTCCTCGCCCATCCTGCAGTGGGAGAGCAGCTCAAGTCCGTGTTCGTCATGGGCGGGGCCCTGCACGTCCCCGGCAATTTGGTGTGCTGCGGCGCGCCCGAGGACAACGATGTTGCGGAATGGAACATCTACGTCGATCCGCGTGCCGCGCAGGTCGTCGTCGACAGCGGGCTCCGACCGTTCTTCGTCTCGCTGGACGCGACCAACCAGGTGCCGCTGACCCCTGCGTTCGCGGCTCGAGCGATGGAGCGAACCGACAGCCCTGCCGCAACCCTGGTGGCAGAGCTGTTCGCCGCCAACCCGTTCATGACCGACGGCGCGTCCTTCCTCTGGGACCCCCTGGCAGCCGAGCTCGCGGCCGGCTACCCGGTCGGGGCCTTCGCGGCGGCGGCGATCGACATCGAGGTCGCGGAAGGCCCTGAGTCGGGGTTCACCCGGCCCACGTCAGGCGAGCCCAACATCGAGTACGTCACCACGGTCGACCGGGCCGCCGCAGAAGACACGCTGCTGGGTGTCCTGAACGGCGGCTGACTCCCCCGCCTCAGCGGCCATGAGACCCGCTCGATCAGATCTGAACGGTCCGGCACCAGGCGCCCCTCATCATGGGTAGACCGAGGCCGCTCTAGCCCCGGCGCCACCCAGGCGGTAGATGGACCGAGATCTCGTCGAGCGGGCTCGCTCGGGCGATCAGGAGGCGTTCGCGGACCTGGTGCACCAGGTCAGCGACACGCTCTTCGGGGTCGCCCGGAGGATCCTGCGCGACCCGGGCCTCGCCGAGGACGTCCTGCAGAACGCCCTCGTCACCATCTGGCGCAAGCTCCCGCACCTGCGAGAGCCCGAGCGCTTCGAAGCCTGGTCCTACCGCATCATCGTCCACGCCTGCTACGCGGAAGCGCCGCGCAACCGGCGATGGACGAGCACGGTCCGCGTCCTGCCGATCGATCGGCCGGACGAGACCGATGCCTTTTCCGCCATTTCCGATCGCGACGAGCTCGAGCAGGCGTTCCGCCTGCTCCCCCTCGACCAGCGAGCCGTCTTCGTCCTGCATCACCACGTGGGCCTGCCCCTCGTGGCGGTGGCCGAGACCCTCGGCATCCCGGACGGGACGGCTCGTTCGCGCCTGCACTACGCAACCCGGGGCCTGCGAGCCGCCTTCGAGGCGGGCCGCCGGCAGGCCCCCCAGCGAGAAGGACGCCTGGCATGAGCGACCAGCAGTTCGAGCGCGCCGTCAACGACTGGCTCGAGGACGGATCCGACCGAACCCCGCGGCGCGCGATCGATGGCGTGCTCCTCGCCGTCAAGACGACCCCACAAGAGCGGGATCTCCGGATCCCGTGGAGGTTCCCAGGAATGCCCGCATTCACACGTGCGACGACCGTCGCGGCGGTGGCCCTCGTGGCTTCGATCGGTGCCGGCACCGTCATCTACCTCTCGTCGGACCGCTCCGGCGGCCCGGGTGCCCCAGCCTCGCCGGTACCGACCGTCACGCTGGCGCCGACGGTGGCGGCGACGACGCCGCCGACCGCTGCGCCCTCACCACAACCCACATTCGATCCAACGTCCGCGAGCGCGTGGAAGGAGTATACGTCGGCGGTCTACGGCTTCACGATGAAGTACCCATCGGGTTGGAAGGTGTACGAACCCGCCATCAACGAAGGTGACCCAGAGCTGTTCTCCAACGACGCAAGCGTCGATGGCGACGAGATCGGCCTGTGGGTCCACCAGGTTCGCGCTCCAGCAGGGGCCGACCTGAACTCCTGGGACGGCCTGAAGGCCGCGCTTCAGGAGCTGTGCGATCCGGCGGGCGCGCGCCTGGAGTGTCCAACGGACGATCCGCTGGTGCCAATGTGCCTCGGCGATCAGGAGTGCCGGCCCGCGATCATCACGCTCGTGAGCGTTGAGCGGACACCGGCCGCGCTGTTCGGCGATCCCGAAACCGGCCTCATCACCGTGTTCGTGCTGGGCCGCGAGGACGACTTTCCGGCCGCAGCTCGATACGGCGGCGGTATCCAGCTGCTGAAGGCGATCGTGGGCCAGCTCGACGTCAGGGAGCCGAAGCCTGGCGAGACGCCGCACTAGACCCACCAGATCGGTACTGCCAACCTCTGGCACCGAACGGCCGGCCTCCGAGGCTCGCGACGCGACCTCGGAGGCCCGTGGCATTTCCTGCTGGATGCACTGAACGCACCCATGATCCCCGTGGCCTGCGGGCGCGAAGAGCCACTGGTGGGCGACCATGCGTTTCCCGATGCCTGGCGTGAACATGCTGATCAAGGCTCCGGGCTGTATCTGCCGCCGACGGAGCGAGTCGAACACGGCTCGACGGCTATCGCGCTCATCGAGCGGCTGGTGGAGGAGCACGAGGATCCCGTGGTCCTGGCGACCGGCCCGCTCACGAACCTCGCGGGCGCCCTCGCATGACCGACGGCTCGTACTTCCTCTGGGACCCGCTGGCGGCCGAGCTCGCGGCCGGCTACCCCGTCGGCTCGTTCAACCCTGCCGCAGTCGTCGTGGAGGAGTCGGAGGGCCCGGAGTCAGGATTCACTCGCCCAACCCCCGACGCGCCGAACCTCGAGCTCCTCGCCACCGTCGATCGCCACGCGGCGGAGCGAACCCTGCTCGACGTCCTGAACCACGGCTGACTTCCCGGCTTCATCCTGCTCGCCGGGCGTTCGCTCGGAATGAACGTTCGCCGCGATGCCGGTTCCATACTCCCCGAAGCGGCCAGACGGGCTGCACCTCACTGGGGCGTGACCCGTGCAGGTCGACCTCGTGGAGCGGGCGAGCAGAGGCGATCGCGACGCCTTCGCGACGCTTGTCCGGGCCCACGTGGATCGCTGCTACGGCCTCGCCTACCGGATCCTTCGCGATCACCATCGCGCCCAGGACGCCACGCAGCAGGCGCTCCTGGGTGCATGGCGCGACCTGCCGACGCTGCGTGAGCCGGAACGCTTCGAGGCGTGGCTCCATCGTCTGGTCGTCCATGCCTGCTACGTCGAGGCCCGCACGGAGCGCCGATCGATGGCGCGAGTGCAGGCCATTCGCCCGACGGAAGCTGCGCCCGGTGACGAGATGGCGGCGGTCGGTGATCGAGAGCTGCTCGATCGTGCCTTCCGCACCCTGACCCCCGAGCACCGGTCCGTCGTGGTGCTGCACCACCACCATGGCTATCCCCTCACCGAGATCGCATCACTCCTCGGGATTCCCGAGGGCACGGCGCGATCCCGGCTGCACTACGCGGTACGTCACCTGCGAGCCGAGCTCGACGATGCCGCTCGGCCGGTTCTGATCGAGGAGCGTCCGGCATGACCCGAAACACGCCTTCATTCGATCAGCGCATCGCCGAGTGGCTGGAGGACGCTCCG
>DASTIE010000029.1:0-5011 GCA_035717865.1 Candidatus Limnocylindrales bacterium
GAGCGTCGAGCGCCCTATTCCTCGTCGGGCGCCGCGGCTCCCGGCAGCCAGAACGCGAACTCCGCGCCGCTGCCGTCCACCTCGTCGACCGCGCGCGCCCAGACGCGCCCCGCCATCGCCTCGATGAGGGCCTTGGACACGAACAGCCCGATTCCCGCGCCAGCGGTCTGCTTGATCGCGCGCTTCGTCCGATAGAACAGGTCCCACAGCTCCTCGGGCACGCCGTCCCCGAGCCCCGGCCCTTCATCCACCACGCGGACGGCGACCCCGCCGTCCTCCGGCGTCGCGGTCGTCCGGATGGTCGTCCCGCCCGGGCTGTACTTGACCGCGTTGCTGAGGAAGTTCCGGACGACCTGCTCGACATAGGTCGCCTCACCCTGCACCAGGGGCAGCATCGGCTCCACCACCAGCTCGAACCGGTGGCCGGCGGCGCGCGACTCCTCGTCACGCACGGCGCCCCGAACCACGTGGCCGATCACCAGCGGCTCGAACGCCACCTCCAGCCGGCCGGCCTCTGCGCGGCTCAGGACCAGCAGGTCCTCCGTCAGCCGGCGCAGCCGGTCCGCCTCGGTGGCGATGTCGTCCAGGCGCGCGCTCACGGCCTCGGGGTCCATGGTCGCGTGGCGCCCGCGCAGCACGTGGCTCATCCCGAAGATCGTCGTGATCGGCGTGCGAAGCTCGTGGCTGACCACGCCGACGAAGGCGTCCCGGAACTCGCGGCTGCGCGCCTCGTCGGCGTGCCTCGATCGGAGGTCGCGGGCTGCCGCCTCCAGGTCGTCGGCAAGCTTGCGACTGGCCACGCGCTCGGCTTCGAGGGCGCGGGTCGCCGCCAGCAGCTCCTGCTCCCACCGCGACCTGGCGCGGATCCGCACCGCGAGGGCCACGTAGCCGTCCGGCTCGGGGTCGCCGCTGCCCCGCTCGACGTTCAGGAGGATCGGCACGGGCTCGCCGTCGCCCCCGGCGAGCGTGAGAAACATCTCCTCGACCCGGCCCTCCGTCAGCAGCGCGGGGTAGACGTGCGTCTGGAAGAGAAGCCGCCCCGGCGTCGTCAGGAGCGCCTCGAACGATCGACCGACGAGGCTTTCGGCAGCAGCGCCGACCATCGCCGCCATCGCGGCGTTCGCGTCGCGAACGCGCAGATCCGCATCGAGGACCAGGACGCCGCCCGGCACCCGCTCGAGCTGCGTGCTCAGGCGAGGGCGGTCTCGGTCTCCGACCGCCGCTACCGCGCCGCGCTCCGGCCGCGCAGGTACTCGCGCATGAGGCGGATCGTCTCGGCGGGGTGGCTGACGTGCGGGCAATGGCCTGTTCCCTCGATCACCCGCAGCGTGCTGGCGGGCAGTCGATCGTGCAGATACCGGCCGACGTCCATCGGCGCGACCACATCATCGCTGACCTGCAGGATCAGTGACGGGACCGTCACGCGCGCAAGGTCCGCCCGGTTGTCGGCGAGGAAGGTGACCTCGGCGAACTGGCGGGCCATGACGGGATCGATCGAGCAGAAGGTCGTCTCGAGGTCGGAAGCGAGTTCGGGTCGATCGGGGTTGCCCATGACGACCGGGGCGAGGTACGCCGCCCAGCCCGTCGCGTTCACATCCATCATCCCGAGCAGGCCGTCGATGTCGGCGCGGCTGAAGCCGCCGTGGTACTCCGGCGGGTCGTCGACGTACCGCGGCGAGGGCGTCACGAGCACCAGGCTCTCGAAGCGCTCGGGCTCGGCGATGGATGCCAGCATGGCGACGGTCGCACTGACCGAGTGGCCCACCAGCGTGACGCGCTCCAGCTCCAGGGCTCGACAGATCTCCAGGATGTCCCCGGCGTAGCCGTCCAGGTTGGAGTAGCGGTCCGGGTCGTACGACGAGCGGTCGGAACGCCCGGCACCGACATAGTCGAAGGTGACGACCCGGTACTCGCGCTCGAATGCCGGCGCAACGAACCGCCACAGCGTCTGGTCGCAGCCGAAGCCGTGCGCGAAGACGATGGGCAAGCCGTCCCCGGGTCCCGAGACGCGAACGGCGTGGCGCTGGAGAACGTCGGGCATCCGGCGAGGATACCCGTGGTGCCCCGGTGGCATAAGCGGGTTGGTCGAACGTCGGGATGGCCCCGATCCTGCCCGGCCTATCCGACCGCCCGGAGCTCTTGGCGGACGTGGTGAAGGCCGCCCGGGATGCCGGCGCGACCTCGATCTGGACGAACGTGCTCTAACTCCGACCCGGGACGCGCGAGCACTTCCTCGACCACCTGGCCCGCGACTGGCCGGAGCTGGGACCGATGTACGAGCGGCTGTACAAGGGCCGGGCCTACCTGGGCAAAGCGGAGATCGAGCCCGTGCGGCGCGAGGTTGCCGAGCTGCGGCATCGGTTCGCGGTCGGGGAGCCCGTCCGCGTGCCGCGGCCATCCGGCGCGGTCGAAAGGTCCGCGGGTGCCCGCGGACCGTCGCGGCGCGGCGCGCAGCGTGAAGCCGAAGCTCAGTCGCGGCGCCGGGCCAGCTCGAGTGCGCCAGGCCAGCTCGAGTGCGCCGCCGCCGGCGCGCGCATCGGAGCCGCTCCAGCTCCAGCTCGCGCTGCTGGACGACGATCGTCGCCGGCATGCCGCCTGACCAGGGCTGCGTCACCGCCCACTTCCCGAGCCAATCCACTCCAGGGCTGCGACTGAGGATCAGCGCCGGGATATGAACCGCACCCCGTCCCGCTCGATTTGAGCCCAGATCAAGGCGGGCCCCGGCCATGTTGAGGTGCCGGTGAGCGCCGCGATCGCGTCCGCCGGGTGGGCCGGATACGCGACGGTGAGCTGGCGGGCGAACTGGCGGCCGATCGACCGAGTGGCCGCCGTCGAGCGAACGATGAGCAGCCGTGACGGCTCACCGACTTCGCCAAGGCCGGACCAGCCGTCCCAGGACGAAAGCGATGCGACTTTCTCCGGTATCCAGCGAAGCAGCTGTTCGATCCGTCGAATGTCCGACTCGATCTCGGTCGCAACGAGCTCTGCTGTTCGGGCGGCATGGAGGATTGCGTCGATCCATCCTCGTGATGGTTGGCGCACCGCGACCTCCGGGTAGAGCCGCCAGCGCGGATGGACCAGCCCGATGAGTGCTTCGAGGATCCTTGCCTGGTGTCGATCACGGATCGCAGGTCCCGTGTTCGGGTAGAGACGAGCGCTGACGTCTGCACCGAGGGCAGTGGCGAGCTTGGCATACGTGTCGACCGTGGGGCGTTCTCGACCCTCCTCGATGCGGCACAGGTAGGCGAGGTCCACGCCCGCTGCCATCGCCAACTTCGATCGCGAGACGCCGGCGTCCACCCGCAGTCGTTGCAGATCCTGGCCAAGGGAGCGGTGGATCCGATCCGCCTCCCGCCGAGCCGCAGCAGTCTGCTTGGAACCAGGCACGTCCGAAGTCAATCAAGGAGCGCTTATCGCTCGCTCACCTGTTGAGCTGGAGTCCCAAGCCAGCGGCGTGGGGCATGTCGCCAAATCCTTGGCGCAGCAGTCCAGCTTCTGCCTCCGCGCATCGGGTTCGCACTTGGTCGGCCACACCATTGGACCCGTGCTCCAGCGATCGGGGCCTTACCCGTCCACAGGTGGACAGGGAGTCCAGCACGGGGCCAGGGCCCGAGCATGGGGCAATGGTCCCAGCTGGGCCAGGCCGAGCATGGGCCAGGCCGAGCATGGGGCCAGGGTCTCAACAGGGGCCAGGGCCCGAGCATGGCGCAGGGCCGTCAACGTGCGGCTGCGGGCGCGTGCGGTCCCGGCGCTCGGGCGTCATCGCGTTGGACCGGGCGGCGGCGTGGCTATGGAAGTCGGGCTGCGCCTGACGTCCGCTATCCTCGGGCGACATGGCGCGACAGCTCCCACGAACCGTTCCGCTCGCCGAGCTGCACTGTCATCTCGGCGCGGCGGTCACGCCGGCGATCATGTGGGGCATCGCCCACTCCCAGGGCATCAAGCTCCCCACGAAGGACTACTGGGAGTTCCGTGACCTGATCACGGTGCCCACCAAGGGCTCCAAGAGCTTCGACGGCTACCTCCAGCTGTTCCACTGGACGGAGCTGATCCAGAGCTCGCCGCTCGCCGTCGAGCGAAGCGTCTACGAGGTCGTCGGCGGCGCATACCGCAAGAACAACATCACGACCATGGAGCTCCGCTTCAACCCGATGAAGCGGAACCGCGGCGGCGAGCAGGACCTCGACCACATCATCGCGGCGGCGACGCGGGGCATGGACCGGGCGACCCTCGAGTACCCGGTGAAGCCCGGCCTGATCTTCTGCCTCGATCGAGCCTTCCCGTACGAGCTCAACGAGATCATCGCGGAGAAGGCCATCTCGTGGCGGGATCGCGGCGTCGTCGGCGTCGACATCGCAGGCCCCGAATCCGCGACGTTCCGCGTCGCGGACTACCGCCGGCTGATGCGCCGGGTTCGCCAGTTCGGGCTCGGGATCACCGTGCATACCGGCGAGGCGGGTCCCGCGGAAGAGGTGTCCCGCGTCGTGGAGCTGCTGGAGCCGGACAGGATCGGGCACGGCGTGAAGGCCGCCTACGACCCGCGCGCCATGGCCGCGATCTCGGAGCGCGGGATCGTCCTCGAGGTCTGTCCCACGTCGAACCTCAACACCCGCGTCGTGTCCGGCTGGGATGAGTTCCGCTGGATCTTCGACACGTTCCGGCGCAACGACGTCCGCTTCATCATCTCCACGGACGGCCCCGAGATGCTGCAGACGTACATCCGCGACGAGCTGGCGACGCTCGGGCGGCTCGGGATCTTCTCGGTGGAGGAGCAGGAGCAGCTGGCCGCGACCGCGATGGCTGCGTCCTTCGTCCCGAACGTCTCGGAGGTCCCGCTGACCCACCGCCGCCCGGCGCCCCGCGAGGTCGTCGAACGGGAAGAGGCCTGACCCGAAGGCTCGCCTGCGACCGCCCGGCGCCCTCCGTGAGTGCGCCGGCAGTCGCGCCCCCGCAGTCGGGCCCTCAGTCGGCGCGGTCGGGGATGGCCTCGGGGACGACGTAGGAGCAGCAG
>DASTIE010000030.1:0-13373 GCA_035717865.1 Candidatus Limnocylindrales bacterium
GAAGCATCGCCTTGGGGTCGTAGTCGTGAGCGTCCAAGATCTCGTCGACCGTCGTCAGGTCGAACGGGGCGAAGTGCTCGAACACCTGGTCCGGCACGGTGCGGCCGGATCGGCGCATCGCGGATTCCTCGCGACGCTCGCCGTACGTCTCCGGCGGCCCCCAGTGGACGTGGAAGCGGCCCTTGGTGTCCATGCCGCCCCTGTCGATGCACTCGATCGGGCAGGCCTGGGCGCACTGGAAGCACGTCTCGCACTTGAGGGCGCCGTACTCGTCGTACAGCAGCTGGAGGCGGCCGCGGAACTTCGTCGCGACGTCCGGCGGCATCTCCGGGTACAGCACGGTCGCCTTCGGCTCGAAGAAGCGCCGGAGCGTCAGGGCCATGCCCTTGACGATGCCGAGGCCCGGGACGAGCGAGTTGAAGAGGCTCATGCGCCCGGGACCCCCAGCCCGTCGACGACGAGGACCGCCAGGGCCGTCACGAAGAGGTTCAGCAGCGAGGCCGGCAGCAGCCATTTCCAGGCAAAGCCCATCAGCTGGTCGATGCGGACGCGCGGCAGCGTGCCGCGCATCCAGACGAACAGGAAGACCAGGCCGAACGTCTTGCTGAGGAACCAGATAAGCCCGGCGACCCAGTCGAAGTTGATGTACGCCCACAGCCCGAACAGCAGGCCCACGAGGACGTTGAACAGCACGAAGCCGATGAGCAGCGCGACCCACCAGCGGGTCTGGCTGCGGAACAGGTAGAACGGGGCGGCGAGGATCAAGGTGCCGATGACGGGCGCGATCAGCACGAGCAGCAGCAGGCCCAGGCCCAGCTCACCGGGGTCGATGATCCACGAGATCGCGGGCACCGGGAACGGCGCGTTCCAGCCGCCGAGGAACAGCACGGTCGTGAGCGCCGAGATGATGAACACGCCGATGTACTCGGCGAAGAAGAAGAACCCGAAGCGCATGCCGGAGTACTCGGTCGCGAAGCCCGCCACGATCTCCGAGTCCGCCTCGGTCAGGTCGAAGGGCGTGCGGTTCGCCTCCGCCGTGGCCGCGATCGCGAAGATCAGGAAGCCGAGGGGCTGGCGGACCACGTACCAGTCGGTGAACCAGCCGCTCGTGCCCTGCTGCTCGACGATCGAGTTGAGGCTCATCGTCCCGGCCAGGATCACCAGGCCGACCACCGAAAGGGTCAGCGGGATCTCGTAGCTGACGATCTGGGCGGCCGATCGAAGCCCGCCCAGCAGCGAGTACTTGTTGAAGCTCGCCCAACCGCCCATGAGCAGCCCCACGACGGTCATGCCGCCGATCGCGAAGAAGTACAGCAGCGCGAGGTTCATGTCCTGGGCGAACAGCCCTGGCGCGAAGGGGATGACGAGGGCGCTGAGGGCCATCGTCGAGAACACCACGACCGGAGCCCACGTGAAGACGACCGGGTCGGCGCGGGTCGGGGTGAAGTCCTCCTTCATGAGCACCTTGAGCCCGTGGACGGTCGAGAGGAGGCTGCCCCACGGCCCGACGCGATCGGGCCCGATCCGCAAGTTCATCAGGGCGATGATCTTCATCTCCATGTAGATGATCACGAAGGCGATCGGTGGGGCGAGGAGCAGCAGGACCGTCGCGGCGAACGCGAACCGGACGATCGGCAGGTTGAAGATCAGGATGTCGAGGATCGCCTGGCCGAACAGCACCAGCACCAGCACGAGCCCGAGCGTCAGCGCCGCCCCGAGCGGCAGCAGGATCGCGAGCGCCTTGCCGGGCAGCGTCAGCTGATCCCAGGTGCGCGTGATGGCCGTCACTCCGAGTGACTCCCCGTCGGGGCGCCGGCGCGAGGGTCTGTCACTTGTCCACCCCGCCCATGACTGGGTCGAGGGAGGCCATGATGGCCATGGTGTCGGCGAGGAGGTTGCCGGGCAGGAGCGTCGTCATCGCGCCGAGGTGGATGAAGCTCGGGTCGTGGATCTTCAGGCGGAACGGCTGGTCCGTACCGTCGGAGATGGCGTAGGCGCCGTAGATCCCGCGCGGCCCCTCGACCGCCGACCAGGCGCGCCCGGGCCGCGGCCGGATGAGGCGCGGGAGCTTGGCCATGATCGGCCCGTCGGGCATCTGCTCGAGGCACTGGTCGATGATCCGGAGGCTCTGCTTGACCTCTTCCATCCGGAGCAGGTAGCGGGCGAGCGAGTCGCCCTCGGTGCGGGTCGGGACGTCGAACTCGATCTCGGGGTAGATCGAGTACGGATGCGCCCGCCGAAGGTCGAACGGGATGCCGGTCGCCCGCAGGTTCGGCCCGGTCATGCAGTACCGCATCGCGGTCTCGCGGTCGACCACGCCCAGCCCGGCGACGCGGCGCGCGAAGATCTCGTTCTCGTTGAGCAGGCCCATGCCCGACTCGATCTGCGTCGCCGCGCGGCTCATCCAGTCGCCGAGGCGGCTCATGAACTCGTGGTTCAGGTCGCCGTTGACCCCGCCGATCCGGAAGTAGTTGAAGAGCATCCGCTGCCCGGTGAGCGCCGCGAGCATCTCGACGATCTCGTCGCGCTCGATGAACGACCACAGGATCGGGGTCAGCCCGCCGAGGTCGAGCGCGAACCAGCCGAGGAACAGCGAGTGGCTCGCGATCCGGTTCAGCTCCGCCGACAGCACGCGGATGTACTCCGCCCGCCGCGGCACCTCCACGTCCAGGAGCTTCTCGTAGGCCGTGACGGGGGCCCACTCGCAGAACAGCGACGAGATGTACTCGAGCGGGTCGACCTGGCTGATCGTCTGGTGGTAGTCGGCGTTCTCGACCAGCTTCTCGACGCCGCGGTGGAGGTACCCGAGCACCGGGTCGATGTCGACGACGGTCTCGCCGTCGAGCTTCAGGACGACTCGGAGGACCCCGTGCGTCGAGGGGTGCTGGGGGCCCATGTTGAGGAACATCTCGCCGTCGCCGAGGGTGTAGAACTCGGCCTCGCGCTCGGTGCGCGGCGGGTACGGAGGGATCGGCTCGTAGAAGGCGTAATCGTCCTCGAGGAGCACGTTCGGGTCGTCCGCAGAGCGGTGCGTGCCCTTCGGGTCGTGGCGGCTGTGGTTGCCGGTTCGGGGTGCGGTCTGCGCGGTCATCGTAATCCCCTAGGCCCGCGTCTGGCGCAGCACGCCCGGCGTGGCGTCGGTCGGACCGTGGGTCCGCTCAACGTGCCGGACGCCCGCGCCCGGCGAGCGGGCCGCGTCGTCTGGGAGGTAGAAGTCCTTGCGGAGCGGGAAGCTCGTGTAGTCCGGCGGCATGTAGATCCGGCGGAGGTCGCGGTTGCCCTCGAACGTGATCCCGAACATGTCGTAGGTCTCGCGCTCCATCCACTCGGCGCCCTGCCACAGGAAGGTCACCGACGGGATGCGCGGGTCCTCGCGCGAGAGGCCCTCGGCGATGACGCGGAGCCAGTCGTCCGTCGTCGCGCTCCAGAGGTGGTAGACGACCTGCATCTCCCTGCCCGTGTCCACCCCGGCGAGGTCGGCCAGCATGACGAACGCGAGGTCCGGCTCGTCGTGCAGGCTCCGAAGCACCTCCACGACGTCGCCCGCGCCGATGCGGATCTCCGTCTGGTCATGCCGCTGCCGTGCCGGCCCGTGCAGCACGTCGCCGAATCGCGCCTCCAGCCGGCGCGCGAGCGCTCGATCCATCCGGCTAGATCCCGGCCGGGACCGTCGGGCCGATCGCCCGCTCCGGCCAGTGACCGCGTCGATCCTTGACGAGCTGCTGGAGCTTCATCATCCCGAAGATCAGGCCCTCCGGGCGCGGCGGGCAGCCCGGGACGTAGACGTCGACCGGCATGATCCGGTCGATGCCCTCGACCGTGGAGTAGGAGCGCTTGTAGCGGCCGCCGGAGCAGGTGCAATCGCCCATCGCCACGCACCACTTCGGCTCCGGCATCTGCTCCCACAGGCGGAGCAGCGGGCCGGCCATCTTGGTCGTGAGGGTGCCGGCCACGATCAGCACATCCGCCTGGCGCGGGCTCGCCCGGAACGGGAAGGCGCCCCAGCGGTCGATGTCGTTCTTGCTGGTCGCGAAGGACATCATCTCGATCGCGCAGCACGCGAGGCCGGAGAGCAGCGGCCAGAGGCTGTTGGCGCGGAGCAGGTCGAGGACGTAGTCGGCCTTGGTCGGGATGACCTCCAGGATCCCGGACCAGCGGGCGTCGTCGCGGCGGCCCTCCTGGGTGGCGCCGAACTCGGCGAGGTGGGTGATCTCGGCGGGTCGCCCGCCCTCGTAGGCGTTGGGGTTCGCCGGCGCCCAGAGGTTGTTGGCCAGGACGATCGGCGCGGCGACGGCGCTGCCGCCGGGCACCGCCAGCGCGGATGGGGCGTTCCCGGACTGGTCCGAGGCCATCGCGGTGGCATCGGTCGCGCCGGTGCCGAGCCCGGACGTCGGCGCTTCTCCGGGGCGGGGCAGACGCTCGGTCATCGGCCGGGTCCCTTCCAGCTCAGGACGCCCTTGCGCCAGGCGTAGCCAAGCCCGAAGAGCAGGATCGCCACGAAGATCAGCATGCTGATGAAGCCGGTGATCGGCGACGCGAGGTCGCGGAAGACGACGGCCCAGAGGTAGATGAAGACGACCTCGATGTCGAAGGCCACGAACAGCAGGGCGTAGATGTAGAACGACAGGCCGAACCGGCCGTGGGTGTCGCCGTAGGTGTCGATGCCCGACTCGTAGGGCAGGCCCTTGTGGATGTCGCCGCGGTTGCGATGCGACAGCAGCCACGCGGCGCCGAACGTCAGGAACGTGAACGATCCGGCCGCGAAGGCGAACCCGATGACGTACCAGATCCCGGTCAAGGCCATCCTCGCTCCGAGCGGTCGCGTGCGTCCGTCATGGATGCACGGCTGCGCTCGATCGTTGGTCGCCGCGTCCCTCTGGGCGGGACGCAGAGGTGCTGTGTCCGAGGCATTCGCGACCGACCGCCCGGAGACGGCCGTCGCCCGTCTCGAATTCTACCGTGCAGGCCCGAACCCGCGGAGCGGCGCACCTGACGGCAGCCCGCGGCCGAAGGCCATGACGGCGAAGCCGCCGGTCGCGCGCGGGTCGAGCATCCGGACGAGGGCCGATTTGGCGTCGAGATAGGACTGCAGGGTCGTGCTCGCCTCGGCCTGGCGGGCCACGAGCAGCTCACCCACGCCGAGGTCCGCCAGGAAGCGAGCCTGAGTCGTCCGGCCGAGGGGACCGAGGCCGGCGGCGGTCGCCGCTCGCTGGAGCGCGGTCAGGTCGACGTGGGCGGTCAGGTCCTGCCGGCCGATCGCGACGAACGGGTCGGCATGCACCCGGTGGCGGTGGTAGGCGCGGAGGGTGGACCCGCGGTCCGGCCTGTAGAGCTCGTCGGCCGGGTGGCCGTAGTCGATCAGGAGCAGCTCGCCGCGCTCCAGCGGCGCCGCGGCGCGGGCCACCCAGCCGTCGAGCGCGAGGCACACCTCGGCGACCTGGCCGGGCTCAAGGCGGATGCCCTCGGCCTCGAGGCGCTCCGCGAGGGCCGGCCTCGACGCCTCGCCCGGCGCCTCCTCGAACGCCCCGCCGGCACCGAGCCGCACGAACCGCTCCAGGAGCTCGCCATCGGGGCCGCCCTCGACGCGATGGACCGGCAGGGCGTCCAGGAGCTCGTTGGCGAGAATCGCCCCTGCCTCCGGCTGGTCCGTGGCAGGCTCGAGCGGAGCCTCCAGACCCTCCGCAGCGAGCCGCAGCCCGAGCGCCTCGAGCCTCGCCGGCGAGGCCTCGATGGGCTGATAGCGAATCGCACCTCCGAGCGGGGAGCCAGACCGCCGGAGCCCGCCGAGGATCCCCGCCGCGAGTGCGCCGCTTCCCGCGCCGTGCTCGCGGAGGACGAATCGCGCCGGCCGCCCGAGCGTCGCCCAGACGGCGTCGAGATGCCGCGCGATCACCTCGCCGAAGATCGGGTGGCTTTCGGGCGCCGTCAGGAAGTCGCCAGTCCGGCCGGGTCCGCGGTCCGGCGCGTCACGCCGGGTGTAGTAGCCGCGCTCCGGGTCGTACAGCGCGAGCTCCATGAACCTCGCGAAGGTCATCGGCCCGTCGCGCTCGATCTCGGCACGGAGGCGAGCCACCAGCTCGGGGTCGCTCTCGGGAAGCGGCACCGGTTCGAGCTCCGGTACGCGGCGAAGGCCAGCCCCGACGTCGCGGCTGCCCCCGCTGCCCCCGTTGGCGGCTTTCGCCGCTTCCGCGGCTTCCATAACGTCCGCGTTGCGGCCCTCGCTCTCGAGGCCGTTCACGTCGCTCGTGCGCGCCTCGTCCTTCATTTTTCGATCCCGACGGCCAGCCCGAGGCCCGGCCCGAGGAGGCTGTGCCCGCCGAGCGCGATCGGGAGCTCGGAGGCCGCGGCGTGGAGCGTCAGCTCCCGGAGCCACGGGTCGCGCACGCGGTCCGCGAGCAGGAGGTCGGAGGCGTAGCGGTCCTCCGCGGACGGCCAGCCCGCCTCGTCGGCCCCGTGGCGGTGGGCGAGCAGGACGCGGCTGTCGATGATCGCGCCGTCGGCCAACCGGGCGACGATCGCCCCGATCGCACCTGGGCCGTCGCGGTCCAGCAGGAGCCCGAGCGCGGAGGCCGCCGGCCGCTGCCCCGACGCCGCGGTTCGGAGCCCGCGCTCCTCGACCAGGGCACGGATGCGGCAGGCGGTGTGTTCCTCCAGGCGCCGCAGGCCGGTCGCGGAGAGGCGCCCTGCAACGAGCAGCTCCGCGCCCGGATCCCGCGCCAGCACGGCCAGCCGGTCGAACGCCTGCGAGACGTGAGCAAGTCGATCGGACATCGATTCGGCCAGCTGCGCGAGCCGGCGCGGGCAGGCCGGGTGGCGCCGCAGCAGCTCGAGGTCCGACGGGGAGTCCAGGTCGAGCCCCAGGCGATCGCGGTCGGAGAGCTCCTCGATGGTCACCGCTGCCGTGTCTGCGAGCCAGCGTGGCAGCCCGTTGTCCGACGGCAGATCCGGCACGGAGGCGAGAATCGTCGCGTCCCCGATCGCCACGACGTCCGCGGAGTAGCGGTTGTTGGTCAGCGCCCGCCGCTCGCCCGACGCGGCCGTGGCCAGCAGCGCCCGCAGGTCCTCGTCGCCGGCCAGCACGACCGACCCCGAGCCCACGACGACCAGCCCGGTGGCGGGTTCCAGCTCCGCCGCGAGGCCTCGAAGCCGGTTCCCGAACGATCGTCCGTCGGCTGGCCCGGCGTCGATGCGGACGTCGTCTGCGCCGGCGACCCGAAATCGAGCGGCGAGCTCCTCGGCAGCCACCGCCCTCGCGCGCGCGAGCAGTCGCGTCAGCTCGCCGGCATCCTCGGCCGGCTCCGGGTGCAGGATTCGGACGGCGGGGCTGGGCACGCGGCCACTCTCGCACACCGAACGGAGGTCGACGTGGCTGGGGTCCGGACGTACATCGGCCTCGGGGCGAACGTGGGCGACGCCCGCGCGACGCTGACCGAGGCGGTCGCCGCGCTCGGGCAGATCCCCGGCGCGTCGGTTCGCGGCGTGTCGCCGCTCTACCGCACCGCGCCCGTGGGCGTGACGGACCAGCCCGACTTCCTGAACGCCGTCGTCGCGCTGGACGTGCCGCCGGCGCAGGGGGCGGCCCCTGCGGAGGAAGGCGCGATCGCGCTGCTGGTCGCGCTGAAGGACATCGAGCGAGGGGCCGGACGGCAGCGCCGCCGCCGCTGGGGCCCGCGGGAGCTGGACCTCGACCTGCTCCTCTACGGGTCCGACGCGATCGAGGTGGAACGGCCGCCGGAGGGCCAGCCCCTGCATGCGCTGGGCAACCCGGCGGCAGCCGGCAGGCTGCTCGAGGTCCCCCACCGGCAGATGCGCGAGCGCCTCTTCGTCCTCGCGCCCTTGGCGGATCTCGCCCCCGACCTCGTCCCGCCGGGCTGGCCCGAGAGCGTCGAGTCGGCGAGGTGTCGCCAGGTCGAGGCGGAAGGCCCGGACGCGGTCACCCGCATCGCGCCGTGGAGCGAGACGGAGCAGGCGTGGCTGGGCCCGAGCGGGAACGCGATCACCGTCGAACCCCCCTCGGCCGAGGACGCCGACGAGGTTGCCCGCGTCCACACGGCGTCCGCCGAGGCGGCGTACACCGGCATCACGCCACCGGATTTCACGGGGCTCGCGCGCCGAACGACCAGGTGGCGGGAGCGCCTCGCGGAGCCGGGCAGCGGGACGTTCGTCGCGCGGGATGGCGAGCGGATCGTGGGCGTGCTCGGGGTCGGCGACTTCCGGGGCGACGGCGCGATCGGCGCGGTCCACGTCCTGTACGTGCATCCCGCGTGGTGGGGCAGCGGCGCGGGTCAGGCGCTCATGGACCGCGCGCACAGCGAGCTGGCCAGGGACTTCGAGGAGGCGATCCTGACCGTCCTGACCGCGAACCCCCGCGCGCGACGGTTCTACGAGCGCAACGGCTGGATCGAGGAGGAGACGCTGCTAGAGGAGCACTTCGGCGGCACGCCGACGGAGGTCACCCGATACCGCCGCAGCCTTCGGTCGAAGGGCGGCCCGGGCGCCGGCTAGCGAAGCAGCCGCGCCCGGACCTGGGTGTCCTCGACCGCGTTGCCCCTGCGACGCTCCACGCGGTAGGCGTGCTGGCCCGGCAGCGAGGCAACCGCCTCGACCATCCGCCGGCCCTCGAACAGGATCCCGACGCCGTCGTCGGCCGCGAAGCCGTCGGGCAGCGTGCCCCGCCCCACGAGCTCCTCGTAGCGCGGCCGCCGCAGCGATTCGCTGTCGTAGTGGGGGCAGAAGCTGCCGTCGAGGAGCTTGAGCCCGTCCTTCAACGGATCGAGGTTCGGCCCGAAGGAATCCGTCACCGACGACTCGAACCAGCAGTTCCCGCCGGCGGACCAGCCGCCAAGCACGACGCCCGCCTCCCACGCGGCTTTCAGCGCCCTGTCGACTCCGTGGAGCCGCCAGATCGCGAGCATGTTCGCGGTGTTCCCGCCGGCGACGAGGATCACGTCCTGCTCGAGCAGGAAGCCCTCGATGTCCCCGACCGTCCGGCCGATCAGGTCGAGGTGGGTCGGCTCCGAACGGCGCGCGAAGGTGGCGTAGAAGCTCGCGATGCCGGAGGGGCTCTCGCCGCCCGCCGTCGCGAGCAGGCAGACCCGTGGCCGTTCCCGGCCGGAGAGATCGAGCAGGAACTGCAGCAACGGCCAGTCCGTGGTGCCCGGAACCAGCTGGACCCCGCCCATCGCGAGGATCCGCTGCGCCTGGTTCGCCATCGGCCGCAGTCTAGAGGCGGACGCTCGGCGGCTTCTCCCGGTCGAACATGTGGACCGTGTCCACGAAGCGCACGGTCTTCGTCTGGTAGGCCATCACCAGCGAGTGCGTGCGAGCGCCGCCGCCGAAGAACCGCACGCCCTCCAGGAGGTCGCCCGGGGTGACACCCGTCGCCGCGAAGACGAGGTTCTCGCCGGACGCGAGGTCCTCGGTCCGGTAGATCCGCGTCTCGTCGCCGTGCCCCATCCGGGCACCGCGGGCGCGCTCCTCGTCGTTGCGGTAGCGGAAGCGGGCCTGGATCTCGCCGCCGAGGCAGCGCATCGCCGCGGCCGTGATCACACCCTCCGGCGCGCCGCCGATGCCCATGACGGCATGCACGCCCGTGCCGGACACCGCGCAGCTGATCGCGGCGGAGAGGTCGCCGTCGGAGATGAGCTTGATCCGCGCGCCGGCGGAGCGCACCTCGGCGATGAGGTCCTGGTGTCGCGGCCGGTCGAGGATGATCACCGTGATGTCCTGCGGCCGGCGCTTCAGCGCGTCGGCGATCAGGTGGACGTTCTCCGCCGGCGGCTTGGTGATGTCCACGTGCCCCGCGGCGGTGGGCCCGACGCACAGCTTCTCGAGGTACGTGTCCGGCGCATGCACGAGCCCGCCGCGCTCCGAGGCCGCAAGCACGGTGATGGCGTTCGCGGAGCCGGTGGCGACGAGGTTCGTTCCCTCCAGGGGGTCGACCGCGATGTCGACCGCCGGGGCGTCCCCGCCCGCGATCCCGACCTGCTCGCCGATATAGAGCATCGGGGCCTCGTCGCGCTCGCCCTCGCCGATGACGATGGTCCCGGCCATCTCGATCTCGTCCATCGCGGCACGCATCGCCTCGGTGGCGAGCTTGTCGGCGCCCATCCGGTCACCGCGACCCATGACCCGGGCACTCGCGATCGCGGCCATCTCGGTGACGTAGACCATCTCCAGCGCGAGCAGCTTCTCCATCGGGACCTCGCTGATCCGGCCGTCAGTGCCTGAAATGCCGACGGCCGGTGAAGACCATCGCGAGGTGGTGGCGGTCGGCCACCTCGATCGCCATCTCGTCGCGGATGGAGCCACCCGGCTGGATGATCGCGGTGACGCCGGCCTGCGCCGCCACCTGGATGCCGTCCGGGAAGGGGAAGTAGGCGTCGGCGGCCATCACGGACAGGCGCGCGCGCTCGCCCGCGCGGCGGAGCGCGATCTCGACCGACACCTGGCGGCTCGGCTGCCCCGAGCCGATGCCCACCGTCGCGGCGTTCTTCGCGAGCACGATGGCGTTCGATCGGACGTGCCGCACCGCGCGCCAGGCGAAGAGCAGGTCGGTCAGCTCCTCGAGCGTCGGGCGGCGCTTGGTGACCACCTGGAGCTGCGAGCCATCGAGCCCGAGGTCGTCGACCGTCTCGACCAGCAGGCCGCCGCCGATGCGCTTGAAGTCCAGTCGCGCGATGCCGTAGTCGCGCATCCCCTCCGTCGGGCCGGGCGGGACGTGGACGAGCTCGAGCCCCGGCTTCTGCCGCAGGATGCCGATCGCGGAGTCGTCGAAGCCCGGGGCGATGACCGCCTCGTAGGAGTTCGCGGCGATCTCGCGGGCCGTCGCGCCGTCGAGCTGGCGGTTCACGCCCACGATGGCCCCGAACGACGCCACCGGGTCGGTCTCGAGCGCCCGCCGGTAGGCCTCCACCAGCTCGTCCGCCGAGGCGATGCCCACGGGATCGGTGTGCTTCGCGATGACGACGCTCGGGGTCGTGTAGTCGCTCGCGAGCCGGTACGCGACGTCGAGGTCCAGCAGGTTGTTGAACGACGGCATGCCGCCCTGGAGGATCGTGGCGTCGGCCAGCGTCGCCGATCGATGCGTCGTCTCGCGGTAGAACGCGCCGGTCTGGTGGGGGTTCTCGCCGTAGCGCAGGTCGGCGACCTTGTCGAGGACCATCGCGAGCCGCTTCGGGTACATCGTGCCGGACAGCTGGTTGAGGTAGGCCGCGATCTCCGCGTGGTACGCGGCCAGCAGTGCGAAGGCCTCCGCGGCGAGCTGCGCTCGAAGCTCCGGGCTGACCTGGCCTCGCTCCTTGAGCTCGCCGAGGATCTGGGTGTAGTGGTCGGGGCTGGCCACCGCCGCGACCGCCGCGGGATTGCGGGCCGCGGCTGCGAGGAGTGCCGCGCCACCCGAATCGATCATCTCGATCGCCCGGTCGATGCCGACGAGGGCCCGCCCCACCTCCGCCCCGAACGGCCGGACGTTGACCACGACGAGGTCGATCGGCTCGATGCCTTCCTTCTTGAGCTCCGCGAGCTGGTCCGGCTGGTCACGGCGCGCGAGGATCCCCGCGTAGATCGCGTGGTGGAAGGTCTTGACCGCGCCGTCGAGCATCGCGGGGACGCCGGTGAGCTCCGTGACGGGCCTGACCTCGAGTCCGTCCTGCGCGAGGTGCTCGCGCGTGCCGTCCGTCGCGAACATCTCGATGCCGAGCGACTGGAGGCCGCGCGCAAAGGTCGAGATGCCGTCCCGCGTCGCGACCGAGAGCAGCGCTCGCAACCCGCAGTCCCCTCCAGGCCGTGATCGGGATGTTGTCGTTCGTCGCGCTGCGACGTCGTGGCCGTCGAGTATAGCCGTGGCATACTCGCCGCCGATTTGCCGCCCGTGATTCGCCGCCCATCAGGACACAGGAGCCCCGTTGAACCTTCTGCCCTGGGACTACTTCTTCACCTCGTTCGACAAGATCAACTTCCCCGACCTGTTCGACCCCATCTGGATGGGCTCGCTGGTCATGCTCCTCGTTCTCATCGTCCTGTACACGCTCCGGACCCGGGCGCTGCACCGCCACCGCCTGTACCTGGACATGTGGGAGTGGCTCTTCTGGACCGGGCTGATCACGTTCTTCCTGCTGATCGTCGGGGCGATCTTCCGGTTCGACTTCATCGTGATCCTGGTAATCCTGGTGTCTGGCTTGTTCACGCTTGCGTACGCGCGCTTCCGGCGCTTCCCACCGCTGTTCGAGGCGTACGAGCACCAGCTCGCGCGCCAGCGCTACCTGGCCCGTGCCCGGAGCGCCCGGCCCGAGACGACGATCCGGACGAGGCGACCGTCCGGCCGGCGCGGCGGGAAGCGCCGCTGATCCGCGTCACGGCGGTGATGGCAGTGCCCGCAGTGCCCGCGGCGTCCGCGGTGCCCGCAGTGCCCGCGGCGTCCGCGACGCCCGCGTCCGCGACGCCCGCGTCGCGCGTGGTGCTCGCGCCCACGATGCCCGCGGCGCTCACCGGTTTGGCCACGGCGCAAGGCTGACATGGAGATCCGACGGTTCGGGGTCGGCAACAGGCGGCCGGAGGGTCCGCCCGGCTCCCACGGCGTGACGGGTCAGGTCATCCACTCCGATGCGCGGGGCGTGATCGCGGAGCTGGCGTTCTCGAAGGGCGGGTCGGTCGAGCCGCACGACAACCCGAACACGACGTACTTCATCGTCATCGAGGGCGGCGGCTACGTGCGGGTCGGCGAGGAGGAGCGGCGCATCGCCGCCGGCGAGGCCGTGATCTGGCCCTCCGGCGTCACCCACGGCGCGCGAACCGAGTACGGGCCCATGCGGGCCTTCGTCGTGGAGTTCGCCGGGCCCGACGATTCACACATGCGCGGCATCCTCGACGGGATCGCCAAGCGGCTCGGCCCGGGCGAGGCGGGGCATACGGAGCGTGGCGTCGGCAGCCTCGCCGACCGCGGCCTCACCGATGTCCAGCGCGACCGCGAGGGCGAACCGACGTAGCGCCATCAGGAGCGCGATCCAGTCGCCACGATCTGGCTACTACGACCTAGCAGGGTCGCCGACGTCCCGCAGGTCGCTCAGCGTGTGAATCGCACCGGGTAGCGTTGCCAACGCGTCCAGCGCCGGGTGCCCTCGTCCGGCGTCGGCGGTGCATCGGGATCCGGCTCCACGCCGCGGCGGAGCGCCTCGCGGACCATGATCGGGACGACGCCCACGAGGTGGCCCTCCCGCAGCGGCTCGCCCGGCCGTTGCGGCAGTCCGACCGCGAGCGTCCGGCCGATGCAGAGGTGGATGCCACCGCCGAAGCTCGTGCCGAACGGTGCCAGCTCCCGGGGCAAAACCCGGTCAGGGTCGAAGCGGTCCGCGTCCGGCCCGAAGGCCGGGTCT
>DASTIE010000031.1:0-21123 GCA_035717865.1 Candidatus Limnocylindrales bacterium
GCATCCGCGGCGGCGGCGGGCGCCTCCGAGGGCGCGTGGACCACGATCGGCTCGCCGCGCCGCGCCTCGAGCACCAGCGCCCGCCCGAGGAAGCCGGAGACCGTCGCCACGAGGCCGGACACGCCGGCGCCCTCCAGCGCGCGCCGCCGGAGCTCCGACTCGAGCATCGCGGCCTGGCGCTCCAGCTCCGCGCCGCCGGCGAGGATGAAGCCCACGACCGCTCGCTCCAGCGCGACGGCGTCCGTTGCGGCGACACGCAGCCCCGGCAGCCCCGCGGCCCGCAGGACGTCGGAGAGCCCCTCGGGGGCGGCGCCGCCCGTCTCGCCCTCCGGCACCAGCACGCCGGACACCGGCACGGCGGCGAGGGCCGCCACGAGATCGCGGACCTCCGGCGGACCGGGGGCGATCACGGCCAGCGCGGAGGGTGGCGTGATCACGAGATCACCTGCCTCGAGGGCATCGAAAGCCGGGACGCGGGCGCGCATGACCCGGACCCAGGCGACGGGCCGCGCCGTGGCAGCGGCGCGGTCGCCGATCCACCCGGCGCGCGGCAGCAGCTCCGCGGCCAGCCCGGCGAGGTCCGTCACTGGTCCCTCACGGGCCCGGCTCGGCCGCCCGCGCCGCCCGCGCCGCCCGCGCCGCCACGAGCGCGTCGACCAGGCTCCCGAACTCGCGATCGAAGTCCACCTGCCGGTCGGACCGGCCCACGAGGTCGAGCCGGCCGTCGCGCCGGAGCCGCGCCCAGACCCGGCGCCGCGGCAGGTAGAACGTGATCGCGAGGCCGAGGAGCAGCGCCGCGAACGCCAGCCAGATGAGCGGCGCACCCGGATCGCGCTTCGCGATGAGCAGCGTGTAGTCGCTGAAGCCCCTGAGCGTCAGCGTCAGGTCGAGCCCGCCCATGTCGACGGTCTCGCCGCGGATCACCCTGACCGGCGTGCCCCGCACGATGTCCGGCGTCCCGTCCGCCAGGGTGCCGCGCACCGCGTACGGCAGCGCGAGGAGGAACCCGACGCCCTCCTCCGTTCGCTGGAGCAGCATCTCGAGACCGAACTGCTTGCCCGGCACCGGCAGCGCCCCGTACGGCTGGCCGGCGGCCACATCGGTCAGCGGCACAGGCCCGGACCAGAGGATCGAGCTGTCGACCGTCGATCGGATCTCGATGTCCGGCGCCGGCCCGAAGCCGTTCTGGTGGAACGTGTAGCCGCCGGCCGTGAGCGGGTCGTTGACGCGGATGACCTTCTGCGCGACCAGCCGGCCGTCCTGGTAGACGACCAGGTCCGTCGTGAAATCGCTCGCGACTCCGGTCTCCAGGCCCGGGGCATCGAACCCCCGGTTCTCGACGAGCAGCAGCCCGGGCGTGCCGATCGGCTGGACGGTCAGCGTGTCGCCCTCGGCGACCACGAGACCCTGCTCGTCGCCGAATCTCGCCGTCACCAGCCCCGCCACCAGGAACAGGATCAGCCCGAGGTGCGAGATCAGGGTCGCGAGCTTGGTCCAGCGGTTGCGATCGCCGTAGACGTACGTGAGCCCGTCCGCGCCGACCTCCTGGCGGACCACGAACCGGTGCCGCCGCAGCGCGGTGGCGACCGCGGCCGCCGACAGGCCCGCGCCCGGGGCGATCGAGACGCGGTCCGGCAGCCGGGGATCGAAGTACGCGTCTGGCTGCGCCACCCGAATCCATGCCGACTGCTGCCACAGGCGCGGTGTCCGGTCCAGGGTGCACAGCAGGATCGAGACGGCCAGCACGAGGAGCGCGATCGTGAACGGCGTCGACGTGAACACGTGGAACACCTGGAGCCGCTCCATGACGTCGACCACCGACACCCCGAACACCGGCTCGTACACGGAGCGAAGCCGGTTCATCTCCGTCGCGTAATCGCCCGCGGATCGGAAGGCGAAGCCCGGCAGCTGCCGGATCGTCATCCCGAGGACCGCCATGACCGCGACGGCGACGATCTGGACGACCGCGAAGTTCACGGAGGTGAAGAGCCGCCACAGGCGCATCCCGGCGCGGGCGGCGAGGCTCGGTCCGGCGCGGCGGTCGCCGCGACCCGCGGCCTGCGGCGCGCGCCGCTCGATCGTCAGGCTGGCCAAGGACCTGTCCGCTCCCGGGTGAACGAGCCGGGTCAGGCCCCGGCCGGCACCGCGGCGGCAGCTCGCGCCGCGGCGAGCGCCTGCTCGAAGTCCTCGATGAGGTCCACGATGTCCTCCAGACCGACGCTGACCCGCAGCAGGCCCGGCGCAATCCCGCTCTCCAGCAGCTCGGCCTCGGACAGCTGGCGCTGCGATGTCGACGGTGGGTGGACGACCATCGTGTGAACGCTCCCCAGCGACGCGGTCAGCTCGCGCAGCTGGAGGGCATCGATGACGGCCTTGCCGGCCGCGCGCCCGCCTTCGACCTCGAAGGCCAGCATCCCGCCGCCGTTGCCGTCGCGGAACTGGCGCCTTACGATCTCGTGCTGGGGGTGGCTCGGGAGCCCCGGGTAGAGGACGCGCTGCACGCCGGGCTGACGCTCCAGCCAGGCGGCGAGTGCCAGCGCGTTCGCGGCGTGGCGATCCATGCGAACGGCCAGCGTGAGGAGCCCCCGGAGCACGAGGAACCCCTCGAAGGGTCCGAGGGTCGCGCCGGTGTCGATCTGGGCACGCCCGACCTTCTCGACGATCTCCCGCGGGCCCGCGATGACGCCGGCGGTGAGGTCGCTGTGCCCGCCGAGGAACTTGGTGGCGGACTCGAGCACGAGGTCCGCCCCGAGGGCGAGCGGCTGGCAGACGTAGGTCGAGGCGAAGGTGTTGTCGACGATGTACAGGGCGCCGGCGCGGTGCGCCATCGCGGCGAGGGCCTGGTGGTCCGCGATGAACGTCGTCGGATTGGCGGAGGTCTCGGCGTACAGCAGCGTCGTCGGAGCCGCCGCAAGCGCCCGCTCGACCGCGTCGTCGTCGGTGACGTCGACGAGCTCGACGTCGACCCCGAACCTGCCGAACGTCCCGGCGAGCTGGGTTCGCGTGGACCCGTACACCGACTTCGAGGCGACGACGCGCGCGCCTTCGCGCAGGTGGGCGGAGAACGTCGCGTGGATGGCCGCCATGCCGGAGGCGAAGGCATAGCCGGCCTCGCCGCCGGCGAGCTCGGCGTACGTCTCGGCAAGGGCCTGGGTCGTCGGGTTGCCGAGCCGGGTGTACGAGAAGCCGGACCATGGATCGCCGACGACGTCCCCGAGCCGGTCGGCGTCCTCGGCGGTGAAGGTGGCGGTCTGGTAGATCGGGACCGAGGTGGGCCGCTCGCGGACCGGCGGCGTGCGTGAGCCGGTGCGGATCGCGCGGGTGGAGAAGCCCCTGGGGCGCGTCATCGCTGCCTCGTCATCGCCGGCGATCCTACACCGCGCCGCCCCGGCGGCCCGGAACGGGCTTGTGCACGCTGCACGACCTACCCCGCGCGCTCGCCCTCGCTCCGCGCAGGCGGGTCCATCGGCGCGATCGTGATCGCCATCGGCTCGGCCGCGGCACGCGCGACGCGGTTCTTGCCGCCGCGCTTCGAGGCGTACATCGCGCGGTCCGCGCTCACGAGGAGCGCATCGGCTGAGCGACCGTCCGCCGGGTAGGACACGACGCCGACCGAGACCGTCGGGCCGGGTTCGACGCCCGGCAGCCCCTGCTCGGCCACGGTCTGGCGGATCTTCTCGGCCACCACCCAGCCGCCGGTCGGGTCGGTCTCGGGCAGGAGCGCCACGAACTCGTCGCCGCCGTAGCGGGCCGGCGTGTCGATCTTGCGGACGCCGCCGCGCACGATGTCCGCGACGCTGCGCAGCACCTGGTCGCCGGCGATGTGGCCGAAGCGATCGTTGACGGACTTCAGGTCGTCGAGGTCGAGCATCACGAGGCAGAACGCCCGGCCCGATCGATCGCCGCGCGCGATCTCCCGCTCCAGCGCGGTAAAGAAATACGAGCGGTTGTAGAGGCCCGTGAGGGAGTCGACCGTCGACAGGCGGATCGCCGCGTCGCGGGCCCGGCGCTGCTCCCGCCCGACCGAGGCGCCGATGTAGGCCAGCAGGTACACGCCAGTGAGGTTGACGGCCATCGTGACCAGCGAGCCGATCTCGGGGGTCGGATCGACCACCAGGCCTGCCGCGAGGTACGCCGCGGTCGCGAGCACCGCCAGCGCGAGCGCGACGCGCGGCGCGACCAGCAGGGCGCCGGCGCCGACGATCAACGGGAAGGTGAAGGTGAACGGGCTCTCCAGCCCGCCGGTGAGCGCCACGAGGGTCGACGCGAAGACGAGGGCGAGCATGGCCTGGAGCGGGCCCTTCGCTCGCTTGAACGGCGTCCGCGGCAGGACGTCCTGGAGGAGCAGCAGGGCCTCGCCGGTGACGGCGATGAGGATGACGATCGCGGCGAGCGCGTCGGGCCACACGCCGCTGGCGGCGGCGAACACCGCCACGGCCATCAGGAACGCCCAGCTGACGACCCGGATCACCCGGTCCTCGAGGGTCGGATCCGGGGCCACCTGGGGCAGATCGGGGGCGGGCGGCAGGTCCGGGTCGTCGTGCGCCGTCGCCACGACCATCGCGCGCGAGCCGGCCTCGTTCGAGCCGCCTTTCGAGTCCGCCATTCCCTCCGCCGATGCCTCCGCGTTCTGCCTTGCCCTGCTCGAGAACCGGCGCCTGGTCCACACGAACGACGGCGCCAGCAGGAGGGCGAAGGCCACGATCGAGAGGGCCGCGATCGCGATGATCACGAGCTCCGAGACCGAGGGCACTCAGCGAGTTCCGAACTGGTACGTCTGCTTGACCAGGCGCAGGTACGAGAACGTCTCGGTGTCTCGCACGCCGTCGATCCGCTGCAGGCGGTCCGCGAGGAAGTGCAGGAGCCCCTCGTTGTCCTCGGCGACGGTCTCGATGAGGACATCGAATCTGCCCGCCGTCACGACGACGTAATCGACCTCGGGCATCTCCGCAAGGGCCTCCGCCACCTCGAGAAGCTTGCCGGGCTGGCAGCGGATCCCGATGAGGGCCTGCTGAAAACCGAGCTTGTCCGGGTCGGCCACGCCGACGATCTGCAGGATGCCACGCTCGACGAGCCGGTTGGTGCGAGCGCGCACCGCTGCTTCACTGACGCCCAGCGCCGAGGCGATCTGGGTGAACGGCCTGCGGCCGTCCTCCTGGAGGTGCTCGATGATTCGCTTGTCGAGCGACGACAGCTCGTCGCCCCGCCGATTCCGGCGCCCGGACGCGTCCGGATTCGAATTTCGCAACAGCCCCGCCATGGCCCGGGAATCTAGCACCGCGCCCCCGTCCGGGCCGGCGCCGCGGTCAGCCGCGATCGAGGTCGGCGAGCACGGGAGCGAGGGCCTGGATGGACTCGAGCGTGATCGGGTCCACGACCAGCTGGACCTCCGCGAGACCCAGCGCCGCGTAGGCGCGAAGCGCGTCCGCGAGCTCCGCCGTGGAGCCCTCGAGCGGCCGGATCGCGCCGTCGTCGTACTTCGTCACGCGGCCGCTGCCACCGGCCATGCCGACGAGGATCGCGCTGGTTTTCTCGAGCGTCGCGGGATCCCGCCCGACCGCGCGGCAAACCTCGTCCACCTGGGCAAGGATCGGCTTGAGCCCCTCCATCGTATTGTTCGACTGGCGGTACCAGACGTTCCACTGCTCCACGTGGGGCAGCGTGATCTCGAGCATGCGGGGGCCGATGCTGCCGACCATCAGCGGCGGGCCGCCGGGTCGCGTCGGGCCGGGCAGGAGCTCGCAGTCGCGGGCCTGGAAGAACGTCCCGTCGAAGTCGATCCGGCCCTCGCGCAGGAGCGTCCGGATGATGGTGAAGGCCTCCTCGAAGCGCGAGATTCGATGGTCGAACGGGAAGCCGAAGGCACGGAACTCGACCTCGTTCCAGCCCGCGCCCAGGCCGACGATCAGGCGCCCGCCGCTGACCTCCTCGACCGTGGCCGCCATCTTGGCGAGCATCGCCGGTGCGTGAAATGCGGTCGCGGCGACCAGCGGGCCGATGCTGATCCGGGAGGTGCTCGCGGCGATCGCGGCCAGGAGCGTCCAGACCTCCCAGGGGCCGCGCGACGAGCCGTCCTCGTAGCGGTACAGGAGGTGATCGCCGAGCCAGATGGTGTCGAAGCCGACGTCCTCCGCGGCACGGGCCATCTCGAGGTACTCCGGCCAGCGGACCTCGCGCTCGACCTCGGGAAGCTGGATTCCGACGCGCAGCGGCCGTGTCTGGCTCATGCGGCAAGCCTAGCGGCAGCGACGGCCCCGGAGGCGCGGACCGGACGGGCTAGAAGGTGCCCTCCCTGGGCTCGTGCGGCACGGTGATGCGGCGGTACTCGACCCGCAGGCGCTCGACAGCCGCGCGCGCGTCGGCCTCCTCCTGCGATCCGGGGGGCGCGGCCGCGAGGCTGCGCTCCGCCGCCCGCCACTCGCCCAGCACCGCCACGGCATCCCGGCGCGGGGGTGTCTCGCGGATCGGGAGGTTCGCGGCGAGGTCGCCCGTCTTGACGTCCGCGTGCACGTCCTCCGCGAGCTCGACCTGCTGGCCGCTCGTAGAGAGCAGTTCTCGGGACAGGTCCTCGATCTCGCGCGCCAGGCGCACGAACTCGGGCTCGTCCGGTGGCAGCTCGCGCTTCCGGCTCTCGAGCTCGAACAGGCGATCGAGCCGCTTCATGAACGTATCCGAGGCCACGCGCAGATCCGCGGCGCGCTGGAAATCCCCGGCGTCGAGCTGGTCGGTCAATGGGCACCTCCCCGCCGTACGGCGGTCGCACCGCCCCGGGAGCGCGTGCGTGCGAGGCTCAATGCTGCGCCGCGGGTGGTTTCGGGAACGGCCCATCGATTCACGAGACGCCGTGACAGGTGGATGTCGTCTGGCACCACGTGCCACGCGATCGAAAGGCGGAGCACGCACGTCGTCGCTCTGGCCGGATGCCGTCACCGCGACGATACGGGCGGCCATGACGACAGTGAGGTGAGATCGATGTCCATCGAGCGAGGCCCCGGCGACCCGGAGCCGCAGATGCCGCCCGGCGAGGGCGAGGAGGACCGCGACCCGTCGCCGTTCGAGCGCCCGCCGTTCGAGCGCGATCCGGAGGCCCAGCACGCGCCTGGCGAGGGCGAGGGTATCGGCGACCCCGGCTCGACCCCGCCGCCGATGCAGGCGAACGCTGCCGGAAGCGGCGAGGAGCTGGTGATGGACGCCGCCGGGTCAGAGCGGGAGCCGGTCGGCAACGACAACATTCGCGAGGGCCGGGTCGGCGGCGTCATGGGCTCTCCGCACCAGTCGATGGGGCAGGGCCAGGGCGGCTGAGCCTCGGCGCTACGATGCGCCGATGACCACGACCGAGGATCCGCTGGCGCCCGAGGACCAATCTGCGCCCGAGGATGTCGTGGCTGCGTGGGCGGGCCCGCCGTCCCCACCGACCGACGGACCGCTGACCCTCCAGGAGCTGCAGCTCGCCGGCCGCAACCGCGGCATGCCGCTGGAGGCGATGCGCTACGACATCACCCCCACGGGCCTCCACTACCTGCTCGTCCATTTCGACATCCCGGCCGTGGACCCGGTGACGTGGCGTCTTCGGCTCGGTGGCCTGGTCGACAACCCGATCGAGCTCTCGCTGGAGGACCTGCGCGCCCGCCCGAGCCACACGATCCCTGTCACGCTGGAGTGCGCGGGCAATGGGCGCGCCCGCCTCTCGCCGCGACCGCTCAGCAATCCGTGGCTGTTCGAGGCCGTCGGGACGGCCGAGTGGACCGGCACGCCGCTGGGGCCGCTCCTCGACGAGGCCGGCCTGCGCGACGACGCCGTGGAGCTCATCTTCACGGGCGCCGACCGGGGCATCCAGGGCGGGACCGAACATGACTTCCAGCGCAGCCTGTCCATCGCGGAGGCGCGCCGCCCGGAGGTGCTGCTCGCGTACGCGATGAACGGTGCGCCGCTGCAGCCGCAGCACGGCTTTCCGGTCCGGCTGGTCGTTCCCGGCTGGTACGGGATGGCCAGCGTGAAGTGGCTGCGGCAGATCGACGCCGTCTCCGAGCCGTTCCAGGGCTACCAGCAGGCGAGGACGTACCGCTTCAAGGCGGATGCGGCCGATCCCGGCGAGCCGGTGTCGCGAATCCGCGTCCGAGCGCTGATGGCACCGCCCGGGATCCCGGACTACTTCACCCGCCGGCGGCTCGTCACGGCGGGGCAGGTCTCGCTCACGGGCCGCGCCTGGGGCGGCCGGACCCCGCTCGACCGGGTCGAGGTGGGCGTCGACGGGGACTGGGTCGACGCCGTGCTCGGGCCGTCGATGGGCGACTTTGCGTGGCGGCCCTGGTCATTCGAGTGGAACGCCAGGCCCGGGAAGCACCTGCTGGCCTGCCGGGCGACCGACGCGGATGGCGAGCGGCAGCCGCTCAGCGCCCCCTGGAACTACCAGGGCATGGGCAACAACAGCGTCCAGTCAATCGCCGTCACCGTTCGCTAACGGAGCCTCGCAGCATTCGGCTGTAGCATTGCGCCGGCATCACATCAGGGGAGGGCCGGTCGTGGTCGACGCCACCGCAGAGCTTCGCGCGACATCGGATCTGCTGCTGCTCGAACTTGAGACGCTCCAGCAGCTCGAGGAGCAGAAGCGTCTCACGCCCCACGGCGACGCGAAGCTCGTCGACCTCGCGGCGCGCATCGAGGAGATCGCGCAGCGCCTGCTGAACGGTAGCCGCCGCCAGCGGGAGCTGACCGAAGCGGTGACGGAGGCGGCACAGGTCGGCGAGGTCGAGCACTCGGGAACGATCGAGGCGATGCGTTCGGTGGCGGCGATCCTCGCCGACTGGCGCGAGGCCGAGCGGGTCGCGAGCCAGGCCGCGCCCGGGACCACCGAACGCTCCGAGGCCGAGTCCATGGCCGAGCGCTTCCGCGACGAGTATCGGCGCGCCTTTGAGAACGCGCGGGCCGAGGCCTCCTAGCGTCCGGTCTCCAGGGAATGGTCGGGGCGGTCGGATTCGAACCGACGACCTCATGCTCCCAAAGCATGTGCGCTACCAGGCTGCGCTACGCCCCGCCGAGTGCGACTCCGGGACGGCCATGCCCTCGACGATCGGAGCCTGACGCTCGTCCCTTGCGGCGCATCCTACAGCGAGGTCCGGGCCCGACGAGCGCGATGAGCTCGACGGGGTGCGTCCTCGTGCTGGGACCGTCACATGAGCCGCGGAATCGGGTTGGCGCGACGCTACCATGGGCGCACTGGTGCGGACCTCCATCGTGGACAGGTCGAGCCGGGTGGAACCGGCCATCGTCGGTTCAGCGCTGCTTGCGCTGGGCGGCGCCGGCGCCGTCATCGTCCTGCACGGCGCGGCACTCGGGTGGGACGAATCTGTGTACGCCGTCGCGGCCCGTGCACTGCTGACCGGAGAGGTGACGACGAGCGTCGTCGCTCTCTACCGACCCCCCGGCCTCCCGGCCCTTGGCACGCTTGCGGCAATCACGGGCTTCGAGGACGGAGCGCTGCGCGGGATCACGCTGGTGCTCGGCGTGGCGGCGATCGCCGCCGCGTGGTTCCTCGGCCGAGCGACCTTCGGCCCGCGGGCAGCGTTCACGGCCCTCGTCGTCGGCGGCTCCGCCAGCGTCGTGCTCAGGGAGCTGCCCCTCTTCCATAACGACCTTGCCTCCAGTGGTGTCCTGCTGCTGCTCATGGCGCTCCTGTGGCACGAGCTCGAGGTGCGCGGCCAGCCCGGCCTGGCCCTGCTCCTCGCGGGGCCGCTCGCCGCGGCTGCCTTCTACCTGCGCTACGGCACGCTGGCGGGCCTCGTCGGCATCGCGCTGGTGGCGGCGATCCTGTGGTGGCGCGTGCTGTGGCGGAGCCGGGAGCTCGTCCTCGCCACCGTCGGACTGGCGCTGGTCCTCGTGCTCCCGCACTTCCTCTGGGCCATCTCGGTCACCGGCAGCCCGCTGGGGATCGTCACGCTGTCTGCGAACCAGGTCGACACGTCCAACCCGCTCGAGGCACTGCGGATCTACGCGCGCTTGCTGCCGTCCCAGCTGGGCGGGCCCGTTGCCGCCGTGTTCGCGGTCGCCGGCGCGGCGCTCGCGGCGGTCGTGGGCGTTCGGCAGCTGGTCACTGGGCGGGCGGGCAGCACGGGGCGCGGCGTCGCGTGGCTGGCCATGCCGGCGCTGCTGGCCGCGGCGGGCACGATCGCCGTGTCACACGCCGAGGCGCGGTACGTGATCTTCCCGTTGCTGCTGCTGGTCCTCCTCGGCGCGGAAGCGCTGTGGCTCGCGTTCGACGCTGTCGTCGCTCGGCTTGCGCCGATCCGTCGCGCCGGCGCCGTGCCTTCGGCGCTGGTCAACGTCGCCCTCGTCCTCATCGCGGGCTCGACGATCGGTTCCCTCGTCCTGCGGGTGCTGCGCCAGGAGCCGGCCGGTCGCTGGGTCTCCGAGCCGGCAATGGCGGTCGCGCGCGCGAGCGACGGGTCGTGCGCGATCGCGGCGTCGATGTATCCGATCGTCGCCTGGTACTCAGGCTGCATGACGATGAACCTCGTGCGCATCACGCCGGACGACCTGTTCCGATCGGGTGCCGCCGAGCACTGGGTCATGCTCTCGTCGGAGGACGCCAGCAGGGCTTCGCCAGACCGGCGCGAGGCGTTCGCGGCGTTGACCGCGGAGCCGCCGGTGGCATCGAGGGAGCAGGGCCCGAACTGGTCGCGGGCGTACCGACTCAGCCCTCCGGTCGCGCCCTGAGCTGACGAAGTCGCGGCGTCCCGGTCACACCTCGGCCGCGAGGAGGCTCGTACTGGTAGCCGAGATCGCCGGGAACCGCCCGTCGAGGACCGGCGTCTCAGGCCCGACGCCGGGCGGGAGCTGGCAGGCTGATGGAACCGTCCGGCGTCTTTTCCTTTTCCGCGGCACGCCGCACCCTGATCGCGGCGCTCGTCGCCAGCGTGGCGGCCTGCCAGTCCCCCGCGGCCACGACAGGACCGGGGAGCCCGGCGCCCACCACCGGCGGGCCTTCCGCCCCCGCGGCGACGGCCGAGCCGAGCGAGAACCCGCCCGGCCTCTTCCACGTCGTCGGCTCCGCGCCGGTGATCGCGCGGACGACCTTCCCGGATCGCAACGCGGTCCTCCCCGGCGCCGTCACGACCGCAGCAGACGGGACGTACCACGCCTGGGTCATCGCCTTCGCCGCCGCGCCGGGCACGCAGGAGGTGCACTACCTCACCTCCGACGACGGCGTCGCCTGGACGGAGGTGGGCGATGCGTCGCTCGAGGGGCTGTCCGAGGGCTTCGGCAACCCGGGCGCCATGCCCACGAGCGTCCTCGAGGAGGCCGAAGGCTGGACGATGTACCTCGTCGGCACGCTGGCATCGGAGCAGCAGGGCTGGGACATCTGGCGCGCGACTGCGCCCGGTCCCGGCGGCCCGTGGACGCGGAGCGATGAGCCGGTGCTCCGGCGCGGCGCGGCCGGCTCGTGGGATGCCGGCGGGCTCGACTTCCCGACGGTCTACCCGACCGCCACCGGCTACACGATGCTCTACTCCGGCATCGAGGCGCCGACGACCACGGGCGGCGCGATCGGCCGCGCGACGTCCGAGGACGGGATCGCGTGGACCAGGGGCGACGGCCCGGTGCTCGAGCCCGGCCTGTGCGGCGGCTTCGACACGCGAGCCGTGCACCAGCCGCGCGTCCTCGCCACGGCCGAGAACCTCGTCATGGCCTACGCGGGCTACGCGGAGCCGGCGGACTCGCGCGCGGTCGTCGGCTACGCCGACAGCCTCGACGACGGCGAGACCTGGGGCTGCGAGTGGCCGTGGCCCGGGCTCGACACGACCGGCCTGCCCGATGGGTTCGTGCACACGATCGCCGCGTTCCAGCGAGGCGACCGGGTGGCCCTCCTCGTCGAGTGGCTGTCGGGCGACGGCACCGACGTCTGGCTCGCCGATCTCGGCCTCAGCGCGCCGTAGGAGCCGTCGGGAACGTCACCCCGCGCCGGTCCCACCGGCGCACACCATCGAGGGGCGTCAGCTCGCAGGCGGGCGCCCCTCGATCAACCCCTGGAGCACCGGCGTCATCCGGCGCGCCGCCCGACCGCGGTGCGAGATGGCGTCCTTGTCCTCCGAGCTGTACTCCCCGAAGGTTCGACCGCCGGCGCGTTCGCGGATCGGCTCGAACAGCGGGTCGTAGCCGAAGCCGCCACTCCCGCGAGGCTCGAGGGCGATCCTCCCGCGGCTCGTTCCCCGGCGCTCGATGATCCGCAGCCCGCCCGGCGCCGCCCGATCCGGAACCGCCAGCGCCAGGACGCAGACGTAGCGCGCGCCGCGCTGCCCCGCGGGCACGCCCGCAAGCTCGCGGAGGAGCTTCTCGTTGTTCTCCTCGTCCGTGGCGTTCGGGCCCGCGTAGCGGCGCGTGCGCACGCCGGGCGCGCCGCCCAGCGCGTCCACCTCGATGCCGGAATCGTCGGCGAGGGCCGGCAATCCCGCGGCGCGGGCCGCGAACCGCGCCTTGATCCGCGCGTTCGTTTCGAAGGTCAGCCCGTCCTCGACGGGCTCACCGGGGATCCCAAGCTCGTCCAGGGAGACGAGATCCGCGCCCCCGAGATCGAGCATCTGGCGCAGCTCGCGGAGCTTGTGCGCCGAGCGCGTCGCGACGACGACCCTCGGTCGCGAGGCGGCGGCCCCGCGGCTCAGCGCCGGACCGAGGCCAGGGCCGTGGCCTGCGCTTCGAACAGTCGCGCCAGCCCGGCATCGGCGAGGTCCAGCAGGGTCTCCACCCGGGCGCGGTCGAAGGGCAGCCCCTCGGCGGTCCCCTGGAGCTCGATGTACGTCCCCGAGTCGGTCCCGACGACGTTCATGTCGACCTCGGCGGTCGAGTCCTCCGAGTAGTCGAGGTCGAGGATCGGCAGCGCGTGGATGATCCCGACGGAGACGCCGGCGACCTTGCCGGTCAGGACCCGCTCGAGCCCCGCCCCCATGAGTGCGGCGGCGAGCGCGACGTACCCGCCGGTGATCGATGCGCAGCGCGTGCCGCCGTCCGCCTGGAGGACGTCGCAGTCGACCGTGACGGTCTTCTCGCCGAGCTTCGTCGTGTCCACGATCCCCCGCAGCGACCGGCCGATGAGCCGCTGGATCTCGTGCGTCCGGCCGCCGAGGCGGCCCTTCACGGCCTCGCGCTCCGATCGCTCGGCGGTCGCGCGCGGGAGCATCGAGTACTCCGCGGTCACCCAGCCCGTGCCCTTGCCGCGCAGGTGCGGCGGGACGCGGTCGCCGATCGTGGCGGCGCACAGGACCTCGGTGTCACCCTGCCGGATCCGGCACGAGCCCTCCGCCCATTTCTGGACGCCCATCGTGATCGACACGGGCCGGAGGTCGCCGGGGCGGCGGCCGTCGTTGCGGACCGACGGCGGTCGGTTGCCAAGGGTCATCGCGCCACCTCTGCTCGTTCGGCCACCTTGGCAGCATCCCACAGTTCGTCGAGGGCCTCGAAATCGAGGTCCCGGATGGCCACGCCGCGCTCGGCGACCATCCGCTCGATCCGCCGGAAGCGGCCGCGGAACTTCTCGTTGGCCGCGCGCAGGGCGCCCTCGGTCTCGATGCCCAGCTTGCGCCCGACGTTCACCACCACCAGCAGCAGGTCGCCGAACTCCTCGTGCCGCTCGGCGGCATTGCCCGCCGCGGCCAGCTCCGCGAGCTCCTCCGCGACCTTGTCGAGGACGCCGTCGATGTCCGGCCAGTCGTAGCCGAGCGCCGCCGCACGCTCCTGCATCTCCTGGCTCGCCGCGAGCGCCGGCAGGGAGCCGCTGATCCCGTCGAGCGCGCTCCTGGGCTCGGCGGCCGCGTCGCCCTCCGCGGAGGCCGCGGCCGCGCGCTCATCCGCCTTGATGCGCTCCCACTGGCGATTGACGTCCGCGCTGGTGCGCGCCACCGCGTCGCCGAACACGTGCGGGTGGCGGCGCACGATCTTCCGCGCGATCGAGGCCTGCACGTCCGCGAGATCGAACACGCCCGCCTCCGCGGCAAGCTGGGCGTGGAGGATGACCTGCAGCAGGAGGTCGCCGAGCTCCTCCGCGAGCGCGGACGTCGCGCCGCCGCCGAGCGCGTCGTAGACCTCGTAGGTCTCCTCCAGCAGGTGCTTGCGGAGCGACTCGTGCGTCTGCTCGCGGTCCCACGGGCAGCCGTCGGGCTGCCGCAGGCGGTGGCTGATGTAGGGCATCGACCAGGGCCCGGCCGCGGCGAGCTCCGGCGCGATCGGCGGGACGTACAGCGGGCCGGCGAGGTCTGCCTCGGACAACGCGTCGACCGTCGTCGTCTGCTCGCCGGTTGCCGGCCGGTCGAGCCGGCCGACGGTCGCGGTGGCGGGGTAGAGGCGGCGCAGGAGCGTGATCGGGTCCCTGCCGAGCGGCCCGGCCCGTCCGGGGAGCGCATCGGGACGCTCCTCGGAGGCCCGCCTGGCGGACCGGTCGCCGCCGGCGAGCATCGCCAGCGGAACCACGAGCAGCGGCCGCGACGGCTCGATCGGCGTGGCGGTCAACCGCTCGGCGGCGACCACCTGGATGCCCGCGCCGACGTCGAGGCCGAACGCACGGACTGCCTGGTCGACGAGGGCGTCGAGCATCGCCCTAGCCCGTGCTGGTCCCGGTCCCGAGCGGGTACTCGATGTCAGCCTTCTCCTTCTCCCGGGTGTACCAGTAGGAGAAGCCGCTGTTCTTGATGATGTCGAGCTGCTCCTGGGTGAGCTCTCGCGTCTCCTCGGCCAGGACGCGGAAGAGGTACATCGCGTCGCCCGGGGCCTCCACGACCTCCGAGTTCGCCCCGATGGCCGTGTCGAAGACCGCCTTGTCCTGCTCATCGACCAGCTGGCCGCGGGTGATCCAGCCGATGTCGCCACCGTCCCTGGCGCCCTCACCCTCGCTGTTGTCGCGGGCGAGCTGCTTGAACGTGGCGTCGTCCGTGGCCTTGGTCTTGAGGTCCGTCAGCCAGGCCTCCTCGCCGTCCGTCGTCCGGCGCATGATCTGGATGACGAACCACGCAGACTCGCCCTTGACGGGGGCCAGGATCGTGCCCGGCGGGTCCGTGTTCGGCACGATGACGTTCTTGAGCGCCGCATCGATGGTGGCGCTGGAGTAGATCCACGGCTGCTTGCCGCCGTTGTTCTTGCCGCTGGCCTCGTCGGAGCTACTGCGCGCCACGCTGTCGAACGTCGACGGGTTGGCCTTGAGCTTCGAGTACGCGGCGTCCGCGTCGGCCTTGGCTTTCGCCCACGCCGGATCGTCTTCCTTGAGGTCCTCCGCTGTGGCCATCGAGTCGTTGGGGGCATAGGCGATCCAGCGGACCTTCGTCCCCGCCCCGATCTCGACGGACGAGTTGTCCGGCTCCGGCAGCCGGATCTGCAGGACGTGGCGCTGCGGCCCGGGCTTCGAGAGGTCCGCGACGACCTTCTCGGCGAGCTTGGTGCGCAGGACGTCACCGCTGACGGCCACGCGGTAGTCCGCGAGGTTGATCCCGGCCTCCTGCACGGCCAGCTGGAAGTCAGGGTCGACGATCTCCGGGTCCAGCTCCGTGTAGCGGCCGATCCGGAACGTCCCGTCCTTGCCCTCGACGACGCCCGTGGGCTCGTCCAGTTGCGCGGCGAACACGGCGTCCATGAACGCCTCGTCGTAGCCGCTGTCCTTCGACAGCCAGCCGAGGTCGCCGGCCTGGGGCGCGAGCGCCGAATCCGAGGCGGTCTTCGCGACGACGTCCCAGCTCTCGCCGTTCTTCAGGCGGGCGAGGGCGCGCTGCGCCCGTCCGAGCGCCGTCCGCTTCTCCGCGTCGCCGACCTCGCCGGTGTCCGGATTGACGTCCGGGTCGATCTCGATCAGCCACGTGTGGCGCTGCTCGGCGGTGGTCGCTTCCTTCACCAGCTGCGCCTCGATGTCGGCGTCGCTGACGGTGATGCCATTGTCCGCGCCGAGCCTGGTCATCAGCAGGACGTCCACCAGCCGCTCCAGCGCGAGGTCGGGGACCTGCTCGCGGCGCTGCTGCAGGAACGCGAGCTGCTGGTCGCCGTCCTCGCGGGTGATGCGGCGGCTGGCCACCTGCGTGCGGATGTGGCTCTCGACGTAGTCCAGCCGGAAGCCCTCGACCTTGATTCGCGCGCGCAGGTCGTCCTTGGTGATGACCTGGCCGTTGACGGACGCCGCCGTGCCGTAGTGGTCGTCGTACCAGCTCCAGGCGGCATAGCCGATGAGGATCAGGATCGACAGGCCGATCGCGAGGAAGAAGCCGAGGTTGATGAGGTTGTTCCGGCGATCGCCGGAGTCCCAGCCGGCGCGGCCGCGGCGTCGCGCAACGGGTCTGGCTCGGAGCGTCATGCGGTGAGGGTGTCCTGTGGATGGGGCGCGCCGATCACGCCTGGCGCGGGGGCGGGGCCGAATGGTACCGCAAGGTCATTCGAGCGCCGGGAGGACGACCTCGTCCACGAAGCGCCGGCTGGCTTGCCCGTCGGCCACGTCGAAGGACGCATCCCGGAAGCTCGCGACGCGCTCCAGGTCGAACTCCCCCGCGCGGAGGTAGGCCGCCACCTCGGCGGTCGTCTCGAACACCGGGCCCGGGACGCCGGAGCGATAGTCGAAGTAGAAGCCCCGCTCGCCCTCGTACGCCTCCAGGTCGGGGGCGAAGAAGAGCATCGGCCGGCCCAGGAGCGAGAACTCGTAGATCGCGCTGGAGTAGTCCGTGACGAGGACGTCGCTGACCAGCATCAGCTCGTGGATGTCGGGGTGGCCGGAGGCGTCCAGCACGAAGTCCGCGAGCTCCGGCCCGAGCGTCGTCGACCGGCGCACGAACGGGTGCTGCCGCAGCAGGACGACGTGGTCCTCCTCGAGGGCGTCGCGAAGCGCGCGCAGGTCGAGGTCGACGGGCTGGCGGGCGACGATCGCGCTCTCGCCCCGGAACGTCGGCGCGTAGAGGATGACGCGCCGCCCGTCGAGGCCCGGGTAGGCGGCGCGAACCCTCGCCTCCGCGGCGGCCCGCCGCTCGCCGAACAGGAGGTCCGTGCGCGGGATCCCGGTGGAGGAATCGAACCGCTCCAGCGGCTGCCGGAACGCCTCCGCGTAGGCCGGCGCGAAGCGCATCGACGAGACGAGGCAGCGGTCGTAGTTCGTGTGGATCGGCAGCTGCGCGACGTCCTCCTCCGACTGCCCGAAGGACTTGTCGAGCACGCTGTAGCCGAACTTCTTGAACGCGCCGGAGGCGTGCCAGGCCTGGACGAACGTCGTGCCCGCGCGCGGCTCGATTGCGTACATCGGGAGGAAGTAGTCGTCGACCACGAAGAGGCGTGCCGTTGCGAGGTGGAACCCGGAGCGGATGGACGCCAGCGCCGCCGTGACCAGGCCCCGAGCGGACGGGCTGGGCGCGAAGGCGATCGTCGTGACGGGAACGCTCGGCCGGCGCGTCGCCAGCTCCTCTCGGATCGCGACGAGGTTACCGCCGATCGCGCTGGCGTGGCTGGTCGCGAGCACGACCCGCCCCCGCGGCGACCCGGACAGCCGGCCGAGGAGGAACCCGAGGCGGACGAGGGCGAGCCGGGCCGCGAGCCGTGGGGACATGACGCGACGGAGGATAGCCACCGGTCGCGCCAGGTCCGGCGGCCTATCCTTCCCGCGGGATGCAGATTCACGCGCTCGTGCTGGCCGGCGGATCGGGCGATCGCTTCGCGGCAGAGATCCCGAAGCAGTTCGTGCGGCTCGCGGGCGAATCGATCCTGCTGCGGAGCCTGCGAACCGTTGCGGGCGCGGGCGTCGACCGCGTCGTCGTCGTCGCGCACCCGAGCTGGATCGCGGAGACCCGCGAGATCGTGGAGCAGGCCGAGCTCTCCGTGCCCGTCGTGGTCGTCGCGGGCGGCGTCACCCGAAACGAGAGCACGCAGCGTGGTCTCGCGGCGCTGGAGGCCGACGACGACGACATCGTGGTGGTCCACGACGCGGTTCGCCCGCTCGTCCCGACCGAGGTCATCCAGCGCTCCATCGAGCCGATCCTGTCCGGCCGCGCCGACGGCACGGACACGGTCATCCCGAGCGCGGACACGCTCGTCGTCGTCGAGGGCGACCGGGTCGTGGAGATCCCGGAGCGAGCGCGCTACCGCCGCGGCCAGACCCCGCAGACGTTCCGGAAGTGGGTCCTCGCGGAGGCGTATGAGAAGGCGGCCGCGGCCGGCGACCTAACCGCGACGGACGACTGCAGCCTCGTCCTCCGGCACGTCCCGAACGTCCGCCTCGTGGCGGTCGCGGGCGACGAGGTGAACCTCAAGATCACGACGCGGACGGACCTCGTGCTCGCGGACCGGATGATCCAGATGCGCACCCTCGGCGCGAAGGAGCCGGTCCCGACCCGCTCGCTCGACGGCGCCCGGCTGTACATCGTGGGCGGTACGGACGGGATCGGCCGCTCCGTTGCGGACGCGGCCACCGCGGCGGGTGCGCAGGTGGCGGTTGACGGTCGACGGTCCGGCCTGGACGTGCGCGATGCCGCCGGGATCGCGACCCGCATGGACGCCGTCGCGGCGGCGTTCGGCGGGATCGACCACGTCATCTGCACGGCCGGGGTGATGCGGGTGGGCCCCTCCGCGGAGGCGAGCCCCGAGGAGCTCGCGGAGGTCATCGACGTCAACGTCACCGGGACGCTGTCCGTGGCGCGAGCCGCGTATCCCCACCTCCGCGCGTCCCGCGGGTCGTTCACGGTCTTCGCCTCCAGCTCGTTCAGCCGCGGTCGAGCGAACTACGTGGCGTACTCGGGGAGCAAGGCCGCCGTCGTCAACATCGCCCAGGGCCTCGCGGAGGAGTGGGCCGCGGACGGGATCCGAGTCAACGCCGTCAGCCCGGAGCGAACCGACACCCCGATGCGCCGCTCGGCGTTTCCCGATGAGTCGCGCGCCGGGATGCTGCAGCCCGGCGAGGTGGCGGAGGCGACGTTGCGGCTGATCCTCTCCGACCTCACCGGCCAGGTCCTTGACGTGCGGCGTCACGACGGCTCGACGGTCGAGGCGGGGGCAGCAGGGAGCGCCGCCCCTGCGAGCACCGCGACGCCGGAACGGCGGTGACCCGGCTCGACTACCGGATCGCGTCGACGGTCCTGCGGGCCCTGGGCTGGCTGTTCGGGCTCCTGCCGCCGCGGCGGGACACGGTGGTCCTCGCGTCGCCGCGCAAGCGCGCGCTGGACGGCAACCTCCTGGCGATCCGGGACGAGATCCGCGCGCGCCGTCCGGGGATCCGGATCGTGGAGCTCGCGGAGACGTACGGCTACGGCCTTCGCGGGAAGCTCGCCTACGCGGTCCGGATGTTCCGCGCGATGTACCACCTGCGCACCGCGCCCCTGGTCGTCGTCGACAACGCCTGGCTGCCGGTCCACGTGTCGCCGCACCCGCCGAGGACCACCGTGGTCCAGGTCTGGCATGCCGTCGGGGCGCTCAAGCGCTTCGGGGTGGACACCGTTCCGCCGCCGCAGGAGCCGGAGCGCTGGTTCCTGCACCGCCACTATGACTGGGTCGTGTCGAGCGGCGAGGCGTCGCGGGAACCGTGGTCGCGCGCGTTCCGGACACCACTCGACCGCGTGCTCGCCCTGGGGTCGCCGCGAACCGACATGCTCGTCGACGCGGACGCGCTCGCGGCGGCACGGGAGCGGGTGCTGCGCCGGCACCCCGTGCTTCGCGACCGACGCGTCATCACCTACGCGCCGACGTTCCGGGGGCGCGGGCGCGGCAAGCGCCCGCCACCCGGTTTGGACGCCCCGCGCCTCCGCGCCGCGCTCGAGGCTTCCGACGCGCTCGTGCTCAAGAGCCACCCGAACCTGGACGCCCGGCTCGTCGATACCGGCGGCTTCGACGTCGTCGTCGACCCCGCCGACGACATGAACGACGTCCTCGCCGCGACCGACATCCTGATCACGGACTACTCGTCGTCGATCTTCGAGTACGCGCTCCTGCGCCGGCCCCTGGTGCTGCTGGTCCCGGACCTCGAGGAGTATGCGAAGGAGCCCGGGATGTACCTCCGGTACGCGACGGACATGATCGGGGCGCAGGTCGCGGATACGGATGCCGTGGTGGCGGCGATTCGCGGCGGCTCGTTCGACCTGGCCGCCTACGAGCCCTTCATCGCCCGACACCTCGGCGCGGCCGACGGCCGGGCCACCGAGCGCTTCGTGAAGCGGTTCCTGCCCGCTCCCGGGCGACGCGAGGCGTCCCCCGCGGACTGATCGTATCCTCGCCCAGACGAAACGGCGGAACCCGCTGGATCGGTTTCCCGGGGATCTGGAGGGCTGCCTTGGCGGAAGACGCGCGCGTTGCGATCATCGGGCTGGGTTACGTCGGCCTGCCGCTGGCGGTTGCGTTCACCGAGGCGGGCCTCGAGGTCGAGGGCATCGACGCCGCGGAGCGCCGGGTGCGGGAGCTGAACGCCGGCTCGTCGCCCATCGAGGACATCTCCGACGAGCGCCTCGCGGCCGCGCTGGCGCTGGGGCTGCGGGTCGTCAGCCCCGATGACGCGCAGCTCGAGAAGGCCGACGCGATCTTCGTCTGCGTGCCGACGCCGATCACGCCCACGAAGGACCCGGACCTGGCCCCGGTGCTCGCCGCGGGCGCCACGCTCCGGCGCGGCCTGCGGGCCGGCCAGCTCGTCGTGCTCCAGTCGACGACGTTCCCCGGGACGACGACCGGGCCGTTCCGCGAGGTCATCGAGGCGGGCGGGCTCCGCGCCGGGGTCGACTTCGACCTCGCGTTCGCACCGGAACGCGTGAACCCCGGCGACCCGACGAGCTCCGGGCGAGCGGTCCCGCGCCTCGTCGGCGGCACCACGCCCGAGGCCACGACCCGCGCCGCTGCGCTGCTCCACCGCATCAACGACAAGGTCGTCGAGCTGTCGTCGCCGGACGCCGCCGAGCTCGCGAAGCTCCTGGAGAACGTCTTCCGGAACGTCAACATCGCGCTGGTCAACAACCTGGCGCTGCTGTGCGAGCGGATGGGCCTCGACGTCTGGGAGGTCATCGACGCCGCGGCGACGAAGCCCTTCGGGTTCATGCGCTTCACGCCGGGGCCCGGCGTCGGCGGCCACTGCATCCCGGTGGATCCCTACTACCTGTCGTGGCGCGCGCGCGAGTTCGACTTCATCGACCGGTTCATCGAGCTCGC
>DASTIE010000032.1:0-5434 GCA_035717865.1 Candidatus Limnocylindrales bacterium
GTCGATCGGCGCGTCGCCGTTGTCGATGATCGGCATCCCCGCGAGGCCCTTGCGAGCCTGCAGCCGCTCGAGAAAGCCCAGCTGGCGCAGCGAGCTCGGCCCCTTGTCCATGCCCCGGAAGTGCCCGCCGAGCGCCGTCGGTGAGCCGACCATGGCGATCACCTCGGAGAGGTCGGGGATGGGCATCCCCGGCAGGGTAGCCCCGCGGAACTTGCCGAGCGCCCCGGACCTTCGGCGCAGCAACGCGCATCATCCGTCCGTGCGGATCGCGGACTTTGCCCTCGAGCGGTACTTCGCGAAGTGGGAGTTCGCGGTCGAGCACGTCACGTGCGCGAGCGACGTCGAGGGCTGGTCGGTGGCCGAGCTCCTGGCGCTGGCCGACGACGAGACCCGCTCGATGTGGGACGAGCTGCGCCTGGGGTACACGGAGTCGACCGGCGACCCGCTGCTCCGCGCCGAGATCGCCAGGCTCTACGAGGGCCTGACCGCGGACGACGTCATGGTCTTCGCGGGCGCCGAGGAGGCGATCTTCTGCCTCATGTCGACCGCGCTGGAGGAGGGCGATCACGTCGTGGTGACGTGGCCCGGCTACCAGTCGCTGTACGAGGTTGCGCGCTCCGTCGGGGCCAAGGTGGGATTGCACCTCCTGCGCGAGGACGACGGCTGGTCGCTCGATGTCGACCGGCTCCTCCGCTCGCTCCATGACGAGACGCGGATGGTGGTGGTGAACGCGCCGCACCAGCCGACCGGGATGCTGCCCTCCGAGGAGGAGTGGCGGCGTCTCGCCGCCGAATGCGGCTCCCGCGGGATCCGCCTCGTGGGCGACGAGGTCTACCGCTTCCTCGAGCATGACGGCGCTTCTCCGCTCCCGGCCGCGGCCGACCTCGACGACCGCGCCGTCTCGATCGGGGTGATGTCGAAGACGTTCGCGATGGCCGGGCTCCGAATCGGCTGGCTCGCGACGCGCGACCACGACGTCCTCGACCGATGCGCCCGCCTCAAGGACTACACGACCATCTGCTCGGCCGCGCCATCCGAGGTCCTGGCGCTCATCGCGCTCCGAGCGCGCGATCGGGTGATCGCGCGGAGCCGCGAGATCGTTGCCTCCAACCTCGCGCTGGTGGATGACTTCTTCGCGCGACGAGCCGACGCCTTCACCTGGGTTCGCCCCCGCGGCGGCTCGACGGGCTTTCCCCGGCTGGTCGACGGTGGGCCGGCGGGGTCGTCGGCCGATCGCCTGGCGGCGCGGCTGGTCGAATCGACCGGCGTCCTGCTGCTTCCGTCCTCGACCTTCGGGTTCGACGACGCGCATGTCCGGCTCGGGCTCGGCCGGACGGACCTGCCCCGGGCCATCGAGAAGCTGGAAGCGTTCCTCGACCACCAGTGAGGGAGACCGTGGACCACGACGCCAAGCTCGCGATGCTCCGCGCGATCGCGAAGGCCTTCGACGAGCACGACCTCGACGCGATCATGACGCACTTCGCCGACGACGCCCGCTTCGACTCGCCGCGCGGCCCGAACCGCCACGGGACGCGGTTCGAGGGCCGCGATGCCGTCCGCGAGGCATTCGCCGGCCGCTTCGCCGGCATCCCCGACGTGCGCTACCGGGAGGACGACCACTTCGTCGACGGGGACCGCGGGGCGTCCGAGTGGACGCTCTCGGGGACCTCGACGGACGGCCAGCGCATCGAGGTGCGCGGCTGCGACCTGTGGGCCTTCCGCGACGGGAAGGTCGTCGTCAAGGACAGCTTCTGGAAGATCCGGACCGACTGACGCGCGGGCGGCTACTCCGCCGTCGCGGCCACGCTCGGCGTTCGGAACCGGAAGTACAGCCACGTCCCGATGGACAGGGCACCGAAGGCGGCGAACACGCCGAGCGCCGCCAGGAAGCCCTGCGGTGACAGCTCCGAGACGTAGCCGGACGTCGGGCCGATCAGGATGTGGAAGAACGCGAACAGGCTGACCGCCCAGAGCACCGCCCAGGCCGGACGGTTCCACTTGTAGAGGACGTAGCCCGGCAGGAAGCGCATCGGCATCAGCGCGAACGCCGCCGCCTCCAGGCCCGCGACGAGCGTCGCGGCGAACGCGGTCGAGAGGAGGGTGACCCCGAACCCGTCCGCCGGCAGCCCGAAGCCGCGGATCCAGGTCAGGGCGATCCACGCCACAACGGCCGCGCCCAGCGTCCACAGCGAGCCCCAGAACGTCTCCCGGCCCTCGTCTCGATCGGAGGCGTCCGTGACGAAGATCGCCCCGAGGACGATCCCGTACAGGTACCCCGGCTGGAGGTTGGCGAGGCGCGACACCAGCACGAACAACGCCGCGATGACCAGCGCCCACGGCAGCGGCCGGAGCTTGCCAAGCTCGCCCGTCCTGCGGCGGCGCGCGAGGATCGGCGGCAGCTTGAAGCTCGCCAGGACGACGACGAGGCCGACGAGGAAGCCGAGGAACACGGCGATCGACCGGACGTTCAGCCCGAACCCGGGATCCACGAAGGAGCTCACGAGCGCGGTGAGCGCGATGAACAGCCAGACACCGGGGACGCCCGGTGGGTCGAAGCGCACGCGCGTGAGCGCGGCGCGGGCCCGGCCCAGCGGGCCCTTGCGGAACCAGCCCGCGATCTCGTGGTAGTTGTTCTCGACGGTGTTGTTGAACAGCTCCCCGATGAACCCGACGACGAGGAGCAGCAGCAGCGCGAGTAGCAGGCTGCCGCCGATCGCGTCGCCGTCGGCATTCACGTCCACGATCCCGAGGACCGATTCCTCCCACGCCGGCAGCGACGGCTCGGGCGTCGCGCCAGCGGCGCCGGGCGGTTCCGTGGCCGCCGGGATGGGCTCGAGCGTTGCGGCACCCGGGTCTGTGCTCGGCGTCGGGCCGGGCGTCGCCGGCGCTGGCGTCGGCTCTACCGTCGCCTCGGGAGATGGGCTGGGCCGCACGCTCGGCGAGGGCCCCACGCTGCCACTTGATGCGGCAGTCGGCGTTGGACCAGTCGGGACCGCTTTCGCGGTCGCATTGGTCGTTGGCCTCGGCGTGGGCGGCGACGTCGGCTTCACCGTCGGCTGACCCGTCGGCGCGATGGTTGGGCGCGAGGTCGGTGACGCGGTCGGTGCTGGAGATGCCGTGGGTTCGGGCGTCGGGGTCGGCTGGACGCGAATTGCGGACGTGACGCGGTACAGCTCCCGGTCCTGCGCGTTGAGCGACATGCTGCCGCTCATTCGGCAGATGCCGACCGTCTCCGCCGCCACGGTTGCCGGCTTCCCGAGCGCAGCAACTTTCGCGACGAACGCGGCGACGCCCTTGTCGTCCCCACAGACCAGGCCGTGGAGGGCATTCATCCAGGTTCGGGATTCCACGTCGAGCGGCGGCGCGCCAAAGATCGCGGAGTCCGTCCGGAGCGACACGACCGGGCCCTTCAGCGGGGAGATGAGGGCTTCCCACATGTGGACCCTGGAGCTCGGGCCGGTGCATCGGACGCTCGCCGTGAGCGCCGCGCATGTCTGCTCGTAGGTGCCCTTGGTGAGCGCGACGACATCGGCGGTGGTCGCGGCAAGGGCCGGTGCCGGGGCGGCGAGGAAAGCCGCGAACACGAGGAGGATCGCAGCGGGGAAACGAAGGGGGCTCGGTCGCATCGGCGGGAAGTATGCCGTCCGGCCGATGCCCCGATCTGCGACGGCAGAGGCGCGCCGCGGCTCATCTCATGGTCATTTCTCGGCTGCCATGCCCAGCAAACGTGGGGGCTTGCGCCGCACGATGGCCCGATCTTGACCATGAAACGGTCACGCGGGCCGCCATCCACGGGCAAAGCCGCCACGATGAGGCAGCGCGACTCCTACCGGTCGGTGAAGGCTGCGTCGGCGGCGTCGACGAGCTCGAGGCGGTTGCCGAAGGGGTCGAAGGCGTAGAAGCGGCGGACGCCGATCGGCGCGTCGTCGTCCCGGGTCTCGACGTCCGCGTCGCGCATCATGGCCCGCAGTCCCTCGAGGTCGTCGACGAGCAGGGCCACGTGGGCCTTTCGGGCCGGCACGAACGGCTCCTCGACGCCGAGGTGGACGGCCATCGAACGGTTCGTGTCGCTCACGAACCAGCACCCGCCGTGGGTGTCCAGCGGCGGCGGCTTCGGGACCTCTCGCAGCCCCAGAACGTCGCCGTAGAAGGCCCGTGCCGCGCCCTCGCCGCCGCGCGGCATCGAGAGGAGCACGTGATCGATGCCGGTGAGGTTGGCCATCGGTGGGGAGGCTTGCCCGCTGCGGCCCGGCTTCAGGCGCGCTTGCGCGGGAGGTCCAGGAAGGGCAGCGGCACGACCGTCGCGTCCACGCGACCGCGATGCCCTTCGACCGTCCACTCCACCGCCAGGGGCGTGCCGGGCTTCTCGTACGCCGGCGGCACGAAGGCGAGACCGATCGCCTGCTTCAGGATCGGGCTCCAGCCGTGGCTCGTCACCTTGCCGATCTGGCGATCGCCGCGCGGCGCGAAGATCGGGACAGCCGAGCGGTCGACCGAGGCCGAGATCGCCGGCGGCAGCCCCTGGCGGGAGAAGGCGGATTCGATCCCGTGCCAGTCGAGCTGGACGCCCACGAGGCGCCGCGCGGGCCCCCCGTCCGCCTGCTCGCGCTGGAGCGCCAACCGCCCCACGAAGTCCGAGCGCTTCTCCAGATCGACCAGGCGGCCCATGGCCAGCTCATACGGCGAGTAGTTCTGCTCCGGGTTGAGGGCGTGGCGCGCGGAGGTGTAGTCGACCTCCAGGAGGACGAGCCCGGCCTCGAGCCGAACGACGTCCAGCGCCAGCATCCCCGCCGGGCGGATGCCGTACGCGCGACCCGCCGCCGTCAGGGCATCCCAGGCCTCGGCCGCGCGCTCGGCGGGGATCCAGACCTCGTAGCCGAGGTCGCCCGTGTACCCGGTCCGCGAGACCTCGACGGGGATCGGCTTGCGCCCGCGCCCGAGCCGAAGCGCCGAGGCGCGTCGCCGGAAGTAGCGCACTTCGTCGAACGGCTGCCCGGTCGCGTCCTCCAGGACTGCGCGGGCGAGCGGCCCCTGGAGCGCGACGGCTGCCACGGCCTCCGTGACGTCCTCGACCTCGACCTCGAGACCGCGCGCGTTCAGCGTCAGCCACCGGAGCTGCGGGTCGGCGGCCGTCCAGAAGACCTCGCGCTCGGCGACTCGGTGGACCGTGCCGTCGTCGATGACCTTGCCGTGCTCGTCGCACCACGGCGTGTAGAACACGCTGCCGACGTCGAGCTTCGAGGCATCCCTCGTGATCACCCGGTCGACCAGCGCCAGCGCGTCCCGGCCCGTGACGCGGTACTTGTAGAGCGGCGAGACGTCGATCAGCGCAGCGGCCTCGCGGATCGCGTTGTACTCGATGTCGTGCGCGTCGGCGTAGGCGGAGGAGGCGAAGTAGCCGGCCCATTCGCGCCACTGCAGCTTGCGGTTCAGC
>DASTIE010000033.1:0-6249 GCA_035717865.1 Candidatus Limnocylindrales bacterium
CTGTGCTTCGGCATCCCCGGCGGCCTGTGCACGGATTGCCACCAGCTGTACATCGACCCGGACCTGATCCAGCTCCTGGACCTCAGCCAGGGTCGCTGCACGTTCGCGATCGAGAGCGATGTCGTGCTCCAGGAGCGCGCCTGGACCTAGCCGACCCGCCTCGGCGGGTGGACGTGCCGGTCAGGCCGGCGCGACGCGGTCCGTGATCCAGAGATCGAACGCCAGGCGGTCGCGCGCGTCCGTCGACCGTCGGCCACCCACGCCCTTGACCTGCGCGTCCAGCTCGACGAGACCGTCGAGCGCGTCATCGAGCTCCGGTCCGGACCAGGGCTTCGCCTGACGGGCGAGGGTCTCCGCTCGGAACGGCACCAGGCGCATCGATCTGACCAGGGAGCCCGGGCTCTCGCCGCGTTCCAGCCGGTCCTGGACCTCGATCAGCTCACGGATCCGGCGGTGGAGGACCGCGAGCAGCACCGGCGCCGGCTTGTCCTCGATGAGCCGCTCCAGCAGCTCCAGGGCGCGGGTCCGCTGGCGCATCGCGACCGCATCGACGAACGCCCAGATGGAGCCCGGGACCGCCTCGGACACGAGGTCGCGCACGTCCTCGACGGTCACCGGTCCCTCGTCCGCGTGGCGCAGCGCGAGCTTCTCCAGCTCCATCACCGCGATCCGGCCCTGGTGCCGGCGCTCGACGTCGCCCTCGCGGACGAACCCGCCGACGCGCGTCGCGAGCTCCCGCGCCGCGCCATTCGCCAGCTGGATCTGGCGCTCGCGGGCGCGGGTCTCGATCCACGCGGCGAGCGCTCCCTCCCGCGGCGCCTTGAGCTCGGCGACGATGCCACCCGCCGCGCGGATCGCCTCGGCCACGGTCTTGCTCGGCGCCTCGCGCGCGCCAGACTCGGTCTCCTCGACGATCGCCAGCCCGTTGCCCGGAGCCACGGTGGCGAGAATCGCCGCGAGCTCTTCCCTGCCGGCGGTGCTCCGCACCTGCGCGCCCATGCCGGACACGATCGCGACGCTGCCCGCGCCGAACATGGAGCCCGTCGCGAGCCGCTCCCTGATCTCACCGAGGAGGCGGCCGGACTCGGGCCGCTCCTCCGGCCGCCAGCGATCCGGCGGACCGTCCGGGAAGCGCGCGGCGTCCCTGCGGAACGTCTCGACAGCCGCCTCGAGGCCGTACGCGTCGTCGCCCCAGAAGTAGGCCAGGGGAGCGTGGCCGCGTGCGGGCGCTGCTGCCGGAGGCGAGGAATCGCGCTGGACCGTCACCCGGCCGATGGTAGTCGCGCGACCGTTCGAGGCCGGCCGCCACCGGGACCCGGGCATGGGAGGTCTTGACGTGCACGGCCTCGCGCGTCAGCGCGACCTCGATGGTTCCGTCGAGGTCGGTCCGGTAGGTTCTCGCGCCCACGCCCGCGAGGCGGTCGAGCGTTTCCGGTGCTGGATGACCGTAGTCGTTGTCCGCGCCGACGGAGATGACCGCGACGGTCGGGCGGGTCGCGCCCAGGAACGCGTCCGACGAAGCGGTGCGAGACCCGTGGTGCGCCACCTTCAGGAGGTCCAGACGCGGCAGGCCGCGCGCGACCAGCGTCGGGTCGATGTCCTCCTCGAGATCGCCGGTGAGCAGGAACCGCCGTCCATCGACCTCGCCCAGGAGCACCACCGACTCGTTGTTGATCGCCTTGCCATCCCTGCCGACGCCCTCGGGCAGCGCAGCAGGATCCGGCCAGAGGACGCGGAACCCGATGTTGTCGAGCCGCAGCCGGTCGCCGGTCGCGAGCCGCCCCCGGGGCGGGTCGCCATCGGCCAGCGCCGCGTCCCAGGCGGCGAACCCCGGGCTCGACCCCGGAGGTCCCGGTTCGTAGACCCTTCCGACGCTGTACCGCTCGAGCACCGGGACGAGCCCCGCGACGTGGTCCTCGTGGGGATGCGTGAGCACGACGACGTCGACGCGCCGGTCCCACGGTGGCAGTCGCTCGTCGAGGGCGAGCAGGAGCCGATTGGGATCCGGCCCACCGTCGACGACCATCCGGCCGCCCCGGCCACCCTCGATCAGGAGCGCGTCCCCCTGCCCGACATCGAGCGCGATCACCCGGGCAACACCGTCGGGTCGATGGACGAGGACGAGGGTCAGCCCCAGGCTGGAGGCGAGCATCGCTCCGCCGGCGACGCGGAGGGCTCGACGAGAGCCTGCTGGCACTGCCGGGCCCGGCCGCCGCGTCGCCGCGACAACGGGAGTCAGCGGGAGGCCTCGCGTCTTCTGCCCGCGGACGCGCGCGCCGCGCGCCGCGGCGAGCCAGCCATCACCCCATCGGGCGGCGGCGAGGATCAGGACGAGTGAGGCGATCGCCGTGATCCCGTCCCACGGCGCGACCAGCTCGAGGCTGGCGAGGGGCAGGCCCGCGCCGACGCGGACGACCCAGACCATGGTTGCGTACAGGCCCCAGGCCGGGAGACCCACCACGGTTGCGACGACAGCGGGTACGCCGGCGCCGGTGAGCATGCCGACCACGAGCGCGAGGGCACCAGTCGCCATGGCCGGAGGGACCAGCGGGACCACGATGAGGTTGACCAGCGGCGCCACGAGCGACAGCCGGCCGAACATCGCCAGCACGACCGGCGTGGTCGCCGCCTGCGCGGCGAACGACACGCCGAGGATCTCGGCGATCCACCGGCGGACCCGCGAGGGCTCCGGGCCTGCCAATCGATCGGTCAGCCCCGAGCCCCAGGCGATGATCCCGGCGGTGGCGAGGACGGACAGACGGAAGCCGGCGTCGAAGGCCCACTCCGGGTCGATCAGGAGCAGGCCCGTCACCGCCCAGCCGAGGGCCACCGCTGCGGTTCCCGGCCTGCCGAGCTCGCGCGCGAGCAGCGCCACGCCCGCCATCACCCCGGCACGCACGACCGACGGCGAGGGACCGACGAACGCGACGTAGACGATGATCGCGAGCGCGGTGAGGATCGCCCGCCGCCGCCGCCGAAGCCCGCCCGCGATCGCGGCGAGCGTCGACGCGACGATGGCGATGTTCCAGCCGCTGATCGCAACGACGTGGCTGGCGCCCGCGATCGTGAAGGCATCCGCGAGGTCGCGGTCGACGCGATCCCGCAGCCCGATCAGCACGCCCGCCGCGAGCCCGGACTCGGGCTCCGGCAGCGACCGGTCGAGACCGTCCGAGGCGGCGCGGCGGAACCCTTCCAGCGTGCGCTCCAGGCCGCCCGTCGGCGGCAGGAGCTTGACGCGGTCCGCGCGCAGCGTCCCGATCGCGCCGATCTTCGCGAGGTACTCGCCGTACTCGTCCTCGGGCGGCGGCCGGATCCGGCCCTCGACCTCGAGCCGGTCACCCGGCACCGCGGCCGGGAACCAGGGGAGCGTCGCGGCCACTCGAACCGGAGCGGCAGCCTCGACCTCGAGGAGCATCGTCGCCGGACGCGTGCCTGCTCTCGGCGCGCCAACCGTCTGGACGACGCCGATCCAGGGCCCCTTGCCGGTCGGCAGCTCCGTCGGTGGAGGTGGTGGGTCGCCCGCCACCGCGGCGCGCAGCATGATGGCAAGGACGCCACATGCCAGCACGGCGAGGCGCGTTGCGGCATCGCGCGCGCCCACGGCGCGCGCAGCCACGGCGAGGAGCAGGAGCACCGGCCCGAGCAGCCAGGCGACGGCGTCCGGCGCCAGGCCGAGGCTCAGGCTGCCCGCGGTCGCGCCGAGGGCGATCCATGCGGGCCGCGGCACGACCTACCCCGCCGTGACGAGCGCCTTGATGTCCTCGAACGTCTTCTCGCCGACGAGGCCGCGCTGGCGCAGGTCGTCCGCGGAGCGGAACGGCGCCTCGTCCCGCGCGGCCATGATCTTCTCGGCCGTCACCGGTCCGATCCCGGGCAGCTCCTCGAGCTCCGCCTGCGTCGCGGTGTTGAGGTCGAGCAGGTTGCCGGAGCCGCGGGCGCTCCCGCCGGAGCCGGAGCCGCTGCCCCCGCCACTGCCTCCACCGGGCGCCGCCGATGGGTCGTCCCGCGACGGCACGCGCACCTGGTCGCCGTCCGCCAGCGCCGCGGCGAGGTTCAGCTCCCGGCCCACGCGGTCAACGTCGACCCGCGGCCCGAAACCGCCCGCGGCATCGATGGCGTCTCCGACCCTCGTTCCCGTGGCGAGGTGATAGAGCCCCGGGGTGACCACCGCACCGGCGACGTCGACCACGATGTCGCCCACGATCCCTGTGGGGTCGCCCGACTCGACGGCACTCCCGCCGGCCGGCCCCGGCCCCTCCACGGTCGAACCGGCGGACCCGCTCAGCGCGATGACGAGCGCGACGCCGCCGATGACCAGCGCGCCGACCAGCGCCGCGACGGCCACCAGGACGTTCGGCGACGCCAGCGCGACGCTGGTCACCGGAGGTCCGCCACCCGTGGCGGAGGCGGCGCCACCGACAGCGGCACTGCCACCGCCCGCCGTGCCGGGCTCATCGAAGACACGCCACGCCGGCGTCAACTGGTCCAACGTTGGCCTCGATCCGGCGGCTGGGGCGGGAGTGGAGATCGGCGCGTCGCCCTGCTGTCGCAGGCCGCTGGCGAGAGATGCTCGGCGGGCGGCTCGTCCAGTGGCTCGGCGGCGATCGACGGGCGACTCGGCGGACCGGAAGGTGAACGGCCCGACCGTCGGGGCACTTCGTCGGACGGGCCGTCGGTCCGGAACTTACCGAGGCCCGCTTATCTGCCGCTTATCTCGAAGGTTGAGGATCGCCCCTCGGAGGGCCGCCGCTACGAAGCCAGCTGCTCCCAGGGGACCCACTCCGTCCCGTCCCACCAGCGATGCCACGTCGCGCCGTCGAGACCGCGGGCGTACACGTCCAGACGATCGGCGCCCCATGACGATGCTGCGGGCGTGGAGGACGGATCGAGCGACCCGCCCAGCGACTCCCAGTCGTGCCAGTACGTGCGATCCCAGTAGCGGTTCCAGAGCTCGCCGTCGTCCATGACGGCGAAGACCTCCATCTCGCCCTCGGCCCACGACACGACGGCCGGCGCCGAGGCCAGCCTGCCGCCAAGCGACTCCGTTTCCCCCCACGCGCCCGACACCCACGCGGCATGGCAAAGGCCCCGATCGTCATCGACCCAGAAGAGGTCGAGCCGGCCGGGGCCCCAGGTGGTCGCGGCGAGCCCCCTTGGAGGCGTGGGCTGGCCACCGGATTCGGTTGTGGTCATGGCGTCGGACGATATGCGGATCGACGCTCGGGTGCTTGCCCTCCGCTCAGCCGGCCAGGGCGCGAGCGCCACGACCACGTGCGGTCCGACGGGCCTCGATGCTCGGATCGAGCGACCGGGCCGCGAAGGCCAGGAAGCCGCCGAGCCCGCGCCGCCAGGCGGCGACGCCGAGCTGCCCTCCGTGGGCGAGCTTCGCCCGCCGATCGACCTCGGCCGCGGCGATGAGGTCCTGCTGGTGGATGGCCAGCAGGTAGGGTGCAAAGACGTGCATTGGATGGAACTCCGAGTTCTGGAGGTGCATGTGGACGGGTCTCCTACCGAGCGTGGTCGTCGCCCAGGCGCGGTCGGGAATCGATCCCCCAGAGGTCGGCTGCGATGGCCACCACGAGGAAGATCGCGATCGGAAGGGCCACCGTGATGAAGAGCGCCACCGCGGGCCTCCTTTCTTTCCGTAACCTGTGTTTACGGTCTAATCGGTTACGTGCCTACATTAGCCTCTTGCGCGTAACCTGTCAAGCGGTATAGAGTGGTTATCGACATGGCAAACATCTCGCCCGCCGAGCACTCCCACGGCATCGATCTCGAGTCCGCGCTCGACTTCCTGAACACGCTTCACCCCGGTCACGGCCGAACCGACGAGCAGCACCAGCGCGACGAGCACCTGGCGAGCGCGACGGACGCCGCGATGTGGTTCCTGGAGCAGGACCTCGTCCATCCCGACGCCGGCCTGCTGATCTCCGATATGGATCTCGCCCGCATCCGGCGCGTTCGGAGCGCCCTGCGTGAGGTCGTCGACGCCGTCGTCGATGGCCGCAAGCCCGAGCCCGACGCCGTCCACCTCGTGAACACCACGCTGGAGATGCGCCGGCCGACGCGCCTCGAGCTCGACGGCTCCGCCCTTCGCATCGGCCACCGCCACGCCGACACCCCGGTCGACGACGCGCTCGCCCTGATCGCAGAGGCGATCATCGAGGAGCTCGCGACGGGTCGGCCCGAGCGCCTTCGCGTGTGCGCGAACGACCGCTGCCGCTGGGCCTTCTTCGACTCCTCGCCGAC
>DASTIE010000034.1:0-8027 GCA_035717865.1 Candidatus Limnocylindrales bacterium
TCGAACGATCCGCAGGGCATCGTCGAAGTTGCCATCGACAGCAACGACCCTCGCCCCGGCGATCAGCGCCTGGAGGAGCTTGCCGACCGCGATCGCGCCCTTCGGCAGCACGACCGCGACCTCGATCCCTGCCGCCGCCCCATACGCGGCCGCGCTCGCGCTCGTGTTCCCGGTCGAGGCGCAGATGATCGATGTCGCACCGTCTTCGATCGCTTTCGACACGGCCACGACCATGCCCCGATCCTTGAAGGAGCCCGTCGGGTTAAGGCCCTCGAGCTTCAGGTGCAGGTTCGGGACGCCGATCTTCGCGCCGAGTCGCGGGGCGGCGACCAGCGGCGTGAAGCCCTCGCCGAGCGTCAGCCGGGGCGTCGCTTCGGTCACCGGCAGGAACCGTCGATATCGGTCGACCAGGCGGGGTCGAGCGGTCGAGACCCGGATCTCGATGTCGCCAGGCGCTTTCGAGTCCATCACGGGACCTCGGGGTAGCGGGCGCCGGACGGGTAGGCCTCCGCGACACCGTCGAACGACACCGGCAGCGCGGCCTGGAGTCCGGACGCCGGCTTCAGCGCGCCCCAGGTCGAGCCCGACCCGTGGGCAAGCGCCAGCAGGTCCGCGAGGACGGCCGACGAGGTTGCCGGGCCCCCGGCTCCCGGGCCTTCGAACGCGACCCGCCCGATCGGGTTGCCCCGCAGCTCGATCCGGTTGTCCGTGCCGCTCACGCGCCCGAGGCTGCTGACGGTGCGGACCGCCGTCGGCATGACGGCGGCCGCGATGCCGACCTCCTCGGCGCTGCCCGTGGTGTGGTGCGTGGCGTGCGCGACGAGCTTGATGACCAGGCCCGCCGCCGCGGCCGCCGACACGTCGTCCGCGGAGATGCCGGTGATGCCGGGGGCGGCCGCTTCGGTGTCGTGCCGTGGCGCCGCACGCTCGATCGTCTCGGGGTCGAGCCACGCCCCGAACGCGAGCCGAGCCAGGATGACGAGCTTGTTGGCGGCATCGATGCCCTCGACGTCGGCAGTCGGGTCGGCCTCGGCGTAGCCCGCCTCCTGCGCATCGGCCAGCGCCTCGGCATAGCCCTGCTCGACCTCGTGCATCGCCGTCAGGATGAAGTTCGTCGTCCCGTTCACGATCCCGCGGACCTCGACGAAGCGATTCGCGGCGAGGTCGTTGGCGAGCGGACCGAGCACGGGGATGCCACCACCGACGGCGGCCTCGAAGCGCAGGGCGGCGCCGGTCTGCCGCGCGATCGACTCGAGCTCCGCGCCGTAGTGGGCGATGACGTGCTTGTTGGCGGTGACGACCGACTTCCCTGCCCCGAGCGCGGCGGCGATGAGCGTGTGCGCCGGCTCGTCGCCCCCCATCAGCTCGACGATCACATCCGTGTCAGGAGCAGCGACGAGATGCGCGGGCGCGTCGGTGAGCAGCGATTCGGTGATCCCAGCCGCCGCGGCCAGGCCCCACGTGCGGGCGCGGTCGAGGTCTCGCACGGCGATCCCGACGAGCTCCAGCCCCGGGCCCCAATCGACCAGCTCGCCCTGCGCACCCAGGACGCCGCGCACGACCTCGCGCCCGACCGTGCCGGCGCCGAGAACCGCGATCCGGAGGGGCTCGTCTGGCATCGGCGCATCGTAACGGCCCGTACACTCCGCCCGATGACGACGGAAGCCGCGCCTGGGCCTGCCGCCGCGGTGCAGCCGACCGCGCCGCGGATCTTCAGCGGCATCCAGCCCTCGGGCGTCGCGCACCTCGGCAACGATCTCGGGGCGATCCGGAACTACGTCGCGCTGCAGGAGCGGTACGAGGCGATCTACTGCATCGTCGACTACCACGCCCTAACGTCGACGCACGATCCCGACGTCCTGCGGGCTCGCACCCGCGACATGGCGATCAGCCTCCTCGCGCTCGGGCTCGACCCGGAGCGCTGCACGCTCTTCGTCCAGAGCCATCGGCCGGAGCACACGGAGCTCGCCTGGCTGCTCGCGACGGTCACGCCCGTCTCGTGGCTCGAGCGCACGCCGACGTACAAGGAGAAGAAGGAGACCCAGCCGGACGACATCAACCACGGGCTGCTGACATACCCCGTCCTCCAGGCCGCGGACATCGTCATGTACAAGGCCTCGCTCGTGCCGGTCGGCAAGGACCAGGCGGCCCACCTCGAGCTGTCGCGGGAGATCGTTCGCGCCTTCAACAACCGCTACGGCGAGACGTTCCCCGAGATGCAGGCGGTCTTCACGGAGGCGCCGACCGTCATCGGGACAGACGGCGCCCGGAAGATGTCGAAGTCCGTGGGCAACACGATCGACATCCTGGCCGAGCCGGACCTCATCCGGAAGCAGGTCATGGGCATGGTCACGGACACGGAGCGGATCCTGCGGACGCAGCCCGGCCGGCCCCAGGTCTGCAACGTCTGCCAGCTGCATCGCTTCTTCGGCGAGGACTACGAGACGGTCTGGGAGGGGGAGCGCACGGCTCGAACCGGCTGCGTCGACACGAAGCGCCTGCTCGCCGAGCGGATCGTGGCGCACTACGCGCCGGCGCGGGAGCGGTACCTCGAACTCCAGGCGAAGCCCGGACAGGTCGACGAGATTCTCGCGTCCGGGGCCGAACGTCTCGCCCCCATGGCCGCCGAAACGATGCACGAAGTCCGCGAAAAGATGGGCTTGCGCTAGGGCGTGCCGCCCCGATGATTGGTCCGAGCTAGCAGGGAGATCGGACAGGTCATGGGCTTCCAGCTCACACCACGAGAGCGTCGGTGGTTCGACGCGGTCCTCATCCTCGGCGCGCTCGCGCTGGGATTCGTCGTTCTGACCTTCGTCGGCGCGATCTTCGCGATCTTCGGCGACCTGATCATGGTGTTCTTCCTCGCCTGGCTGCTCGCGTTCATGCTCGGGCCGCTCGTCACTCGCGCTACCGCGATCCCGTTCATGACCCGCACCGGCGCGATCTTCACCGTGTACCTGATCATCTTCGGCGGGCTCGTCCTGATCACGATCGTCGTGGCCGCCGCGCTCGTCACCTCGCTGTCCGACTTCATCGCGGACCTGCCGTCGCTGCAGGCGAACCTGCCCTCCCTGGTCGCACCGTGGCAGGAGCGCCTCAACAGCCTGGGCTTCGGGAACATCGACCTGCTGACCCAGGTCCACGTCTTCCTCGACAACATCAGCCAGTACGCCGCGCAGCTGGTGGCCCCACTGCAGCAGCTCGCGGTCGCGAGCCTCGGCGCCATCGGCAACCTGCTCCTGGTCGTCGTGCTGTCGCTCTACATGGTCGCGGACCGCGACCGGATCCAGGCGTTCTTCTTCGGGCTCGTGCCACCGGCCTACCGCTCCGAGATCGAGATCCTCGAGGAGGCCGTCAGCCGCTCCTTCGGCGGGTTCGTCCGCGGCCAGGTCGTCACCGGCCTCGTGTTCGGGGCGATCGCCTTCGCGACGAGCGTCGTGTTCGGCCTGGACTTCATCGCGGTCACGACCGCCACCGCTGGCGTGCTGATGGCGATCCCGTTCTTCGGTCCGTTCGTCGCGTGGATCCCGCCTGTGCTCGTTGCGATCCTCACGAAGCCGGACTCGACACTCCTGGTCTCCATCGTCGTGGCGATCGGCTGGCTGCTGGTCATGAACTGGCTCCAGCCGCGGATCATGTCGACCTCGCTCCGGATCCACCCGATCGTGGTCCTGGGCTCGGTGCTGGTGGGTCTCAAGATCGCCGGCATCCCGGGCGCGATCTTCGGCATCCCGATCGCCGCCGTGATCTCCGCGCTGGTCCTGTACCAGCTCAACCGCCGGCGCGGCAATGGGCCGGTGGCGGAGCGCGCCGCCGCCCGCGTCACGAGCCGGGAGGGGCGAGCGATCCGCCGGCCGCGCGAACCGGATCCAACGATCGATCGGGACGTCGAGGCGGCGCACGCCCGCCCGATGACGGCCGCGGAGGAGAAGGCCGCCAAGCGCGCCGAGACGTAGGCGCAAGCGCGCAGCGGCGGCTCGCACTTGGCCGACCCGGCGCGGCACGGCGAGTCGGCATGGCGCGGCATGCGACTCGGGCGCGGCCCCTAGCTGCGCCTGGAGAGGTCCTTCAGGATCTCGCGGGCCGCATTCTGGCCGGGCCCGCCCGTGATGCCCCCGCCGGGATGGGCGCCGGAACCGCAGAGATACAGCCGCTCCAGCGCGATTCGGTAGCGGGCGTGGCCGAGGAGCGGCCGCCAGACGAAGAACTGGTCGAGCCCCTGCTCGGCGTGGAGGGGGTGGCCGCCCGAGAGCGAGTACTGCTGCTCCAGGTCCACGGGCGTGAGCACCTGGCGATGGCTGACGAGCTTCGCGATCCCCGGCGCGACGGCCTCGAGCGCCGCGACGACCGTGTCGCCGAGGTCCTCCCGCCGGCCGTCCCAGCCGCCGGGTCCGCGCAACGCGGTGTCGCCGGCAGCGCCGCCGGGGTCCGCCAGGTCATACGGCGCGTACTGCGCGATGACGCTCATGACGTGCGTACCGGCCTTCGCTCCCTCCACGAGCGACGGGTCGGTGAGCGACGGGATCGTGGCCTCAAGGATCGGCTGCTCGCTCCAGCGGCCGTACTTGGTGGCGTCGAACGCCCGTTCCATCGCGTCGATGCCCGGCGCGACGACGATCCGGCCGCGCAGGAGCGACTCGTCGCCGGGGGCAGCCTTGAACACGGGCAGCTTCTTCAGCGCGATGTTGACCTTCGCGACAACGCCCGGCGTGCGGATGTTGCCGGCGCGCCAGCCGAGCGATGGCCCGAGCTCCACGGGATCGACCAGGTCCAGCAGGGTGCGCTTCGGATCGGCGCCTGAGACGATCGCCCGCGCCTGGATCTCCTCGCCACCCTCCAGCACGACGCCGGTGGCGCGTCCGTCGCGCGAGGTGATGTGGACCACCGGCGCGGAGGTGCGGATCTCCACGCCCACCGCCTGCGCCGCCGACGCCAGCGCAACCGCGAGTGCCCCGGGGCCGCCCCTCGCGAAGACCGTCTCCCCAGCCGCGCCGCCGTCGTTGCCCGCGCCGTCGAGCAGCAGCATTGCCGCCGTGCCGGCGGACCAGGGCCCGACGTTGCCGAACCTGACGCCGCGCCACGCCAGCGCGCCGCGCAGGGCATCGTCCTCGACCGACTCCGCCACGAGGTCCGCGATCGCCATCGGCAGAACGCGCAGCACCGTGCGCGACCCATCGCGCCCAAGGCCCTTGAACGAGCGTCCCAGCTTCAACCCCGCCATCGCGTCACCGAATCCCGGCGCCTTGATGTCCGGCGGGGTCGACCGGCCGAGATCGTCGAGGAACCTCCCGAGCTGTCGCACGCGCTTGTCGAACTGCAGGTAGCCGTGGCCGTCGCCCAGTCCCGCTGCGGTCTTCTTCGCGTCGGCCCACAGCGTCAGGGCGCCACCGCCCGGCGAGGGCGCGAACACCCGGACGTCGGGCGACACGAGCGACAGCCCGTGGCGGGCCAGCCCGAGGTCCTTCTGGATGGACGGTCGAAGGCGCCCGACGGTGTGTGCCAGCCCTGGAGCGCGGATGCCGCGCGCGAGCTGCACCGTGTCCGCCGCGCCGCCGACCCGCTCGCGTCGTTCCAGGACGAGGGTCCGCCGGCCCGCCGCACCGAGATACGCGGCCGTGACCAGCGCGTTGTGGCCCGCGCCGATGATCACGGCGTCCCAGTACGTCTCCGGCCGCGGTCCGCTCACGCCTGCGGCCTCATGCCTTCTTCCGCATGGAGCGGAGCACCTCGAGCGCCGCGATCCGGCCGTTCGCGCCCATGATCCCGCCGCCCGGATGGGTCGAGGAGCCGGAGAGCCAGAGGTCCCGGATCGGGGTCTTGAAGCGGGCCCAGCCGGGCACCGGCCGGCTGAAGAACAGCTGCTCCAGCGAGAGCTCGCCCTGGAAGATGTTGCCCTCGCTGAGCCCCGTCGTCCGCTCGATGTCCAGCGGTGTCTGGACGTTGCGATGGAGGATCTTCGAGGGCAGGTCGGGTGCAAACTCGGCGATCCGCTTCACCACCGCGTCGCCGAAGGCCTCGCGCTGGCTATCCCAGCCGCCCAGCGACGGGTCCAGGTTGTACGGGGCGTACTGCACGAAGCAGCTCATGATGTGCTTGCCGGGCGGCGCCATCGACGGGTCGACCAGGGTCGGGATGATGATGTCGATGTAGGGGCGCTCGCTGAAGCGGCCGTACTTGGCGTCGTCGTAGGCGCGCTCCATGTCGTCGACGGCGGGGGAGATCGAGATCGCGCCGCGGAGGTGCTCGCCCTCGCCGGGAAGGGCCGTGAAATTCGGCAGCGCGTCGAGGGCCATGTTGACCTTCCCGGACGAGCCGCGGAACTTGAAGCGGCGAACCTCGGCCTCGAACTCGTCGTCGACCGTGCCCGGCTCCAGCAGGTCCAGGAACGTGCGGCGCACGTCCAGGGACGAGAGGACCGCCGATGCCTCGAGCTCCTCGCCGCTCTCCAGGACGACGCCGGTGGCACGCCCGCGCCCGGTGCTGATCCTGGCCACCGGCGCTTCCGTGCGGATCTCCGCGCCGTTCGCTCGCGCTGCGCTGGCGATGGCGTTCGAGATGCCGCCGGTGCCGCCCTTCGGGATGCCCCAGGCGCGGAAGGCGCCGTCGATCTCGCCCATGTAGTGGTGGAGCAGCACGTACGCGGTGCCCGGCGAGCGAACGCCCTGGAACGTGCCGATGATCCCGGAGGCGGACATCGTGGCCTTCAGCGGGTCCGTCTCGAACCACTGGTCCAAAAAGTCGTAGGCCGACATCGTCATGAGCTGCACGAAGACCGCCTGCTGGCGCTCGGTCAGCTTCTGGAAGCTGCGGAGGAGGCCGGCGAGCGGCAGGAGCGGCCGGGGGTCGATGGAGGCCGGGTCCGGCGGCACGATCGCGAGGATCGGCTTGATGAACCGGGCCATGTCCACCATCAGCGGGCCGTATTCCTCGTACGCCTCGACGTCGAGCTTCGACCAGCGGCGGAGCTCGCGAACGGTGCGGCCGTGGTCGTTGACCCGCCACAGGTAGTCGCCCGTGCCGATCGGGTTGCCGTTGCCGTCCTTCGGCGGCGTTCGGCCGGTGCCCTGGTAGACCGGGGTGAAGGTGCCGTCCAGCGGGAGGATGTCCAGGCCGTGGCGCGGCAGGTCCAGCTCCCGGATGATCTCCGGCCGGAGCAGCGACACCACGTACGAGAAGACCGAGAACCGGAAGCCCGGGAAGATCTCCTCGGTGACCGCCGCGCCCCCGAGGACGTGGCGGCGCTCCAGCACGACCGTCTTCAGCCCCGCGCGCGCGAGGTACGCCGCGCTGACGAGGCCGTTGTGGCCGCCGCCGATCACGATCGCGTCGTAGCGCTGGGGCATCGCCGGACTGTAGCCGACGAGTTGCGTGGCCTGTCGGCCTACGTCGCCTGGCCGACACATGGGGCTCGTGCAAGGGAATCGCGAGGTTCGAACCGCGTCTCGGATCTGGATGTGCTGCGAGCGGTCGGAGGATGAGGCTCCATCACAGCAGCCCCGGAAGGGGGCAGGAGGTCAAGCAATGGGCCGAGACCAGAACCAGGGCGACCGTGGCAGCAACCTGGGCGACGAGGATCGCAGCCGCGGCGGCCAGACCAGCGCCAACGAGCAGGACCGCGACAGCCAGGGCCAGTTCACCGGCCAGGGCGGCAGCAGCGGCGGCAGCGGCCGCGGCGGCAGCCAGGGCGAGGGCGGCCAGGGGTCGAGCGGCTCGCAGGAGCGCGACGACCAGGGCCAGTTCACCAGCAACCAGGGCGGCTCCGGGAACCGCGGTGGCCAGGGTGGCCAGGGCGGGAACCAGGGCGGCAGCAACCGCTAGGCATTTCCCCTGCAGTAGGCGCCCGCCGGCAACGGCGGGCGCCCTTTTCGATTCCCGCGCCGTGGTTTCCCGCAGAATGCGGGGTCATGAGCGTCGGGACCCCATTCCACCCACGGACCGCCGGGCTTAATCGCAAGCAGCAGTGGCGCGAATGGTCCGGCTACTGGGCGTCGTCGGCGTACGCCGACGCGCCCGACATCGAGTACAAC
>DASTIE010000035.1:0-2478 GCA_035717865.1 Candidatus Limnocylindrales bacterium
TGCACTCCCGGCACTGGGGCGAGAAGAGCGTCACGACCTGGTCGCCGGTCGCGACGGAGGTGACGTCCGGGCCGAGCTTCTCGACGATCCCGGCGCCCTCGTGGCCGAGCACCGTCGGCGCGTAGCCGGAGGGATCACCTCCGGAGGCGGTGTAGAGATCCGTGTGGCAGACCCCGCAGGCTGTCAGCCGGACGAGCACCTCGCCGGACTCCGGCTCGGCGAGATCGACCTCTTGCACCTCGAGCGGTCGGCCGAACTCCTCGAGGACGGCAGCCTTGATCTTCACCGACCCAGGCCCCCTTCGCTGTTCAGCCGCTCGCGCACGTGGTCCGGAGAATAATCAGGCCGCCAGTCTCCGCGGGAGCAGCACCGCCATCGTCAGGTAGACGGCGGCGAGGAGCAGCGGCCCGGGCGCGAGGATGGGGAGCATGCTGCCGATCGCCCAGGCGAGAACCCAGACGGGGAGGAGCCAGCGGGGGAGGAGCCCGGCGCGCCAGGAGCCGGCGGCGAAGAGAGCCACGCCGACGATGGTTGCGAGCGAGCCGAGGACGTAGGTGGGCCCGAGGGAGCTTTCGGTGGCGGCGGCGAGTCCGTGCACGAAGACCACGAGCAGGGCGGCGCAGCCGAGGCCCGTGAGCGCGATGCCCGCCTGGCCGAGTCGTCCGTCGCGACGCTGCTGGAGGGTCCGGAGCGTGGGAAGCAGGACGAGAAGCGCGAGCAGGTAGGCGATGCCGTTGGCGGTGAGGAAGTAGTCGCCCGTGTGCTGGAACTTGCCGTCGGAGGTCGTCGTCACGAAGAGCACCATCGCGGCGAGCGCGACGGCGGCCGCGGCACCGAAGGCGAGCGCTGCCCGGGCGCGGCGGAGGGCGGCGCGCACGGTGTCGGGAGTGCGGCCGGTTGCGATTGGTGCGGCAAGCGTGCTCATCTCGTCTTCTCCTTTGGTCGTGTCGTGCTCGACGCTATTCGGGCGGCTCTGCTCAGTCGTCCGGCGCGTGGGCGATTGCGATCCGCCTGGCGGGTGATCGTCGGACCGGTTCGATCCGCCGTTTGGCGGATGCGGATGAACCGGTTCCGCGCTAGCGTCGGCCGGATGCGAAGAGTGGTCTTCGGCCTGCCGCCCGCGGATGTCGTGCTCGCGGTGGCGTTGCTGGTGGCGAAGCTGGTCACGCTCGCGACCGGCATCCAGAGCGGCGGCGGTGTCGCCAGCTACGCATTGGCGCCGTTGTTGACACTGCCGTTGGCCTGGCGCAGCCGGTTCCCGCTTGCGGTCGCCGCGGTGGTGTCGACGACGTACGTCACGGAGCTCGTGCTCGCCGGCTACCACGACTCGGTGGTGGCGCTCGTCGTGATCGTGATCCTGCCGTACTCGCTCGGTGCGCACGAGGCGAGCACGCGCCGGCTGGTCGCCGGCATGGCGCTGGTCGCGGCGAGTGGATTGTGGAGCACGGCGGCGCAGGGGCACGTCCACGCGACCGGCCTTCTCGGGGATGCGGTCGTGCTCTTCGGACCGCTGTTCGCGGGGCTCTGGGTGCGCCAGCAGCGGTTACGCGCGCAGACGCTGGAGCAGCTGACGGTGCAGCTTGAGCGGGAGCGGGAGGAGCGGGCGCGGGCGGCGGTGGCGGAGGAGCGGACGCGGATCGCGCGGGAGCTGCACGACGAGGTCGCGCACGCGATGAGCGTGATCGCGGTGCAGGCGGACGCCGCGGAGGGAGCGCTCGCTCATGATCCGGCACTCGTCGAGCCGCCGTTGCTCGCGATTCGGCAGACCGCGCGCGAGGCTCTGACGGAGATGCGGCGCGTGCTTGGGGCGCTGCGCGGCGACGAACGGCCCGAGCTTGCTCCTGAGCCGGGTCTGGCTCGCGCGGGAGCCTTGGTCGAGCAGACGCGCGCCGCCGGGCTGGAGGTGGAGCTGCGGATCGAGGGCGAGCCGGCGCCGCTCCCGCCGGCGCTCGACCTCGCCGCCTACCGGGTGCTGCAGGAGGGCCTGACGAACGTACGCAAGCACAGCTCTGCGCGCCGGGTCGAGGTCGTGCTCCGCTACGGCAGCGATGCGGTAGGCGTCGAGGTGAGCGACGACGGCGACGGCTCTCGAGCGGACGGCGGCACTGGCCACGGCCTAGCCGGGATCCGGGAGCGGGTGGCGCTCCTCGGCGGCGAGTTCGTCGCCGGCCCGCGCGCCCGCGGCTTCGCACTGCGGGTCACGTTGCCGCTCGCATGATCCGTGTCCTGCTCGCCGACGATCAGGAGCTGGTGCGCTCCGGCTTCCGGCTGATCCTGGAGCTGGCGGAGGGGATCGAGGTCGCCGGCGAGGCGGCCGACGGGCGCGAGGCGGTGCGGCTCGCGAAGGAGCTGCAGCCGGAGGTCGTGCTGATGGACGTCCGCATGCCGGAGCTGGACGGGATCGAGGCGACGCGGCGGCTGCGCCAGGCAGGGGTCGAGGCGCGGGTGCTCATGCTCACCACCTTCGACCTCGACGAG
>DASTIE010000036.1:0-5207 GCA_035717865.1 Candidatus Limnocylindrales bacterium
GGGTTCCACGAAGACCGGATTCGATGGTTCCCTAGAAATTCAAGTCCTCTGAATATTGTCTACTCGGCCGGGTCTGCGGTGCGTGTAGAGCTTCGAACTCCGCTGGCGGGAGATCGCCGAGGGATTCGTGCAGACGGGTGCTGTCGAACCAGGCGAGGTATTCGACGATCGCGAGCTCAAGCTGGGAGCGCGATCGCCATACACGGTCGGCGATCAGCTCGGTCTTGAAGGAGTCGAGGAAGCTCTCGGCCATGCTGTTGTCGTAGGCATCGCCGACCGATGCGACCGACGCGAGAATGCCAGCGTCCTGCAGGGCGTCGGTGTAGGCCTGGCTGGTGTATTGACTGCCCCTGTCGGTGTGGGCAACGAGTTCGATGTCGGCGCCCTCGCCGCGGTGGTAGATCGCCATCCGCAGCGCGTCCAGGACCAGCTCGGTGCGCATGTGCGAGGCGAACTGCCAGCCGACGATCCTGCGGCTCTAGGCGTCGATGATGAACGCGAAGAACACGACGCTTTGCCAGCAGCGTAGGTAGGTGAAATCGCCGACCCAGTGCCGGTTCGGTCCCGTCGCACTCGAAGTCGCGCCCGACGAGATCCGGGCGCCGCTGCGCGAACGGATCCGGCGTGATGGTCCGCCACGGCTTGCCGCGGCGCTTGGCGCCCTGGATGCCGTTGGCGCGCATCAACCGCTCCACGCGACAACGCCCCATCCGTTCGCCGGCGCGCCGTAGTGCCTTCCACATGCTTCGGGAACCGTAGGCGTAGTAGTTGGCCGCGTGCAGCTCGCGGATGCGGCCCAGCAGCCGTTCGTCCTCGACTGCCCGAGCCGATCGCTGGCCGGGACGAGATCGCACGGTCCTCCGAGCAACGGTCGCAGCCGGACTGCGACCGCGGCGGCCCCGCGCGCACCAAAGACGGTCCGACGCGAGCCGTACGGTGCCACCATGCCGGTCAAAGTCCGTGACGCGATCAAGCGCATTGAGGCGGCCGGCTGGGAGCTCGCGCGCACGCGCGGCAGCCACCGCCAGTATCGGCATCCCGACCGTCCCGGCGTGGTGACGATCGCCGGCAAGCCCTCGGACACCTTGCACCCCAAGACGTGGGCGAGCATCATGAGACAAGCGGGACTCGAGGACGACCGATGACCGAACGCCGATACCTGATCGTGATCGAAGGCGACGACGACGCCGGCTTCTCGGCGTACGCCCCGGATCTGCCGGGCTGTGTCGCCACCGGAGCCACCCGCAAGGACGTCGAACGCGAGATGCGCGACGCGATCGCCTTCCACCTCGAAGGTCTCCGGGAGGCGGGCGAGCCGATCCCCGAGCCGTCCGGGCTCACGGCGACCTACGTCGAGGTCGCCGCCTAGAGGCACCTCGATCGCCGTGATGCGTCCATCCCTCAGTGGATGTGGTCGCAGTGGTCGTGCGCCCCGACTCCAGGAGCGGTAGCTCGCGAGCGCCGCCTGGGCCTCGCCGCGGCGGCACCGGAGCTCGATCTCGACGCGTCCACAGCGCGATTTCGCCGCCTCGACCCAACCGTCCGCAAATGCCTCCTGAGCAGGCTTTTCGTCGCTTTCAGCGATCCGACCCGGACAGCCCGGATCGCCTGTCACGCCGGAGGTCGCGGGTTCGAGTCCCTTCGACCCTATGCTCGGGGTCATGACGACTCCGCGGATGGACAACGTCCTCATCGTGGTCGAGGACCTCGAGGGTGCCAAGGCGTTCTTCGTCGAGCTCGGCATGGAGCTGGAAGGCGAGGCGACGAACGAGGGGCCCTGGGTGGACCGGGTCGTCGGGCTCGACGACGTTCGTTGCGACCTCGCCATGATGCGGACCCCGGACGGTCACGGCCGGCTCGAGCTGGCCAAGTTCCACACGCCGCCGGCGATCAGAGCCGAGCCGGAGGGCGCGCCGGCGAACGCGCTGGGGATCCGCCGCATCATGTTCGACGTCGAGGACGTCGACGACGTCGTCGCCCGGCTGCGCAGCCACGGTGCGGAACTCGTCGGCGAGATCGCGCAGTACGAGGACATCTACCGGCTCTGCTTCGTGCGTGGGCCTGAGGGCATCATCATCGGACTGGCCGAGCGGCTCTGAGCGGGTGCGGTCAGCCCCCGGGCGACGGGCGTGAGCCGCACTTGCAGACGCGGGATCGGCGCCGCGGAGACGCCTGCCAGCCGCCTGAGAACGCGCGGCGCGCAGTGGGAGAGTTCCGAGTGTCAAGAGGCCCGGAGAGAAGACCATGACCCTCATCGCCACCACCCCCCGCCGCCCCGTCTCACACGCGTTCACGACCCCCGTCGTGCGCGAGCTCGCGCCGCAGAGCGCGCGGCTCGGCGGCACCGCCTGGTAACGCTCAGCCCCCTGAGGTAGCTTGAGCGCCGATGGCGCGCGTGGTCTCCGGTGGCGTCGGGATCGAGTACGAGGTCACGGGCGAGGGCGCGCCGGTCGTGCTCCTGCACGGCTTTCCAGACTCGGGCAGGCTGTGGCGCCATCAGGTGCCCGCGCTGACGCAGAAGGGCTTCAAGGTGATCGTCCCCGACATGCGCGGCTACGGGCGGTCGGACAAGCCGGCGGCTGTCGAGGCGTACGCGGTCGCCGCCCTGGCCGGGGACGTGCTCGCGGTCATGGCCGACGCGGGCGTCGACCGAGCGCACGTCGTGGGCCACGACTGGGGTGCGGCCGTCGCCTGGGGGCTCGGGGCGCTGGCGGGCGAGCGCGTCGATCGCCTCGTCGCGCTGTCGGTCGGCCATCCGACGACGTTCCGCGCCGGCGGGTTCGAGCAGCACCAGAAGTCGTGGTACATGCTCCTGTTCCAGTTCCCCGGGATCGCCGAGGAGTGGCTGTCGGCGGACGGGTGGGCGAACTTCCGCGCCTGGAGCCGGCACCCCGACGCCGACCAAGTGATCGCCGACCTGGAGGCGGGATCGTTGACGCCCGGCCTGAACTACTACCGCGCGAACCTGCCGCCGGAGAACTGGCTCCGCCCCGGGCGGCCGCTGCCGCCGATCGACCGGCCGACGATGGGCGTCTGGAGCTCGAACGACATCGCGCTCACCGAGCGGCAGATGACCAGCTCCGAACAGCACGTCACCGGGCCCTGGCGCTATGAGCGGCTCGAGGGCCCGGGGCACTGGATGCAGCTCGAGGCGCCGGACGACGTCAACCGGTTGCTGATCGACTTCCTGTCGTAGACATGGCGGAGCAGCGCCGGTAGCGTCTCCCCGCAGGGCCGGGAGCGCCGCGTGTACGCGACATAGCAAGGAGCGGCTCCGATGCCGAGGATCATCGTGCTGGGTGGCGGCGTAAGCGGATTGGCGGCGGCGCTGCTGCTCTCCCGCGACGGTCACGACGTGACGGTGCTCGAAGCCGACGCCGCGCCCGTGCCCTCGTCGCCCGCAAGCGCGTGGGAGGACTGGCCGCGCGACGGCGTCGCCCAGTTCCGCCAGACGCACTCTCTGACCTCGCGCGGGCACGAACTGCTCGCGGCGGCGCTCCCCGATGTCCACGCCGGGCTCGACGCCGCCGGCGGCGTGCGCCTGGATGTGCTCGACCTGATGCCGCCGCCGATCACGGACCGGACGCGGCGCGAAGGAGACGACCGCTTCGTCACAGTCAACGCACGCCGCCCCGTGCTCGAGCACGTGCTCGGGCGCGTCGCGGAGGCCGAGCCGGGCCTCGCGATCCGCCGCGGGACCGCGGTGACCGAGCTCGTGATGCGCGCCTACGACGGTGTGCCGCACGTGGCCGGCGTGCGGACGGCCGCGGGCGAGGAGCTGGACGCCGACCTGGTGGTGGACGCGACCGGCAGGCGCTCGCGGATGCCGCGCTGGCTCCAGGACGCCGGTGCCGGCCCGGTGCACGAGGAGGCCGAGGATTCGGGGTTCCTCTACTACACGCGCTACTTCCGTTCCGATGGGCGCGGGGTACCGCCGTTCCGGGGGCCGATCCTGACCCCGATCGGGACGTTCTCGGTGCTGACCGTGCCGGCCGACAACGACACGTGGTCGGTGACGCTCTACGGCTCGGCCGGCGACCAGCCGCTCAAGCGGCTGCGCGACCCCGATCGCTGGACCGCCGTGCTGGCCGCCTGCCCGCAGCACGCCCAGTGGCTCGACGGCGAGCCGATCACGGGCGTGGAGGCGATGGGCGGGATCGTCGACCGCTACCGGCGCCTGAACCTCGCCGCCACCGGCGTCGCGCTGCTCGGCGATGCGTGGGCGTGCACGAACCCGTCGCTCGGCCGCGGCATGACGCTCGGGCTGCTGCACGCGATCCGCCTGCACGAAACGGTCGGCGAGCATCTGGAGGACCCGCGCGGGTTCGCCGAGGCCTGGGACGCGATCACCGAGCAGGAGCTGACGCCCTGGTACCGCGACACGGTCGAGGAGGACCGCGACCGGCTGCGCGAGATCGTGGCGCTCCGCGACGGCGACCGCTACGCCCCGCCGGCCGGATCGAACGACGCGGTGCGCAGAGCGCTGGGGGCGGCGGCGATGCGCGACCCGGACGCGTTCCGGGCGTACGCGTCGACGCGCAGCTGCCTGAGACTGCAGCGGGAGGTGTGCTCGGACGACGCCTTCCTCGTGCGGGTCCTGGAGCTCGCCGGCGCCGGCGGACCCCCGCCGCTCATGGGGCCCGACCGCGAGCGCCTGCTGGGGCTCCTCGCCGGCGACCTCGCGACCGCCTGACGCCCTACGTCGCGATCCTCGCGCGCCGGCGCTCCAGCTCTGCGCGCTGGACGTCGTTCGCGCTGAGCGCGATCGCCCGCGCGTAGGCCTCCGAGGCCGCAGCAGGCGAGCCGGCGCGCAGCAGCAGGTCGGCGTGCGCCGCATGCAGCGGCACGTAACGCGCCAGCGCCGCATCGCCCAGCAGCGGCGCGAGCACCGCGAGCCCGGCCCGTGGACCGGAGGCGAACCCCACCGCGACCGCGCGGTTGAGCTCCACGACCGGCGTCGGCTCGAAGCGCGCGAGCGCCGCATACAGCTCCGCGATCTCCGCCCAGTCCGGCGGCTGCTCGGTGTGCAGCGCGGCGATCGCCGCCTTGATCTGGTACGGCCCGGGCCGGCGCAGCACCATGGCGCGCTCCAGCGCCGTCCGGCCCTCGCCGATCCGGCCACCGTCCCACAGCGCCCGGTCCTGCTCGGCCGGCGCGACGAACGCACCCGACGCGTCGACCCGCGCAGCGCGCCGCGCGTCGTGCAG
>DASTIE010000037.1:0-34747 GCA_035717865.1 Candidatus Limnocylindrales bacterium
CCGGCGACAACGTCGAGATGGGCGTCGAGCTGATCACCCCGATCGCGCTCGAGGTCGGCCAGCGCTTCGCCATCCGCGAGGGCGGCCGGACCGTCGGCGCCGGCGCCATCACCAGCATCGCCGGGTAACGGGATGGCGAAGCAGCGAATCCGGATCCGTCTCAAGGCCTACGACCACCGGCTGCTGGATCAGTCGGCGGCGCAGATCGTGGAGACGGCGCAGCGCACGGGAGCCGACATCGTCGGGCCCGTGCCCCTGCCTACCCGGATCGAGAAGTTCACGGTCCTGCGCTCACCGTTCATCGACAAGGACAGCCGCGAGCAGTTCGAGATCCGCACCCACAAGCGGCTCGTCGACATCCTCGACCCGTCCTCGAAGACCGTGGACGCCCTGATGCGACTCTCGCTTCCCGCGGGCGTCGACATCGAGATCAAGATGTGATGGGGATCGGACTCATCGGCCGCAAGCGCGGCATGACGCAACTGTTCCAGGCTGACGGCACGATGGTCGCCGTCTCGGTGCTCGAGGTCACCCCGAACGTCGTGACCCGCGTCCGGACGACCGAGCGCGACGGCTACCTCGCCGTGCAGCTCGGGACCGACGAGAAGAAGAAGCTCAGCAAGCCGCGCGCCGGCCAGCTGGGGGACCTGCCGAGCCTCGGGACGCTGCGCGAGTTCCGCGTGGACGACGCCTCGGGCTACGAGGTCGGGCAGACCCTCGCCATCGGCGACGTGTTCGCGGACGGCGACCTGGTCGACGTCACCGGCGTCTCGAAGGGCAAGGGCTTCGCCGGCCACGTCAAGCGCCACAACTTCCACCGCGGACCCACGACCCACGGCTCCGACCACCACCGTGAGCCCGGCTCCATCGGCCCCGGCACCACGCCCGGCCGCGTCTACAAGGGCGTCCGGATGGCCGGCCACATGGGCGACGAGCGCGTGACCACCAAGAAGGTCCGAGTCGTGAAGACGGACGGCGAGAAGAACCTGCTGCTGCTCAATGGCAGCCTGCCCGGGGCGCGCGGCAGCCTGATCCTCGTGAAGAAGGCCCAGTGATGGCATCGACCACCCTGTTCGACAAGGCGGGCAAGAACCTCGGCAGCGTCGAGCTGCACGACGAGCTGTTCGGTGCGCCCGTGAACGAGGCCGTGCTGCACCAGGTCGCCACGGCGCAGCTCGCCGGCCGCCGGATCGGCACACACGACACCAAGACCCGCGGCGAGGTCCGCGGCGGCGGCAAGAAGCCGTACCGCCAGAAGGGCACCGGCCGGGCCCGCCAGGGCTCGCGCACCGCGCCTCACTACCGCGGCGGCGGGGCGGTTTTCGGGCCGCACCCGCGCTCGTACGAGCAGCGCCTGCCCCGCAAGATGAAGCGGCTGGCGCTCCGGGGCGCCCTCACCGCCAAGCTCGGCGACGAGGCGATCCGCGTGATCGACAGCTTCGGGCTGGAGGCGATCAAGACCGCGTCCGTCGCGGGCGTGCTCAGCGCGCTCAACGCGACCGGCCGCGTGCTGGTCGTCGCACCGGCCGCGGACGAGACGCTGCAGCTGTCCGCCCGCAACCTGCCGACCGTCGACGTGATCCGTGCGGACTCCCTCAACGTCGTCGACATCCTCAACGCCGACACGCTCGTGATCGAGCAGCCGGCGCTCGCCCGGATGGAGGAGGTCTACCTGTGAGCGCGCTGACGGCGCCCGAGATCATCCTGCGCCCGGTCGTGTCCGAGAAGTCGATCGACCAGTCGAGCCGCGGGCGCTACACGTTCCGCGTCCACCCGGACGCGAACAAGATCCAGATCAAGGCGGCGATCGAGGAGCTGTACGCGGCCGACAAGGTCAGCGTCGTCTCGGTCAACGTGCTGACGACGAAGGCCAAGGAGAAGTCGCGCGGCACCCGCCGCGGGCGGATCGTCGGCCACACATCGCCGTGGCGCAAGGCCGTCGTCACCCTGGCCCCCGGCCAGAAGATCCAGTTCTTCGAGGGGGTCTAGGCATGCCGCTGCGAAGCTACAAGCCGACCTCGCCCGGGCGTCGCGGGATGACCCGCTCGACGTTCGAGGAGATCACGACCAGCGAGCCGTACAAGCCGTTGCTCGAGCCCCAGAAGCGCGGGTCCGGCCGGAACAACCAGGGCCGCCTCACCGTTCGCCATCGTGGCGGCGGCGAGAAGACCCACTACCGGCGGATCGACTTCAAGCGCGACAAGCACGGCGTGCCGGCGCGGATCGCCACGGTCGAGTACGACCCGAACCGCTCCGCGCGCATCGGCCTGCTGCACTACCGCGACGGCGAGAAGCGCTACATGCTCCTGCCGCACGGGCTGAAGGTCGGCGACGTCGTGGTCTCGGGCATCGGTTCGGAGGCGCGGGTCGGCAATGCCCTCCCGATCTCCCACATCCCGCTCGGCACGACCATCCACAACATCGAGCTCATCCCCGGCAAGGGGGCCCAGATCGTCCGCTCCGCGGGCACCGCGGCCCAGCTCCTTGCCAAGGAGGGCGAGATGGCCCAGGTCCGCCTGCCGTCTGGCGAGGTGCGCCGGATCTCCATCCGGTGCATGGCCACGGTCGGCCAGGTCGGCAACCTGGATCACGAGAACCAGAACCTCGGCAAGGCCGGCCGCGCCCGCCACATGGGTCAGCGACCGGAGGTCCGGGGAGTCGTCATGAACCCGCGCGACCATCCCCATGGCGGCGGCGAGGGCAAGTCCCCGACGGGCATGCCCCCGAAGACGCCGTGGGGCAAGCCCGCCATGGGCTACCGCACTCGGCGCGCGCGGACCGGCGGACTCATCGTCCGCTCGCGGCGCCGGAAGTAGCGGGGAGGCGAGGAGATGTCCCGATCCATCAAGAAGGGCCCGTTCATCGAGCCCCGCCTGCTCGGCCGGATCGAGCAGATGAACAAGCGAAGCGAGAAGAAGGTCGTCAAGACCTGGTCACGCGCGTCCGTGATCTTCCCGTCGTTCATCGGCCACACCGTGGCCGTCTACAACGGCCGCAAGCACGTCCCGGTCTACGTGACCGAGAACATGGTCGGCCACAGGCTCGGTGAGTTCGCGCCCACCCGCACCTACCGCGGGCACGGCCGGAGCACCGATCGCACGACGGCGCCGAAGTGACGATGAAAGTCTCAGCGACGGCGAAGTACGTCCGCGGATCGACCCGCAAGGCCCGCCTCGTGACCGAGGCGATCCGCGGGCTGTCCGTGGAGAAGGCGAGCGCCCTGCTCCGCTTCATGCCCCAGCACGCCGCGAAGGACGTGGCGGGGGTGCTGAAGAGCGCGGCGGCGAACGCCGAGAACAACCACAACCTCGTGGCGGACGAGCTGGTCGTGCTCGACGCGCGCGCGGACAAGGGCCCCACGATCAAGCGCTGGCGGCCGCGCGCCCAGGGTCGGGCCTTCCCGATCCACAAGGGCGTCACTCACATCACCGTCACCGTCGGCGACCGGGAGGGCTGAGAGCATGGGACACAAGGTCCACCCGTACGGGTTCCGACTCGGGGTGACGCGCACGTGGACCGCGAAGTGGTACCACGACAAGGAGTACACGGACCTCCTCAAGGAGGACATCGCGATTCGCCAGCTGGTCGAGAAGCGGCTGTCGAACGCGAGCGTCTCCGGCCTGGAGATCGAGCGGAACTTCGGTCAGGTCACCGTGACGGTCCACACCGCCAAGCCGGGCATCGTCATCGGCAAGGGCGGCCAGAACGTCGAGATCCTGCGTCAGCAGATCGGCGCGCTCACGAAGCGCAAGGTCAAGCTGGAGATCAAGGAGATCCGCCAGCCGGAGCTGGACGCGTACCTCGTCGCGACCAACATCAGCCAGCAGCTCAGCCGCCGCATCGCCTTCAAGAAGGCCATGAAGCAGGCCATCCAGCGCTCGATGAAGGCCGGCGCCAAGGGCGTCAAGATCATGGTCTCCGGCCGCCTCGGCGGCGCCGAGATGAGCCGCCGCGAGTGGGACCGGGAGGGTCGCATCCCGCTGGGGACGCTCCGGGCTGACATCAGCTACGGCCAGGTCCACGCCCACACGACCTACGGCCGGATCGGCGTCAAGGTCTGGATCTACCGCGGCGACGTCACGCCGCAGCGAAACCCGCAGCAGCCGGTCCCGGCGGCCGCGGGGCAGGGGGTCTAGGCGATGCTCCTCCCGCGACGCGTCAAGCATCGCAAGGTCATGCGCGGCCGCATGTCCGGGCAGGCCAAGGGCGGCCACTACGTCGCGTTCGGCGACTACGGCCTGGCCACGATGGAGCCGGCCTGGATCACCAGCCGGCAGATCGAGGCCGCCCGACGCGCGATGACCCGCTCGGTCAAGCGCGGCGGCAAGATCTGGATCCGCGTGTTCCCCGACAAGCCGGTCACCAAGAAGCCGGCGGAGACCCGCATGGGCTCCGGCAAGGGCGCGCCCGACCACTGGGTCGCGGTGGTCAAGCCGGGCCGGATCCTGTTCGAGATGGCCGGCGTGGGCCATGACGAGGCAACCGAGGCGATGCGCCTCGCGAGCCACAAGCTGCCGGTCCAGACGAAGGTCGTGGCCCGCGAGGGCGCCGTGGAGGGGGGCGAGCGATGAACGACATCGCCAAGGTTCGCGAGATGTCCGACAAGGAGCTCGACGACGCCCTCAAGCAGGCCAAGCAGGACCTCTGGAGCGCGCGCTTCGCGCTCTCGACCCGCCAGCTCAACGACACCAGCAGCATTCCCGGGACGCGGCACCAGATCGCACGGATCCTCACGGTCCAGCGCGAGCGTGGCCTCGGCCTGGTTCGCGCGACGAAGGCTCCCGCGACTCCGAAGAAGCCGGCCCGCGCGACCCGGAAGAGCCGCTCCAGCAGCACCGGAAAGGGCGCGTAACCGATGGCCATGACCCAATCGACCGCCGGCGACACCGCCGCCCGCGGCCAGCGCAAGACCAAGGTCGGGCGCGTGGTGAGCGACAAGATGGACAAGACGATCGTCGTGTCCGTGGAGCGCCTCACCCGCCACCGGCTCTACAAGCGCGTGATCCGGCTGACGACGAAGTTCAAGGCCCACGACGAGGCCAACGAGGCCCACGTCGGCGACACCGTGCTCATCGAGGAGTCGCGGCCGCTGTCGGCCACCAAGCGCTGGCGCCTGATCGAGGTCGTCCAGCGCGCCGGCGACCACGGCGGTGCCGACCTCGTGACCGAGGAGGCCGCTGTCTCCGAGGCGATCCACGCCGCGGCCCACCCGGGTCGTGCCCGCCACGAGGCGGACGGCGAGGCCGGCGCCGACGCCGCGAACGCGAACGCCGCTGACGCCTCCGACGCGGCCGACGCAGCCGATGACTCCGGAACCGCTGAGGCGGAGAAGGACGCCCCCGCATGATCCAGCCCCAGACTCGCCTCAAGGTCGCCGACAACACGGGTGCCCGGACCATCCAGTGCATCCGTGTGATGGGGCGCTCCACGAAGACCACCGCCGGGGTCGGCGACGTGATCGTGGCGAGCGTCAAGACGGCGATCCCGAACGCCGCCGTGAAGAAGGGCGACGTGGTCCAGGCGGTCATCGTGCGAACGGCCAAGGAATACGGCCGGCCCGATGGCAGCTACATCCGATTCGACGAGAACGCAGCCGTGCTGATCAACAACCAGGGCAACCCGCGTGGCACCCGGATCTTCGGTCCCGTCGCGCGCGAGCTCCGGGACCGCAACTACATGAAGATCGTGTCGCTCGCCCCGGAGGTGCTGTGATGGCAACGGGTCGAACGCGGGTTCCCGAAATCCGCAAGGGCGACACCGTGCTCGTGCTGTCCGGCAAGGACGCCGGGAAGCGCGGTGTGGTGGAGCGCGTGCTCACCAACCTCGGCGCGAGCCAGCGCATGACGGCGTCGGGCACCGACTCCGGTCGCCACGCGCGCCGCGGGTACTGGAAGCCGACCTCGAGCCGGCCGGTCTCCGTGGTCGTCGAGGGCCTGAACATCGCGAAGCGCCACACCAAGCCTCGCCAGAGCCAGGGCCGGACCGACCGCGCCCCGAAGGTCCAGCAGGGCGGGATCCTGGACATCGCGAAGCCGATGGACGTCTCCAAGGTGATGCTCGTCTGCCCGAGCTGCAAGGAGCCGACCAGGATCCGGCACACCGTCCTGGAGGACGGCCGCCGCGTGCGCGTCTGCAGCAACTGCGGCAAGGCCATCGAGGTGACCGCATGACCGACCAGCAGGCGCCCGAGACCGCCGCCGTGGCGGAGGAGCCGATGGCTGCGGAGGCCCCCGAGGCCGCCGCCGTGGCGGAGGAGCCGATGGCCGCGGAGGCCCCCGAGACCGCCGCCGTGGCGGAGGAGGCCCCCGAGACTGCGGGGGTGGAGGAGGAGCCGATGGCTGCCGCCGAGACGCCGGTCGAGGCCGAGCGGATGGCGGAGGAGGCCCCCGCGCCCGAAGCTTCCGAGGAGGCTGCGGCGCCCGAGACTGCGGCGCCCGAGACTGCGGCGCCCGAGACTGCGGCGCCCGAGGCTGCCGAGGAGGCTCCCGCCCCGAGGCGCCGCGAGAAGCCGACGGAGACCCCCGCGTCGGAGCGGCCGGCCGGCCCGCGGGGCCTGCAGCTCAAGTACCGCAGCGACGTCGTGCCCGCGCTCGTGAAGCAGTTCGAGTACGCGAACCCCAACCAGGTGCCGAAGCTCGAGAAGATCGTCGTCAACGTCGGTCTTGGCGAGGCGCTCAGCAACGCCAAGGCGATCGACGCTGCGTCCGGCGACCTGACCCTGATCACCGGCCAGAAGCCGATCGTGATGAAGGCCCGTCGATCCATCGCCCAGTTCCGCGTGCGGACCGGCAACCCGATCGGGCTCAAGGTCACGCTCCGCGGCGAGCGCATGTGGGACTTCCTGGAGCGGCTCACGCTCCTGACGCTGCCCCGCATCCGCGACTTTCGCGGGATCCCCGGCCGGTCGTTCGACGGGCGCGGCAACTACACGCTCGGGCTGCGCGAGCAGATCGCGTTCCCCGAGATCGACTACGACAAGGTGGACCGTCTCCGCGGGCTGGAGGTCAGCATCGTGACGACGGCGAAGTCCGACGAGGAATCGAAGCGCCTGCTCGAGCTCCTCGGCATGCCCTTCGCCTCGTAGGCGGGGGAGGGAAAGCGAATGGCCAAGAAGTCACTCATCGCCAAGGCACGTCGGACCCCGAAGTTCGGAGTCCGCGGCTACAACCGCTGCGTCGTCTGCGGGCGCCCACGCGCCTTCATGCGCCGCTTCGCGCTGTGCCGCATCTGCTTCCGGGAGCGCGCCCTGACCGGCGAGCTGCCCGGCGTCACCAAGTCGAGCTGGTAGGTCCCACGTGAACATCTCCGATCCGATCGCGGACATGCTGACCCGGGTCCGCAATGCCTCTCGGGCGCGCCACAGCGAGGTCGTCATCCCGGCCTCGCGGACCAAGCGCGAGATTGCCCGCATTCTGAAGGACGAAGGCTTCATCGCCGAGGTCGCCGAGGAGCAGGCGGGGCCGAGCAAGAACCTCAAGCTGACCCTGCGCTACGTCGACGGCAAGGTGCCGGTGGTTTCCGGCCTCAAGCGCGTCTCGAAGCCGGGGCTGCGCGTCTACGCATCCAAGACGGACATCCCGCGGGTCCTCGGTGGCCTCGGGGTCGTCATCGTCAGCACGAGCCAGGGGATCATGACCGGCGCGCAGGCCCGAAAGGCCCAGCTCGGCGGCGAAGTCCTGGCCTACGTCTGGTAGCGGCGATGTCACGAATCGGACGCATGCCCATCACCGTGCCCGTCGGGGTCGACGTCGCCATCGACGGCCGCAGCGTGACGGTAAAGGGCCCCAAGGGCAGCATCTCCCGCGACCTGCACCCTGAGATGGGCGTCGCCCGCGAGGGCGACTCGATCGTGGTCACGCGCCCGTCGGAGGCCAAGACCCACAAGCAGCTCCACGGGCTCACGCGGACCCTCGTGAACAACATGGTCGTCGGCGTCACGGACGGCTTCCGCAAGCCGCTCGAGATCACCGGCGTCGGCTATCGTGCAGCGCTCGTCGGTCGGAAGCTCCAGCTCAACCTGGGCTACAGCCATCCGATCGAGATCGACCCGCCGCAGGGCATCAGCTTCGAGGTCGAGAATCCGACCCGGCTGGCCGTGGTCGGAATCGACAAGGAGCTCGTCGGCGAGATCGCCGCACGAGTTCGCGCGACCCGCAAGCCCGAGCCGTACAAGGGCAAGGGCGTCCGCTACGCGGGCGAGCAGATCCGCCGCAAGGCCGGCAAGGCCGGCAAGATCGGCGGCAAGAAGTAGCCCGCCGGACGAGAGACCGAGGATCCATCGAATGACCGCAACCATCAGCCGCGGGGCCGCCCGCCAGAAGCGCCACACTCGCCTCCGCCTCCGCTTGGCGGGCAGCGAGTCGCGCCCGCGGCTGGCCGTGTTCCGCAGCCTGAACCACATCTACGCCCAGGTCATCGACGACGCGTCCGGACGGACGCTCGCCGCGGCCTCGTCGCTCGAGCCCGAGCTCCGGTCCGCGACCGGCACGAAGGCGGCCGAGGCGGCCGTCGTCGGCCGCCTCGTGGCCGAACGGGCGAAGGCTGCCGGGGTCGGCCAGGTCGTCTTCGACCGCGCCGGGTTCCGGTACCACGGTCGCATCAAGTCCCTCGCGGACGCGGCTCGCGAAGCCGGCCTGGATTTCTGAGGAGCCGCCTGTGCCACGCATCGACGCCAACAAGCTCACGCTCGAGGAGCGTGTCGTCCAGATCAACCGTGTCGCCAAGGTCGTCAAGGGCGGCCGCCGCTTCAGCTTCAGCGCGATGATCGTCGTCGGTGACGGCGCCGGTCACGTCGGCGTGGGGCTGGGCAAGGCGGGCGAGGTCCCGGAGGCGATCCGCAAGGGCGTCGAGGACGCGAAGAAGAACCTCATCAGGATCCCGATGGTGGGCACGACGATTCCGCACGAGGTCCGCCTGACGTTCTCCTCGAGCGAGGTCCTCCTCAAGCCCGCGAGCCAGGGCACCGGCGTCATCGCCGGCGGCTCCGTGCGCGCTGTCGTCGAGGCCGCCGGCATCCGCGACATCCTCACCAAGGTCTACGGCTCGACCAACCCGGTCAACGTGACCCGCGCCACGCTCGAGGGGCTCCGGAGCCTGCGCTCCGCGGCCGACCTCAGCGCCCGCCGCGGCGTCCCGGTCCGGCTGCACATCCCCGGCCAGCCGGCCGCCGAGGCGAGCTGATGGCAGCCACATTCCGGGTCACGCAGGTCAAGAGCTCGATCAGCCACATCGCGCGCAATCGCGCGACCCTGAAGGCGCTCGGGCTGCACGGCATCGGCTCGTCGGTCGAGGTCGTCGACAACGACGCGACCCGCGGCATGGTCCGCCAGGTCCGCTTCCTGGTCTCCGTCGAGGAGACCGGCGGCGCGAAGGCCACGGCCAACAAGGGTTCCGAGGAGAGTTCCAAGTGAAGCTGCACGACCTGAAGCCGGCGCCCGGGTCCCGCAAGGCGAAGCGCCGCGTCGGACGCGGCATCGCGGCTGGCCAGGGCAAGACGGCGGGCCGCGGCACGAAGGGCCAGAAGGCGCGAGCCGGCGGCTCCATCCCCGCGTGGTTCGAGGGCGGCCAGACGCCGCTCCACCAGCGGATCCCGAAGCTCCGCGGCTTCGTCAACAAGTTCAAGATCGAGTACGAGGTCGTCAACCTGGGCGACATTGCCCGGCTCGTGGAGCTGGGTGAGCTCGAGGGCGGCGAGATGCCCGGCACGAAGCCCGCCAAGGGCAAGGCTGCGCCGATCACCGTCAACCAGGAGATCCTGCGGGCCGCGGGTCTCGTTCGCCGGCTGGACCGGCCGATGAAGATCCTCGGTGGCGGCGAGCTCTCGACTCCGCTGTTCGTCGTCGCGGACGCGTTCTCCGGCAGCGCTCGCTCCAAGATCGAGGGCGCCGGCGGCACGGTCTCCGTGCTCGAGATCCCCACCGAGCGGCGCGAGGCGCTGGGCGTCGACGACGACGACCACGGTGACGACCATGCCGCTGCCTCGACCGAGGGGCAGGTCGCCGCGGCCACCGAAGCCGACGACGCGGATGCCGCGGACGCCGCGTCGGCGGATGCTGCGCCGACGGACGACGCCGGCAGCGATGCGCCGGCCAGGCCTGCGCGGGCATCGAAGGCGAATGCCGTGAAGGCAGACGCCGCGGCCGACACGGAGGCGAGCGCCGACGCTCCCGCCGCCACTGCCGAGTCCAAGCCCGCGAAGCCGCGCGCCGCACGCAAGCCCAAGGCCACCGAACCAGACACGGCCGAGTAGCCGCCCGTGTTCGAGTCGCTGCTCAACGCCTTCCGCGCGCCCGACATCCGTCGGCGCATCCTCTTCGTCCTCGGGATCCTGATCGTCTACCGGCTGCTGGCCCAGGTGCCGCTGCCGGGCATCGACCGGGCCGCGCTCGCGGAGTTCTTCCGGAACAACCAGGCCTTCGGGATCCTGGACCTGTTCGCGGGCGGCGGGCTGTCGCAGCTCTCGATCGTCGGGTTGGCGCTGAACCCGTACATCAACGCCTCGATCATCATGCAGCTGATGACGGGCGTGATCCCGTCGCTCCAGGCGCTCAGCCGCGAGGGCGAGTACGGGCGCCAGAAGATCAATCAGTACACCCGCTACCTGACCGTCCCGATGGCGCTGCTCCAGGCGTTCGGCATCCTGTCGGCCTTCGCGGCGCAGGACGTCATCCCGTCGGGCTTCGGCCTCGGCAACGCCCTGAGCTGGGTCCAGATGATCACGCTGGTCGCCGGCGCGATCGTCCTGATGTGGCTCGGCGAGCTCATCACCGAGAAGGGCATCGGCAACGGCATCAGCTTCATCATCTTCGCCGGCATCGTCAGCCGCGCGCCGGCCGGTCTCCTGCAGATGCTGCAGTCGCCCTCCCCGCGCGACATCGTGCTCTTCGCGGTCCTGGCGATCGCGGCGGTCATGGTGATCATCTACATCCAGGAGGGCCAGCGTCGCATCCCGATCCAGTACGCGAGCCGGGTGCGCGGCCGGCGCATGTACCAGGGCGGGCAGACGTTCCTGCCGCTGCGGGTCAACCTCGCCGGCGTCATCCCGATCATCTTCGCGATCAGCATCCTGTCGTTCCCGGGCCAGCTGGCGCTGTACTTCTCGGTGAGCGACGTCCAGATCGTGAAGGACGTTGCGACCGGCATCGGGACGTTCCTGTCGCCCACGACGATCCAGTACTCGATCATCTACTTCCTGCTGACCGTCGGCTTCACGTACTTCTACACGGCCTTCACGTTCAAGCCGGACGAGACCGCGGAGCAGCTGCGCAAGAACGGTGGCTTCATCCCGGGCATCCGGCCCGGCCGCCCGACCCAGGAGTACCTGGGTCGGGTCGTGAGCCGCATCACGCTGGCGGGCTCGCTGTTCCTGGGCGCGGTCGCGGTGGCGCCCGTGCTGATGGGCGTCCTGGACCCGAACCTCCAGGGCCTGGCGATCGGCGGCACGGGACTCCTGATCGTCGTGTCCGTGGTCGTCGAGACCATGAAGCAGATCGAGGCGCAGCTGATGATGCGTAACTACGAAGGCTTCATCCGCTGATGGCGCGCCCCGCCATGCGGGCCGCCGGTGCGTTCTCGGCTGCGCTGGCTCGCTCACGCACCTTCCAGTGCGCTCGCTCGCGTGCTCGCCTCGGCCTTCCGTCGATCTCGTCTTGCGCGCCGCGAGGTGCGGCCGGATGACTGTGGCTGTGCTGCTCGGCGCACCGGGCGCCGGCAAGGGCACACAGGCCCCGCTCCTCGCGGAGAAGCTCGGCGTGCCCGTGCTTGCCTCCGGTGACCTGCTGCGCGCCGAGGTCGCGAGCGGCAGCGAGATCGGCCGGGAGGTCGACGCCGTCATGCGCTCAGGCGAGCTCGTCTCGGACGACCTGATGGTCCGGCTGTTCCTCGCCCGGCTCGGGCAGGACGACGCCGCCGAGGGCGCGATCCTCGATGGCTTTCCGCGAACGCGTCCGCAGGCCGCGGCCCTCGACGAGGCGCTTGCCGGATCCGGACGGCACGTCGACAAGGCCCTCCTGATCGAGGTTCCGATCGAGGACCTGATCGGGCGGTTCGCCGGCCGGCGGATCTGCAAATCCGGCGGGCATGTCTACAACGACTGGTTCAAGCCACCGAAGGTCTGGGGCATCTGCGACGTCGACGGCTCGGAGCTCGTCCATCGGGCGGACGATGCCGAGGCGACCGTCCGCGCACGCATGGAGCAGCAGCTCGGCCCGCTCCAGGAGGTCGCCGACTACTACCGCGCGCAGGGCATCCTCGTCGCGGTCGACGGCCTGCAGCCGATCGAGGACGTCACGGCCGCCCTTCTCGAGGCCCTCGGCTGGCCCGCCACCCCGCAGGCCCGGTGATCACCCGCAAGTCGCCGGCCGAGATCGAGAAGATGCGTCGCTCGGGGCGGATCGTGGCCGAGGTCCTGGCGCTCATGGAGTCCGAGCTCAAGCCGGGCGTGTCCACGGGCGACCTCGACCACCTCGCCGAGCGCCACATCCGCGCCGCCGGCGCGACGCCGTCGTTCAAGGGCTACCTCGGCGCGGGGCGCTACGGCAAGGGTCCGCAGGCCTTTCCCGCGAGCACCTGCATCTCGATCGACAGCGAGGTGGTGCACGGCATCCCGGGCGACCGGCGGGTCCGCGACGGGTCGATCGTGACGGTCGATGTCGGCGCGATCCTCGACGGCTGGCACGGCGACGGCGCGCGGACGTTCCTCGTCGGCGACGTCCCGGAGGCCGCCCGCGACCTCGTCGCCGCCACGCGGCTGGCGATGATGGCCGGCATCGGTGCCGCGCAGCCCGGCGGGCGGATCGAGGACATCTCGATCGCCGTGGAGGATGTCGGCCGAGCGCACGGCTATGGGATCGTCAAGCCATTCGTGGGTCACGGCATCGGCACGAAGATGCACGAGGACCCGCAGGTCCCGAACTACCGCACGGGCCGCCGCGGCGACCAGCTGCAGCCAGGCGTCTGCCTCGCCATCGAGCCGATGTTCACGCTCGGCACAGGTGACGTCTACGTCGACGGCGATGGCTGGACCGTCCGCACGGTCGATGGCGCGCTGGCGGCCCACTTCGAGCACACCATCGCGATCACGGAGCGAGGCCCCGAGATCCTCACCACGATCCAGTGAGCGTTTGCCACCTCGTGGTCATTTCTGCTACGCTGCGCGTTCGTGTGTCGGCCCGCCCGGGCCGGCATTCCGTGTGAGAAAGGGACCCAGCACCGCCCGTGGCGAAACGAGATGCGATCGAGGTGGAAGGCACGGTCGTCGAACCGTTGCCGAACACGATGTTCGCTGTTGAGCTGGAGAACGGGCACCGCGTGCTGGCGCATATCTCCGGAAAGCTTCGGATGAACTTCATCCGGATCCTGCCCGGCGACCGCGTTCGAGTGGAGCTCTCGCCCTACGACCTGACGCGCGGTCGGATCACCTACCGCCTGAAGTAAACCCGAACGAAGTATCAGGACGAGGAACCGTTGAAAGTCAGAGCCTCCATCAAGGCCCGTTGCGACAACTGCAAGGTCATTCGCCGTCACGGCACCGTGATGGTCATCTGCACCAACCCCAAGCACAAGCAGCGACAGGGGTAGGAGGGAGATGGCACGCATCGCCGGAATCGACATCCCCCGCGAGAAGCGGGTCGAGATCGCGCTGACCTACATCTACGGCATCGGCCTGCCGACCGCGCAGAAGATCCTCGTCCAGACGAGCGTCAATGGCGACACCCGCGTTCGGGATCTCACCGAGGAGCAGGTGAACCGCCTCCGCGAGCTCATCGATCGGCGCTTCAAGGTCGAGGGCGACCTGCGCCGCGAGGTTGCGACCAACATCAAGCGACTCCAGGACATTGGCTCGTATCGCGGCCTCCGGCATCGCCGGAACCTGCCGGTGCGCGGCCAGCGAACCAAGACCAACGCGCGCCAGCGGCGCGGCCCGAAGCGCACGGTCGGCGCTCGGCGCAAGGCCACGAAGTAAGGCGGGGACGGAAGACAAATGGCTGAACGCAAGAAGGCGGTCAAGCAGCGCCGGCGCGAGAAGAAGAACGTGCCCGTTGGTCACGTCCACGTCCAGGCGTCGTTCAACAACACGATCATCACGATCACGGACCTGACCGGCGCGGTGGTCAGCTGGGGCTCCGCCGGCGTGGCCGGCTTCAAGGGCTCCCGCAAGAGCACCCCGTATGCCGCGGCCCTCTCGGCAGACGTCGCCGCCAAGAAGGCGATGGAGCACGGGATGCGCCAGGTCGAGGTCTTCGTCAAGGGCCCGGGCGCAGGGCGCGAGCAGGCAATCCGCTCGCTGCAGGCCGCCGGGCTGGAGGTCAGCGCCATCACCGACGTCACACCGATCCCCCACAACGGCTGCCGCCCGCCCAAGCGGCGCAGGGTCTGAGCGATGGCCCGTTACACCGAGTCGGTCTGCCGGCTCTGCCGTCGCGAGGGTGCCAAGCTCTTCCTGAAGGGCACCCGCTGCTACACGAAGAAGTGCTCGTTCGAGCGGCGCCCGACGCCGCCCGGCCAGCACGGCGTTCGCCGCCGCAAGATGGGCGAGTACGGCATCCAGCTTCGTGAGAAGCAGAAGGTCCGTCGCGTCTACGGCGTGCTCGAGCGGCAATTCCGCAACTACTACCGCGTGGCGGAGAGCCACACCGGCGTCACCGGCGAGGCGCTCCTGCAGTCGCTGGAGACCCGGCTGGACAACGTCGTGTTCCGCCTCGGCTTCGCGGCCTCGCGACCGATGGCCCGCCAGCTCGTGGCCCACGGCCACTTCACCGTCAACGGCGTGACGACGGACATCCCGTCGTACGCGGTTCGCCCCGGCGACCGCATCGAGGTCCGCGAGAGCCGCCGCGGTCGCGAGGCCTTCAAGGTCATCAAGGAGACCCTGCGTTCGCACCAGGCGCCGGACTGGCTGAGCCTGGACGCCGCGAAGCTCGCAGGCTCGCTCGTCAGCATCCCCCGACGCGACCAGATGCCGCTCGATCTCTCCGAGCAGCTCGTGGTCGAGTACTACTCGAGGTAGCCCCGCTCATGATCGAACTCGAGACCCCGCAGATCGAGCCCGTCGAAGAGGGCGGCGCCGGCACGTACGCCAAGTACGAGGTCGGACCCCTTCAGGCCGGCTACGGCGTGACCCTCGGGAACGCGCTGCGCCGCGTCCTGCTCTCCTCGCTGGAGGGCGCCGCGGTCACGTCCCTGCAGATCCGGGACGTCTACCAGGAGTTCTCCACGATCCCCGGGGTCAAGGAGGACGTCACCCAGATCGTCCTGAACACCAAGAAGCTCCGCATGAAGAGCTTCGCGACGCACCCCGTGCAGCTCCGCCTCACGAAGAGCGGCGCCGGGCCGGTCCTCGCCGCGGACGTCCTGGAGTCCGCCGACGTCGAGATCGTGAACCGCGACCTCGTGCTGATGACCCTCGACAGCGACGACGTGACGATCGACATGGACATGACGGTCGAGCGCGGCGTCGGCTATCTCGGCGTGGAGCGAACGGAGGCCCTGCCGATCGGCGTGATCGCGGTCGACGCGATCTTCACCCCGGTCCGGAAGGTCAACTACTGGGTCGAGAGCACCCGCGTCGGCCAGGTCACGAACTTCGACAAGCTGACGATCGAGATCGAGACCGATGGCACGATCGGCCCGGAGGAGGCCCTCAGCCGCGCCGCCTCGATCCTCATCGAGCAGTTCCGGCCGTTCGTCACGATCGGGCAGGCCCAGATGGCCGCCGACCGCGGCGTCCCGGGCATCCCGCAGCTCCCGCCGAACATGCTCGACATGCCGATCGAGGAGCTCGACCTCCCGATGCGGGCCTACAACTCGCTCAAGCGCAACAACATCGTCAAGGTCGGGCAGCTCCTCCAGCTCAAGGACGAGGACCTGCTCCGGATGCGCAACTTCGGCAAGAAGTCGCTTGACGAGATGAAGGAGCGGCTGCGGATGCGCGGCTTCATCCTCCCCGAGACCGAGCCGTCCGAGTTCGACGGCGACGAGGGCGAGGACGAGGCGGGCTTCGAGGACGACGAGGAAGCCTGAGCCATGGCGCACAGGATCGACGGCCGCAAGCTCGGCCGGAAGATGGGCCCCCGACTCGCGCTATACAAGAACCTCACGGTTTCCGTGCTGCGCTACGAGCGCGTGAAGACGACCGAGGCCAAGGCCAAGGAGGTCCAGGGCCGCGTCGAGAAGGCGATCACCCTCGCGAAGCGGGGCGACCTGTCGGCCCGCCGCTCGATCGTGGCGCAGTTCCCCAACGAGCCGCTGGTCATCACGAAGCTCTTCGACGAGATCGCGCCGAAATACGCGGATCGATCGTCGGGCTTCACCCGCATCGTCAAGCTCGGCCCACGGGCCGGGGATGCCGCGGAAATCGTCCAGATCGAACTGGTGTAAGCGATGCCCGAGAGGGCGCCCCGTCGGTCGGCCGCGAAGCGGTACAGAGCGACGGTCGAATATGACGGCACGGAGTTCGCGGGCTTTCAGTCGCAACCGAAGGCCCGGACCGTCCAGGGAGAGCTCGAGGTCGCGCTGTCCCGCCTGTCGGGCGGGGATCGACAGCCGGTCGTGGGCGCTGGGAGGACCGACGCCGGGGTGCATGCCACGGGCCAGGTGATCGCATTCACCTATCCGGGCAGGCTCTCGGAGCAGGCCCTCGAGGCGGCGCTCAACGGGACGCTCCCGCCGGATGTCGCGATCCGCGACGTTCGACGGGCGCCCGCCGGGTTCAACCCTCGCTACGCCGCCCGCTACCGGGAGTATCGCTACTCCATCTGGAACGGACCGCGCAGCCCGCTCCGGGAGCGCACGGCGCTCTGGGTGCGGTCGGAGCTGGACGTCGCCGCGATGGCGAGCGCCGCGGCGGCCTTCGAGGGCCGTCACGACTTCTCGGCATTCGGCGGGGCCGATCCCCAGCCGGTCCGGACGATCCATCGGATCACGGTCAGGCGGCAGGGACAGGCGGTCACGATCGACGTTCGAGCCGACGCCTTCCTGCGGGGCATGGTGCGACGCATCGTCGCGGCACTGCTCGCGGTGGGCCGGGGGACGCTCGAGGTCTCGGCAGTGCCGGGGCTGCTGGCGGCCGGCAGGCCGGCATTGGACGGCGCTTCCGCGCCGGCCAAAGGGCTCTGCCTTCGGCGCGTCGTCATGGGGCGGCGAGCGGAGAACAGGGCGACAACGACGGAGACAGGACACGAGGACTGATGAACGACAAGACGTACACCGCGCGATTGGGTGAGATCGAGCGCCAGTGGTTCGTCGTGGACGCGACGGGCGAGACGCTCGGCCGCCTGGCCACGCGTGTCGCTCGCGTCCTCGAGGGCAAGCACAAGCCGACCTGGTCGCCGAACCTCGACGGCGGCGACCACGTGATCATCCTGAACGCCAAGAAGATCATCGTCAGCGCGGCCAAGCAGTCGACCAAGCTCTACCAGCGCCACAGCGGCCATCCGCAGGGCTTCAAGGAGGAGACCCTCGGCAAGCTGCTCGAGCGTCGGCCGGAGGAGGTCATCCGCCGGGCGATCAAGGGCATGCTGCCCCACACCCGGCTCGGTGCCCAGCAGCTGCGGAAGCTGAAGATCTACGCCGGCTCCGACCATCCCCATCAGGCCCAGCGGCCTGAGCCGCTCGCCTGACGGAGGACGTTCCCTTGGCTACTGCGCAGACCTACAACTCGGGCACCGGCCGCCGCAAGACGGCCGTGGCACGCGTCCGGCTCCTGCCGGGCGAGGGCGAGATCGTGATCAACGGGCGCTCGCTCGCGGAGCACTTCGGGGCCGCCATCGACGAGGTGGAGCTCCGGCTGCCGTTCCGGGTCACGAACACCGACGGCCGCTACAACGCGATGATCAAGGTTGAGGGTGGCGGCGTGACCGGCCAGGCCGGCGCGGTCAGGCTCGGGATCGCACGGGCGCTCCTCGAGCTGGACGAGGGCCACCGCCTCGTGCTTCGTCAGGCCGGCCTCCTCACCCGCGACCCCCGGATGAAGGAGCGCAAGAAGTTCGGGCTCAAGCGCGCGCGCAAGGCGCCGCAGTACACCAAGCGGTAGTCGACCCGTACCTTCCACGGTGACCGGCGCCGCAATCGACGCGGTAGGCTCGGCCACGTGAGCGAGACCCTCTTCGAGCAGTACAAGGCTGCCCTGCGGCGCGGGCACATGGCTGCGCTGGCCGGCGAGCTCGAGGAGGCGCTCGCGGCCTATGACGGCGCGGCCCGGCTCGTGCCGGAGCGGGCGCTCCCGCTCGCGAGCCGCGGAACCGTGCTGCACCGCCTCGATCGCTGGACCGAGGCCGCCTCCGCGTTCGATCGGGCGCTGGAGCTCGCGCCGGACGACGAGACCGCGCTTCGGGCGCGCGCAACCGCACGCGAGGAGCGCGGGCTGCGCTCCGGGGCGGCGGCCGACTTCGAACGGCTCGCGTTCGTCCTCGACGTCGCCGGCCGCGTCCCGCTCGCGGCGGAGGCGGCGCGACGTGCCGCGGACCTGGAGCCGTCGGGGGCCCGTGCGGCCCTCGCACAGCGCCTCGAGACCGCCGCGGCCCGGCTGGGGGACCTGCAGGCAAGGCCGATCGGCGCCCCTGTGCCCGAGGATGCGCCGGATGCATCGGGGTGGGCCGAGCCTGGGAACGAGGACGTGGTCGGCCCGGGTGATGCCGGAGACGGGCTGCTCGGCGCCGCGCCCGGCATGCCGGACGACCCGTGGAGCGCGGCACTGGACGCGCGCCGGCTCGCGGCGCTCGCGGACGAGTCGGGACGGCCATCCGGTCGCGATGCAGCGTCGTCCGACGAACCGGCCCCGGGTGACGACGGCGTCTACGACGCGCTCGACGTCCTTCGTGCGGGGATGGACGCCGAGGAGGCCGAGCTCGCCGAGCCCGGTCCCGACGCCAGCGAGGCTGCCCGCGATGTCGAACTCGGGAGCGGCGACGAGGTCGGCGCGGAAACCGCGGACGAGGCGGCCTCCATGGACCCCGACGCGGCCGAGCCTCCCGCCGAGACCGACGGCGCTGCCGGGGGCCAGGCGGCCGACGGAAGCTGGCCCGGCATCGACCTCCCGTCACCCCCGCCACCTCCGATCGAGGGCCCGCCACCCGAGCCAGAGGACCTGCTGACGGAGGCGGCGCTCGTCCTCGAGTCGGGCGAGGTCGACGCGGCGCGCGACCTCATGCTGACCGCCATCCGCGTCCACCGCGAGGCCGGGCGCATCGACGCCGCCCTGGACATCGCGCTCAACGTCCTCTCGATCGCCCCCGGCGACCCCGGCGTGCACCTCGCGATCGCGAACCTCCAGCTCGACCGAGGCTGGACCGGCGTCGCCACCGAGAAGATCGAGCTGCTCGTCCGCCTCACGTCGCTGACCGGCGACACGCAGGCCGAGGCGGACGTCCACGGCCTCGCATCGGAGCGGCTGCGCGACGATCCGGCGCCCACCCCGGCCGGCCGCTGAGGCCGGTCGCCGACCCGCCGGACCGGTCGGCCGGCGAGGGTCGCGACGTATACTCCCCGCGCGATGCCGCAGCTTCTGCAGTCGATCCTCGAACAGGTTCGACTCGCGTCGGTGCTCGACATTGCGATCACCGCCGTCCTGATCTACTGGCTCTTCAGCCTGATCCGCGGAACCAGCGCGGTCAGGCTCGTGATCGGTGTCAGCGTCCTGTTCGCGGTCTATTTCGCCGCTCGGGTGCTCAATCTCAGGCTCCTTACCCAGATCCTCGAGACGGGTGCCGTCGTCGGCCTCTTCGCGCTCGTCGTGATCTTCCAGCCGGAGCTGCGGCGGGCCCTGGACCGCATCGGGCGCGTCGGGTCGTTCGGCTGGCTGGTCTCGCCGGAGAGCCGGCACGCCGAGATGGTCGCCGGCGAGGTGGCGCGCGCCGCCGGGCTCCTGTCCGCGGAGGGCCACGGCGCGCTCATGGTCATCGAGCGTGAGACCGGGCTGGAGCAGATCGCCGAGACGGGCGTGATGATCCACGGCGACCTGTCCGCGGACCTGCTGCGGACGATCTTCTCGCCGCGCTCCCCCCTGCACGATGGGGCGGTGGTCATCCGCGGCAGCCGCATCCTCGCCGCCGGCACCGTGCTGCCACTCGGCGAGACCACGATGCAGTCCGAGCGGTTCGGGACCCGCCATCGCGCGGCGCTCGGCACCACGGAGCAGACCGACGCCATCGTCGTGGTCGTGTCCGAGGAGAATGGCCAGATCAGCCTCGTCGAGCGGGCCCGGATCCGGCGCAACCTGAACGAGGCCCAGCTCGCCCGCGCGCTGCGCACGACCCTCGAGCCACCGACCGATCGTGCCCGACTCCGGGCCGCCGTCCCGGCCAACGGCGCCGCGCGGATCGCCGAGCTGCGCCAGGCCGTGCGTCGCGAGCGCGTCCAGGCCTTGGAGCCGCTCCCGCCCGACGAGCCCATGGGCGAGCACGAGCCGGAGGCACCGAAGCAGGCCGGTCCGGCCGACGGGCGCGATGGCGTGCCCGGTGACGGCACCCAGCCCCCCGTCACCCGAAAAGGGGATCCGGAGCCCGCCGGCACGCGCGGACGAGCCGGGTAGCGGTCCGGCATGCCCCGCGTCCTGCGCTTCATCGTCCACAACTGGCCGCTCAAGCTCGGCGCGGTGGTGCTGGCAACCCTGCTGTACGGGGGCCTCGTCCTCTCGCAGGCCACGCAGCCGTTCACGAGCCCCGTCCCGATCCAGATCGCGAACGCCCCGGCCGACGTCATCGTCCTGTCCGACCCCGGCTCCGTCACCGGCATCCGCTACGTCGCGCCACCGGACCTCGGCTTCCGGATCGACGACCAGACCTTCACCGCCTCAGTCGACCTCCGCAACGTCGCCGCGACCGGTGGCGCGGTGCTCGTTCCGGTGACCGTGACCGCGATCGATCCGGTCCAGGTCCTCGACTTCGAGCCGCGCTCGATCTCCGTGACCCTTGACCGCGTGGGGAGCAAGGAGGTCGACGTCCACCCGGAGCTGCTGCCGCTGCCGTCCGGGCTCGACGCCGGTGAGCCCGTCGCCGAGCAGACCACCGTGACCGTTCGCGGCCCGCAGTCCATCGTCGACTCCATCAGCGAGGTGAGGGCCCAGGTGGCCGTCGACTCGTCCGGGATCGACGTCAACCAGCTCGTGACCCTCGTGCCCGTCGACGAGAGCGGCCAGGCGCTCGGGCCGGAGAAGCGGGTGGAGGTGGATCCGCCGCAGGTCCGAGTTCGCGTCTCGGTGTTCACGGATCGACGAACGAAGACGATCCCGGTGAGCCCGACCGTCAACGGCACGCCGGCGGCGGGCTTCGAGATCGAGCGCGTCGAGGTCAACCCGGCGGTCGTGTCGGTCGAGGGTGACGCGAACGACCTGGCGGGGCTCGACCATGCCGACACCGCGCCGGTGTCCGTCGCCGGCGCCTCGTCGGAGTTCGTCCAGACGGTCACGCTGGCCCTGCCGGAGGGGGTCGAAGTCCTCGGGAGCGGGTCGGTGCAGATCACCGTGCACCTGCGGGCGATCACCGCCACGCGGACCTTCGAGGCAGGCCTGATCCTCGCGGGTGCCCGCCCGGACCGGGAGTACCGGCTCTCCACGGACCGCGTCCTCGTGACGATCGGCGGCTCGCTCGCCGACCTCGACCGGCTCTCCGGCACAAACCTCACGCTGACGGTCGACGTCGCCGGGCTGGACAATGGCACGCACTCGGTTACCGTCTCGGCCAACCTCCAGACCGGGCTCACGCTGATCGGCGCGACGCCCAATCCCATCGACGTGACCGTCACGTCACCGCCGCCCGCGGCGTCACCCAGTCCCGGACCGTCGCCCGCCACCTGACGGCGGGCCGGGGCCACCCACCAAGCGAAGGAGCACGATCAGCTTTGCCACGCCTGTTCGGCACCGACGGCATCCGGGGCGTCGCCAACGTCGACCTCAAGCCGACCACCGCGTACGCGCTGGGTCGAGCGACGGCCCACCGGCTCGTCGGGCCCGGCGGCGCGATCGTGGTCGGCCAGGACACGCGGCGCTCGGGTGACATGTTCGTGGCCGCGATCGCCGCGGGCGCGACGAGCCTGGGCGTCGACGTCCACCTCGCGGGCGTCGTCCCGACGCCGGCGCTGGCATTCCTCACCGCCGACGGCGACGTCGGGGGCGGGATCATGGTCTCGGCCTCGCACAACCCTGCCGAGGACAACGGGCTCAAGGTGCTCGACGCAGACGGGCTGAAGCTCGATGACGCGGTCGAGGACGAGCTGGAGCAGCTCATCTGGCGCACGGAGGAGCTTGCCGGCGTCTCGCCGGAGCGGCTCGGGGTCGTGGTGGATGCGCGCGACCGGCTCGGGCGCTACGTCGCGCACCGCGAGGGCCTCGCCCGCGCCGTTGACGCGTCGGGCCTGCGGATCGTGGTCGATTGCGCGAACGGCTCGGCCTGCTCGGTCGCGGCGCGGATCCTCGGCGCCACGGGAGCGCGGATCGAGGTCATCCATGACGCGCCGGACGGCCTGAACATCAATCGCGACGCCGGAGCCACGTCGCCGGGCGTGCTCGCGAAGCGGGTGGTGGCCAGCGGCGCGGACCTCGGGTTCGCCCTCGACGGCGACGCGGATCGGCTGGTCGCGGTGGACGCGAGCGGTGCCGTGGTCGATGGCGACCGGGTCATCGGGGTGCTGGCGCTGGAGCGCCTGTCGCGAGCCGGCGCCGATCCCGCCGACCCCGCCGTGGGGACGGTCGTCGTGTCCGTCCTGTCGAACGGCGGGCTCCAGGGGGTCGTCACGGACGCGGGCGGCACGGTCGTGCGGACGCCGGTCGGCGACAAGTACATCCTCGAGGGCATGCAGGTGTCCGGGGCGGGCCTCGGCGGCGAGAAGAGCGGCCACGTGATCGTCCGGGAGCACACGACCTCCGGCGACGGGCTGGTCACGGGCCTGGAGCTGCTGCGCGTGATCACGACGAGCGGCCGGACGCTGGCCGAGCTCGCCGAACGGATCCCGCTCCTGCCCCAGGAGCAGCGCGCCGTTCGGGTGCGCCACAAGGAGCAGTGGGAGGGCGATCCGGTCCTGCGGCGCGCGATCGCGGATGCCGAGGGCAGGCTCGGGTCCGGCGGACGGGTGCTGGTGCGGCCCTCGGGGACGGAGCCGGCGCTGCGCGTGATGGTCGAGGGCTGGGATGCGGCTGTCGTGCGCGAGCTCGCCGACGGTCTGTCGGCCCTCGCGGAGCAGCGCCTACACTGAAATTTCGAGACAGGAGAGCGTCACAGCGTGTGTGGAATCGTTGGCTATACCGGGCCGCGCGAGGCCGGGCCGATCCTCATGGAGGGCCTTCGGCGCCTCGAATATCGCGGCTACGACTCGGCGGGCATCGCCCTCGTTGACGAGCGCGGCAACCTGTTCGTGGAGAAGCGCGCCGGGAAGCTGAGCAACCTCGCGACGGCGATCGCCGAGCGAACGCCGCACGCCGCCGTGGGCCTGGCGCACACCCGCTGGGCCACGCACGGCCGCCCGAGCGACATCAACGCCCATCCCCAGGTCGACTGCACCGGGCGCATCACCGTCATCCACAACGGGATCATCGAGAACTTCCAGGAGCTCCGGGACGGGCTCCAGGAGCGCGGCCACACGCTCGTCTCCGAGACCGACACGGAGGCGATCGCGCACCTCATCGAGGAGGCCTACGAGGGCGACATCGCGGACGCCGCGCGGGCCGCGCTGCGCCAGCTCCACGGGGCCTACGCGCTGGCCATCATGCACCGCGACGAGAACGACCGGCTCGTGGGCGCGCGCAAGGACGTGCCCCTGGTGGTCGGCCTCGGGGAGGGCGAGTCGTTCCTCGCCTCCGACGTCGCGGCGATCCTGGCCCACACGCGGCGCGTGATCTTCCTCGAGGAGGGCGACGTCGCGGACCTGCGGCCCGAGGGCGTCTCGATCACGGACGTCGACGGCCGGCCCGTGGAGCGCGTGCCCGAGACGATCGATTGGACGGTCGAGGCCGCCGAGAAGGGCGGCTACGAGCACTTCATGCTCAAGGAGATCCACGAGCAGCCGGAGGCGCTCCGCCAGTCCCTGACCGGGCGGCTCCTCAGGGCCGGTCGCATCCAGGTCCCCGAGCTGGAGCCCGTTCTCGGCGCGGTGCAGACCGCGACGCGCGTGGAGCTCGTGGCCTGCGGCTCCGCGTCCTACGCCGCGATGATCGGCGCGGCCGCGATCCAGGAGTTCACCAACCTGCCCGCGCGCGTGACCGTCGGCTCGGAGTTCCGCTACGACCCCCCGCCGCTCGACGAGCACACGCTCGTCATCGCCGTCACGCAGTCCGGCGAGACGGCCGACACCATCGCCCCCACGCGGCTCGCGCGGGAGCGGGGCTGCCCGATCATCGCCGTGACGAACACCCTCGGCTCCGCGATCACGCGCGAGGCCGACGCGGTCCTGTTCCTGCAGGCCGGCCCGGAGATGGCCGTCGCCGCGAGCAAGACGTTCGTGACGCAGGTCACGACGCTGGTCGTGCTCGCCGCGGGGATCGCGAAGCTGCGTGGCTCCCTGACGGACGAGGCGGAATCCGAGCTCGTCGAGGGCCTGCGCAGCCTGCCCGCCGCTGCCGAGCGCGCGCTGGAGCTCAACGAGAGCGTCGCCGCGGACCTCGCGCGCCGCTACGTCAACTCCAAGGGCTTCATGTACGTCGGGCGCGGGCCGACGTATCCCGCGGCCCTGGAGGGCGCCCTGAAGCTCAAGGAGATCAGCTATGTCCACGCCGAGGGCTACCCGGCCGGCGAGCTGAAGCACGGCCCGATCTCGCTCCTCGACGCCGAATACCCGTTGGTGGCAGTCGCGACGCGCTCGGACACCTACGAGAAGCTCATCAGCAACGTGATGGAGGGCCGGGCCCGGGATGCGCGCGTGATCGCCGTGGGCACGGAGGGCGATCGCGGCCTCGATCGCATCGCCGACGACGTGGCCTGGGTGCCGGACACGCACCACCTGCTGAGCCCGGTGCTGTCGATCATCCCGCTCCAGCTGTTCGCTTATCACGTCGCGCTGGCGCGCGGCACGGACGTTGACCAGCCCCGGAACCTCGCGAAGTCCGTCACGGTCGAGTAGCGTTTCCCGCCGAATGGACGATTCGGCGGCGGCCTCGCCACTCGCGCCTCCGCCCGGCACGACGGAGCTGGGCATCGACATCATCAAGGTCGCGCGGATCGAGGGCACGCTCGCGAGGTTCGGGCGTCGGTTCTCGAAGCGCGTCCTGACCCCTTCCGAGGATCGCTACGTCCGCGACCGGCCCGAGACGTTCGCCGGCCGCTGGGCCGCCAAGGAGGCCGTGAGCAAGGTGCTGGGCCTCGGCGTGCGCGGCATCGGCTGGACCGAGATCGAGATCGAGCGCCTGCCCACCGGCCAGCCGAACGTCCGCCTCCACCGCCGCGCGGCGCAGCGTGCGGAGCAGCTCGGGATGGGCCGGATCGCGGTGTCGATCAGCCACGAGGCCGAGTACGCCGTGGCGATCGCGTTCGGCATCCGCACGGCGGGCGGCCGGTACGTCTTCCCGCTCGACATCGAGGAGCGGCTGGACGACCGCGAGCGCCGCATCCTGGCGCGCATGGACCGGCTCAGGACACTGCACGAGGCGTCCGTCGCCACCGATGGCGAGCCCGACGATGACTGAGCGGCGGCCCCTGGGCTTCCGTCAGCACGGCGCGCCGGCCGAAAACGAGGCGCCGGCGTCCACGGCCGCGCCCGCCGCGATGGACGACCAGGCGGCGGCGGCCCTCCTCCCCGAGCGGCCGGCCCGCGGGCACAAGGGCACCTTCGGCAAGGTGCTGGTCATCGCCGGTTCGCTGGACTACGCGGGCGCGGCGCTGCTCGTCTGCCGGGCGGCGGGTCGCGCGGGTGCGGGGCTCGTCACGCTCGCGGTCCCGGAGTCGCTGCAGCCGCTGTTCGCGGCCAAGGTCGTCGAGGCGACGACAATGGCGCTGCCCGAGGACGACGTCGAGGAGGTCGACCCCGAGCCGTCCATGGCCCGGATCCTGGACCACGACCACGACGCGATCGTCGTCGGGCCGGGGGTGCGACCGGGCCTCGCGATCACCGAGCTCCTGCGGCTGCTGCTCGCGGCCCCCGAGCACGAGCCGGAGCCAGCGCCGCTCGTTCTCGACGCCGAGGCACTCCGCTCGATGGCCACGATGGGCGAGTGGTGGACCCGGACGGTTCGGCCGTGCGTGCTGACGCCGCACGTCGGCGAGTTCGAGCGGCTGCGCGCCGGGTCCGGCATCGAGGGCTCCAGCGACGAGGACCTCGCGGATGACGACGACGCTCGCCGCGCGGCGGCGAAGGCCGCCGCGGAGGCGTGGGGCCAGGTCGTGGTGCTCAAGGGCGCGAAGACCGTCATCGCGGAGCCCGACGGCACGGTCACCGTGGCGCCGTTCGAGAACCCGGCGCTCGCGAGCGGCGGCACGGGCGACGTGCTCGCGGGCATCATCGGGGCGCTCCTGGCCCAGGGCCTGAATCCGGGACCGGCGGCGCGGCTCGGCGTGTACCTGCACGGCGCCGCGGGCGAATCCGTTCGCGACCGGATCGGCGACGCGGGCCTGCTCGCCTCCGACCTGCCCGACGCGATCCCCACCGTGCGGAAGCGCCTGGCCGGCCTGGCCGAGCGGAACAGGCCCGGTAAGCGCCTCGGCTTCACGGTGCGCGACGGCGAGGGAGCGCCGGCCTGAGCGAGCCGACTGCCGGTCGCTCGATCGAGGCGGGGATCCCGAACGAGGCGCGCATCTCGACCGAGGATCCTCCCTCCATCGAGGACCGCCTCGCCTCGGCAGGGCTGCCGCCGCTGCCGCGCACGGCCTGGGCCGAGATCGATCTGGATGCGCTCGCGGGCAACCTCGCGGCCCTGCGCGTGATCGCGGGGGCCGGCGTCCCGGTGCACCCGGTCGTGAAGGCGGATGCCTACGGGCACGGCGTCCTGCCCGTGGCCCGCGCGCTGGCGGCCACCGGTGCGGACGGGTTCTGCGTCGCGACCTTCGACGAGGCGGTCGAGCTGCGCGACGCAGGCATCGAGCTGCCGATCCTCGTCCTTTACCCCATCCCGGCGAGCCTCGCGGGCGCGGCCCGGGCGGCGAGGCTCGCGGTCACCGCGGGCGACGACGAGCTGCTCCGCGCCCTGCTCGGTGCCCTCGAAGGCGAGGCGGGTGGCGTCCCGCTGGACGTCCATGTGGAGGTCGAGACCGGGCTCGGGCGCGGCGGGTTCCAGGTCGCGGACATCGTCGACGCCGGTCGCGCGATAGGGCAGGCCGCCAACGCGCGCCTTGCCGGGCTGTGGACGCACCTCCAGGCGGCCGAGGACGCCGATCGAACCCGCGGGCAGCTCCGGCGCTTCGAGGAGGCGGCCGGGACGCTGGAGCGCGCCGGGGTGGGCCTCCCGCCGCGCCACCTCGCGGCCAGCGGCGGGATGCTGGTCGATGGCGTCGCGTCGTACGACGGCGTGCGCCCCGGGCTCGCGACCTATGGCATCGTGCCGGAGGAGCTGGCGACGGGCGGCGGGGCAGCGGCCGGCTCGGCGGGCGGGCAGCCGGCGAGTGGCGTCACGGACCTCGCCGCTCGACTCCGCCCGGTGCTGTCATTGCATGCCCGACCGGTCCGTGTCGCCGAGCTGCCCGCGGGGTGGGGCATCAGCTACGGCCCCACGTTCACCACCGCGCGCCCGAGCCGGATCGCCACGCTGCCCCTGGGGTACGGCGACGGCTGGCCGCGATCCCTCTCGAATCGCGCGGAAGCGCTGGTTCGCGGCCGGCGGGTCCCGCTGGTCGGCAACGTGGCGATGGACGCGGTGATGGCCGACGTCACGGACGTCCCGGGGCCACCTGTCACGACGGCCGACGAGCTCGTGCTGATTGGCGCCCAGGGCACGGACCGCATCACCGCCGTCGACATCGCCGCGGCCCGCGACACGAACTCCTGGGAGGTCCTCACGAACCTCTCCGCGCGCCTGCCCCGGGTGTACCATGCGGCCTCCGTTCCCCGGGAGACGCGGACGCTCGCAGGTCACCACCGTGCAGCCGACGTACCGGCCGATGCGGCGAGCGGCAGGAGGTCGATGGGATCGTGAGCGACGCGAGCCGCACCGAGCCCGGCGGCCTCGGCGAGGAGCAGCGCGACGAGCTGGTCGAGGAGGTCGCGCGCGAGATCCAGCTTCGCGGCCTGACCGCGCCGGCGGTGCACTTCCTGCAGGCCTCGCGGCCGTATCGACCGCTGGGTGCGAACGCGATGCTGTTCTTCGACCCGGTCCTGCACGGCCTGTTCGGCGGCGAGCTCCCGAGCGCCTCCGCGTTGCTCGCGGACGAGGACGGCATCGAGCAGCTCATCGAGCGGCTCGAGGACCTCTCGGACGAATCAGCCTGGGACGCCTGAGCAGTCCACGCGCGGCCGCCGTGAGGTGGCGTGCGGGCGACGGGCCCTGGGGCGGTAGCATTTCGATGTGACTAGCGTTCCACGCGCACTGCTCGCGATCGACGCGGGCGCCGCCACCACGTCCGTTGCGCTGCTCGGGCGGCCGGGATCGCGGTGGCGCCTCCTCGGGTCCATCGCGGCTCCCGCGGGGACCCCGCCGGGCACCCTCGCGACGGTGCTTGCCCGCCGGCTCACGGCCGTCGACCCCGAGCTCGCTCGCGATCTCGGGGTCGGCCACGAAGCCGTCGGCGACCTGCCGCGCCTGGAGACCCGCGGCGGCCCACCGCCGACGCTGGCGGTTCTGGGGGCTTCGCGCCGCGCCGTCGGGCTGCTGGAAGGCGTCGCCTCCCGTACGCCGTGGCGGGTGCGCGCCGCGTCCCCGGAGACCCACGACCCGCGCGAGATGACGGACCTCGCGCTCCACCCCGACGTCAGCGCGGTCCTCGTCGGCGCGGGGGATCCCCCCGGCCCGGACGAGCGCGGCTGGCTGGACGACCTCGCGGGCCTCGTGGGTGCAGTGACCCGCCGCCGGCGCGACCTCAAGGTCGTGCTGGCCGGCCCGATCGCAAGGCGCAATGCCTGGGCGGAGGGCGCGGGTCGGGCCTTCGACGGCAAACAGGGGAACATCGTCGAGGGGCCGCCGCTCGGCGTCCGGAGCGGCCCGGACGAGCCACTCCGGGAGCTCCTGGAAAGCATCCTGCCCGAGGCGGGCGACACCCGCCAGACGGCGGTCCGAGCGGTCATCTCGCTCGCGGACGCGCTCGATCGACGCCTGGAGCTCATCGACATCGGTCTCGACGGGGGGCTTCGCGCCATGGCCACGCCGGGCGTCGCGGACCAGGGTCCCGCCGCGGTCGCGGTGCGGACCGCGAGCGCGGCGCTCGTGCCCCTCGAGGTCGACGACGCGGCCGTGGACGCGGTGCTCGCGTGGACGACCGGCAGCCTCGATCGGCACCGCATGGGCGACCGCCTCCTGGACCTGCGCGCCCAGCCCTGGGCGGATGCGTCCGGCGAGGGCGCACGACTCCGGCTCGCCGCGGCACGGGCCGCGCTGGCCCGCCTCGCAGCGCGAACGCAGGACATCGGCATGATGGCCAGCCCCGACGTCACGATCATCTCGGGCGGGGCATTCGCGGTTGCGCCACCGCGGGCCGTCGCACTCGCCATCGCGGACACGATCCGCCGCCCCGGCGCGACGCAGCTCGCGATCGACCACGCGCGCCTCCTCGGCCCGATCGGGACCATCGACGATCCTGACGAGCGGCGAGGCCTCGTGGCGGACCTCGCGGACGACCTCCTGGCGCCGATCGGCAGCCTGCTGGTCGTCGGCAGCGCGCCGAGCGGACGCCGCAGCACCGCGCGTGCCGGGCGGCTGACCCTCGATGGCGACCGCCACGGCCGGCACGACCTCCTCTCGGGCGAGGTCGCGTTCGTCGATCTCGCGCCCGGCGACCAGGCCCTCGCGACCCTGGAGTTCCGGGAGGCGGTCCGGGTCGGGCATCGCGCCAAACGGGTTGCCGTGCCGGTCTCGGGCGGCGTCGCCGGGCTCGCGGTCGATCTGCGCGACGTGCCGTTGCGGCTCCCGGAGCGGCGCGATCGACGGCGCGCTGCCCTTGCCGCGTGGGGCGAGCTCGCCTGGCCCGGTGACGAGCGATGACGATGGCGCACGGCGGAACCGCCACGCCGGCAGCCGAGGGCCGCGGCCTCGACCTCGTCCCCGTGCGGCAGCTGATCACCTCGCCCATCGACGCGTTCTTCCGGCTCCATCCCGGCGACCGGCCCCTCGTCAACGTCGGCCAGGCCGTGGCGCGCGGCGAGCCGATCCTCGAGCACCACCGGGACCCGCGAACGATCGTCGTGGCGGGCGCGGTGGGCGAGGACGGCACCGCGGCGCCCGGTGAGCGCTGGGCCGGCACGCCGGGGCAGCGCGCCCGCGACAGCGAGGTCCAGCCGGGCGGCGAGCTGCTGTTCCGAAGCGGCAACCGCTGGCGGATCGCCGGCGGCGATCGTCCGGACCCGCTCGAGGCGCCGTTCTCCGGGGTCGTGCACGACGTCCAGCCCGGGACCGGTGTCACGATCCGAGCGACCTCGCCCGCGGTCGTCGGTCGATCGGTGCTCGCCGGTCCCAGCTGGGGCCGCCTCCAGGTCGCGACGGGGCCGGACGGCGAGCTACGGGCGCAGCACGTCGATGTCGGCGCCGCGGGGGCGATCATCGTCGCCGGTGCGCGCATGGACGCGGAGGCCCTGACCCGCGCTCGCGCCGTGGGCATCCGCGGGATCATCCTGTCGGCGCTGGGCATCAAGGAGCAGCGCGACTTCCTGGCCTCGGAGCGGCGCGGTCGCGCCGGCGTCCACGGGCTGCCGCCGTTCGCGATCCTCGTGCTGGACGGCGCCGCCCGGCGCCCGATCGCGTCGGCCGTGATGGCGGTCTTCGAGGCGGCGGCGGGCAGCAATGTCGCGATCGTCGGCGACCCGCCCGCGCTGGTGATCGACGACCCGAGCGTGGCCCTCCCGGCGCCCGTGACGGACCTCGTCCGAGTCCGCTCCGGCCCCCTTGCCGGCGCGGAGGGCACGTGGGCCGGACTCGCCGGTCCCCGGCGGTTCCCGGCCGGCGTGACGCTCGAGGCGGCCTTCGTCCGGTTCGGTGAGCGCCCGCCGGTCGCGATACCGATCGGCGACCTCGAGCGCTTTGCCTGACGGCGTGGCGACCGTTCCCGGTTCGTCCGTCGAGCTGGCGAGCCGGAGCCCGGAGGCGACCCGACGGCTGGCGGGGCAGCTCGCAACCGTCGCCCAGCCCGGTGACCTGCTGTGCCTGTGGGGCGATCTCGGTGCGGGCAAGACGGTGTTCGCGAAGGGCTTCGGGCTCGGGCTCGGGATCGAGGACACGATCAGCTCGCCGACGTTCGTGCTGATGGGCGAATACGCGGGCCGGCTGCCGCTGTTCCACATCGATCTCTACCGGCTTGCCTCCTCGGACGACGCGCGCGAGGGCGGGCTCCTCGACGATCGCCAGGCCGCCGGCGTCGTGCTGATCGAGTGGCCGGATCGGCTCGGCGACGCGCTGCCGCCGAGCCGGCTCGACGTGCGGATCGAGGGGACGGACGGGCCGCGCCGGATCGCCCTGGAGGCCGTCGGCTCAGGCTACGAGCGGTACCTTGCCGCCGCCCTCCCGTCTGCGCCGGGTGGCCCGGCATGAAGCAGGGGGCCGGCTGGCTGCTGGCGATCGACACCGCCACGGCGACGATCGTGGTCGCGGCGGGTTCGACCGACGGCGCGCTGCTCGCGGAGGAGGCCTTCGAGGGCCGCTACCGGCACTCGCAGGAGCTCCTGCCCGCGATCGTCCGGCTCACGGAGCGCGCGGACCTCCGGCTCGTGGACCTCGCGGGGATCGTTGCCGGCACGGGACCCGGGGCGTTCACCGGCCTGCGCGTCGGGCTGGCCACCGCGAAGACCCTCGCCCACGAGCTCGGGCGACCGATCGTGGGAGTCTCCACCGCCGAATCGCTGCTGGCCGCTGTCGAGGGCGCCGACGCGCTGTGGCTGCCGTCCGGGCCGCGCGACCGCGTCCTCGTGACGCCCGGCGCGGAGCCCGTGGTGGTGCGCGGTGAGGCGGACCCGCCACCTGCGGCCCGCGCGCCGACGCGCGCGGTCGCGGTCGACCTCGACGGCCGGGCGCCCGACCAGGCTCTGGCGCTGGGCCGAGAGGCCGTGACCGGCCTCGGAGCGGCCCTGCTGCGTCTCGGTGCGGCACGCCTGGCGCGAGGCGAGGCGGACGAGCCCGAGCGCCTGGTACCGGCCTACGCGAGCGCACCGCGCGGGATGCCGCTCGACGATCCCTCGAAGCAGCCCGACGGAGGTGTCGCGTGGTCGCGCGACCCCCGGTAGCCCTCCGAATCGAGCCGATGACGCTGGACGACCTGCCGGCGGTCCATGCGATCGAGCGGGCAAGCTTCGCCGTCCCGTGGCCGGACGACGCCTATCGCAACGAGATCCGCACGAACCGGCTCGCGAGCTACGTGGTTGCACGCCTCGGGGACAGGGTGGTCGGGTTCGCCGGCCTGTGGGTCATGGTCGATGAAGCCCACGTCACGACGTTCGCGGTCGAGCCCCTCTGGCGCCGCCGCGGGGTGGGGGAGCGGCTGCTCCTGGCGCTCCTGGACCTGGCCGTGCGGCGCCAGGCGCGCGAGGCGACGCTCGAGGTCCGGCTCTCCAACATCCCGGCGCGGAAGCTCTACGAGAAATACGGCTTCCGGCCGGTCGGGATACGACCGCGCTACTACTCGGACAACGGCGAGGACGCGCTGATCATGACCACCGAGGCGCTGGGCTCCGCGTCGATGCGGGAGCGGATGGAGGGCCTGCGGACGGCGCTCGAGGCCCGCCCGATCGACGCCGATACGCCCATGGAGCCGGCCGACGACGCGGGCTACCGCGGATGACGCAGCCGCGGACGACCGGCCCGTTGGTGCTGGCGATCGAGTCGTCCTGCGACGAGACAGGCGTCGCCCTGGTCGAGGGCGGCAGCCGCATCCATGCCAACGTGGTCGCGAGCCAGGTGGCGCTGCACGCCCCGGCCGGCGGCATCGTGCCGGAGGTGGCCGCGCGCGCCCACCTGCGCTGGATCCTGCCGGTGCTCGACGAGACCTGGGCGGGCGCCGGCGCCTCGTGGGACGACGTCGGCGCCGTGGCCGTCACCCGCGGCCCGGGCCTCGCGGGCTCGCTGCTCGTCGGGATCAACGTCGCCAAGACGCTGGCGTGGGTCCACGACAAGCCGTTCGTCGGCGTGAACCACCTGGAAGGCCACGTCTACGCGGCCTGGCTGCGCGACCCCGGGCAGGCGGAGGGCGATCCGCCGGCGTTCCCGCTCGTCGCGCTGGTCGTGAGCGGCGGGCACACGTTCCTCGTCGAGATGGCGGATCACCTGACGTACCGGCTCCTCGGGCAGACGGTCGACGACGCCGCGGGCGAGGCGTTCGACAAGGTCGGCCGCCTGTTGGCGCTCCCATACCCCGGCGGCCCCGAGATCCAGAGGGCGGCCGAGGGCGCGACCCGCCACGATGCCCGCTTCCCGCGTGCTTGGCTCGGGGACTCCTACGACTTCTCGTTCTCCGGCTTGAAGACCGCGGCGCGGCGGACCGTCGACGCCGCTCGCGCAGACGCGGGCCTCCGCGAACCCGAGGAGCCACTCCCGCACGTCGTGACGGCCGAGCTCGCGTGGGGCTTCCAGGACGCGGTGGTGGACGTCCTCGTGTCCAAGACCATCCGTGCGGCCCGCGAGGTCGGCGCGCGATCGATCGTCCTCGGTGGCGGGGTCGCGGCGAACGCCGTGCTCCGGTCCCGCCTGGCGGGCGAGGCGGAGGCGATGCACGTGCCGCTGATCGTGCCGCGGCCCGGCCTGTGCACGGACAACGGCGCGATGATCGGCGCGGCCGGTGCGCGGCGGTTCCTGGCGGGCGAGCGGTCAGGCCTCGACCTCGAGGCAACGCCGTCGCTGCCGCTCGCGCGCTGAGGAGGTGACGATCGACCGCCCAGTGCGCGCACCGCGGCTGGACCCGCTGGAGGTCCGCCGGACGCTGAAGCGCGAGGGCCTCCGCGCCAGCCGCGCCCGGTCCCAGAACTTCCTGGCGGATCCCGACGTGCTCCAGGCGATCCTCGACCTCGCCGAGGTCCGGCCGGGAACACGCGTGGTGGAGATCGGGCCGGGCCTTGGAATCCTGACCGGCGGGCTGCTGGAGGGCGGGGCCAAGGTGACGGCCATCGAGCTCGATCGCGGGCTGGCGGCGTACCTCCGAGACCGGCTCGCGGATGCGATCGGCGCGGGCCGGCTCCACCTCATCGAGGGCGACGCGCTCGACCAGGACCTGCCGGATCTGGTCCCGCCGCCGTACCGGGTGGTGGCCAACCTGCCGTACCACATCACAAGCCCCGCGCTCCACCGCCTGCTGGGGCGGCCGCCGCAGGCGGACCGGCTCGTGCTGATGCTCCAGGCCGAGGTCGCGGATCGCATCGCGGCGGCGCCGGGGCAGATGAGCTACCTCTCCGTCTTCGTGCAGTACCACGCGGACGTCGAGGTTCCGCTGCTGGTCCCGCCCGAGGCGTTCGAGCCGGCGCCGAAGGTGTCCTCCGCCGTTGCCGTGCTGACGCCGCGCGCGAGCCTCGCCCTCCCGCCGGAGCGGGAGCCGGCGCTCTGGGGGCTGGTCCAGTCCGGGTTTCGCGAGCGCCGCAAGATGCTTCGAAATGTCCTGGCCCGGCAGCTCCATGCCGGCGAGGACGGGGCCAGCGGGCCGTTCGTCGGCCAGGCGCGGGTCGACGAGGCGCTCGAGGCCGCCGGAATCGCCGGCGACCGCCGGCCGCAGACCCT
>DASTIE010000038.1:0-3354 GCA_035717865.1 Candidatus Limnocylindrales bacterium
TTCCTCGACGCGCGGGTCCGCGTGTCGTGAGCGACCTCGCGGTGGGCGGCGGCCAGCCCCTCGGCAACGTCGCGGTGGGCGGCGGCCAGCCCCTGCCGGACGTCACCGCGGAGGCTCGCGTCGGGCGGCGGCGAGGGGTCCTCGGCCGCCTCCTGCGGCAGCGGTCCGCCGTCGTGGGCCTGGTGCTGCTTGGCTTCCTCGCGCTGGTCGCGCTGTTCGCGGACGTTCTCGCGACCCATGACCCGATCCAGGTCCTCCTCGGCGTGGAGCCCGGCATCCGGCCGCGCACGCCGCCGTGCATCCACCTCCTGGGCTGTGCGGCGGACATCCCGCAGCACCTCCTCGGGACGGACGGCAACGGTCGCGACGAGTACAGCCGCCTGATCCACGGGACGCGGGTCTCGCTGTTCATCGGGTTCGTGACCGTGTTCGGCGCCATCTTCATCGGGACGGTCATCGGCGCCGTCGCGGGCTACGTGGGCGGCCGGACCGACAACATCCTGATGCGGCTGATGGACATGCTCCTGGCGTTCCCGGCGCTGCTGCTGGCGCTGGTGATCGTCACGGTCCTGGGCAAAGGCCTGATCAACGCGATGGTCGCGGTCGCGATCGTCTCGATCCCGGTCTACGCCCGGGTCATGCGCGCCTCGGTCCTGTCCGTGCGCGAGCTCGACTACGTGACAGCGGCCAAGGCGCTCGGGGATTCGTCGATGAGCATCCTGCTGCGGCGCGTCGTCCCCAACTCGCTGACGCCCCTGATCGTCCAGGCGACCCTGGGCATCGGCACGGCCGTGCTGGAGGTGGCGGCGCTGTCGTTCCTCGGCCTCGCGGCCCAGGCGCCCACGGCGGAGTGGGGCACGATGATCGGCAACGAGCGGAACCAGCTCTTCACCGCGCCGTGGCTGATCCTGGCGCCGGGCGTGGCGCTGACGATCACGGTCCTCGCGTTCAACCTGCTCGGCGACGGGCTGCGCGACGCGCTCGACCCGAGGCTGTCGCAATGACCGGCGCCGGCGCCCAGGTGGAGGAGCTCGTCCCCGAGTCGCGGCGGCCGTCCCCGCACGCCGCCGGCGACACGCTGCTGGACGTGCGCGGGCTGGCGACGTCCTTCCGGACCAGCGAGGGCGTCGTGCGGGCGGTCACCGGTGTCGACTTCACCGTGCGGCGGGGCGAGATCCTCGGCCTGGTGGGCGAGTCCGGCTGCGGCAAGAGCGTGACCTCGCTGTCGATCATGCGGCTGATCAAGCCGCCCGGACGGATCGATTCCGGCGAGGTGATCTTCGACGGCCGGGACCTGCTGCGCCTGTCCGACCGCGAGATGCGCGAGGTGCGCGGCAACCGGATCTCGATGATCTTCCAGCAGCCGACGTCCGCGCTGAATCCGGTGCTGGACATCGGCTTCCAGGTGGGCGAGGTCCTCGAGACCCACCGCGGCATGAAGCGCAAGGCGGCTCGCGCGCGCGCCCTCGAGCTGCTGCGGATGGTCGGGATCGCGGACCCGGAGCGGCGCCTGAAGGCCTTCCCGCACGAGACGTCCGGTGGAATGGCCCAGCGCGTGATGATCGCGATGGCCCTCGCCTGCGAGCCGGAGCTGCTGATCGCGGACGAGCCGACGACCGCCCTCGACGTGACCATCCAGGCGCAGATCCTCGACCTCATGCGCCGTCTGCAGCAGGAGACGGGCACCGCGATCATCCTCATCACCCACGACCTCGGCGTGGTCGCCGAGATGGCCGACCGGGTGGCGGTGATGTACGCCGGCGAGGTGGTCGAGCAGTCGGACACGGCGACGCTCTTCCGCGATCCCCGCCATCCCTACACGAAGGGCCTGATCGCCTCCATCCCCGTGCTCGGCGAGCTGCGGGAGTCGCTCGCCGTCATCCCGGGCAACGTGCCGAACCTCATCGACCTGCCGCCGGCGTGCCGGTTCGTGCCGCGGTGCGTGTCGCGGATCGAGGAATCGGTGTTGCACTGCACGGAGCTCCATCCGTCGCTGCTTCCGGCGGCCTCGAACCACGACGTCCGCTGCTGGATCTACCACGACCCCGACGGGCGGTTGCTCCGGCCAGACGCGCCGCCGTCGTTCCGTCCCGGCGCCAGCACCATCTCCGGCAGCGTCGCAATCGACGAGCGCGGCGACGTCGACGTCCTCGGCGGCGCGCAGCACGAGGAGCCGGCCCACCACGAGGACGCGATCCACCACGGTGTCGCTGACCCCGCCGACGCGACAGACACGACTGCCGCGACGGACGCGGCGCCGGGGCGCGAGGGCGGCTCATGAGCGCGTCGCCCGCGATGACACCGACCGCGGCGGCCAGCGTCGACGCCGCCGCCGGCGGGTCGCGGACGCCGCTCGTCGAGGTTCGCAACCTGGTCAAGCACTTCCCCGTGCGCGGCGGCCTGCTGCAGCGCACGGTCGCACAGGTCCAGGCTGTCGACGACGTCGATCTCGAGATCCACCAGGGCGAGACCCTCGGCCTGGTCGGCGAATCGGGCTGCGGCAAGACGACCGTCGGCCGGCTGATCCTGCGGCTCATCGACCCCACATCCGGCTCGATCCACTTCGATGGCGTCGACATCTCGAACCTGCGCGGTCCGGAGCTGAAGCCGTTCCGCCGGCGGATGCAGATCATCTTCCAGGACCCCTACGCGTCCCTCGACCCGCGGCTGCCGATCGGCGACAGCATCGGCGACGGCCTGCGCGTCCACGGCATCGGCACGCCAAAGGAGCAGCGCGCGAAGGTCAGCCGGATCATGGACCTCGTCGGCCTGCAGCCGTACCACGCGCGCCGCTTCCCGCACGAGTTCTCCGGCGGGCAGCGCCAGCGGATCGGCATCGCCCGGGCGCTCGTGCTCGAGCCGGACCTGGTTGTGTGCGACGAGCCCGTGTCCGCGCTCGACGTCTCGATCCAGGCACAGGTCCTCAACCTCCTCAAGGGGCTCCAGGGCGAGCTCGGGCTCACGTACCTGTTCATCGCCCACAACCTCGGGGTGGTCGAGCACATCTCCGACCGCGTGGCCGTGATGTACCTCGGGCGCGTCGCGGAGCTCGCGGACCGCCGCGACCTCTTCACCGACGGCCAGCACCCCTACACGCAGGCCTTGCTCTCCGCGATCCCGATCCCGGACCCGGACCTCCGGCGCCGCCGGATCATCCTCCGGGGTGACGTGCCCTCACCGGTGGCGCCCCCTTCCGGCTGCCGCTTCCACCCGCGCTGCCCGCTGCGCGAGCAACTCGGCAACCCCGAGATCTGCGCGACCACCGACCCGCCGCTCACCCCGATCGGAGGCTCCGATCACGCCGTCGCCTGCCACTTCCGGGGCGAGGGGGCCGCGAACACTCCGGTCGCACCG
>DASTIE010000039.1:0-4920 GCA_035717865.1 Candidatus Limnocylindrales bacterium
GGCCTGGAGCGCTTCGCGGCCTGATAGGACGGCGGGGCCGGGCCGGCCGGGGCCGGGCCGGCCGGGGCCGGGCCGGCCGGGGCCGGCCGGGGCCGGGCCGGCCAACGGCGAGCCGCCCCGCGGCGAAGAACCTAGGCCACCGGCTCCGCGACGCGCTCGCGAACCAGCTCGTCCGCGATCGTGCCGGCCCAATCGTCGATCACGCGCCAATCGCGGAAGTCGCCGATCGGCATCGCGTCCTTCGGGAGCGGCAGCGCCCGGAAGAGCCGCTCCGCGATGGACGTCGGCTCGTCGGAGGGATCCCAGCGCCCGAAGAACACCTTCGTGGCACGCGCTGAGATGGACTCGGCCAGCTCATCCATGAACTTGGGGGGCTCGAGAAGATCGTGGCCCTTGCGGTCCACCGCAGCCGTTCCGACGGGCCCGCTGCCGAACAGCCATGTCGGGTGCCGGAGGAGCTCGTCGCGATGCTTCCTGACGACATCCGTCGCCGGCTCCAGCCACTTGCCCATGTACACCGCGCTGCCGATCACGAGCGCGTCGGTGGTCGCGGGGTCCGGCGCCTCGTGGGCGTCGACCACGGCGGTGTCGAGGCCCCGCTCCCGCAGGACCTCCCCGATCCGGGTCGCGATCCCCCGGGTCGCGCCGTGGCGGCTGGCGTAGATCACGGTTACGCGTGTCATGCCCGTGCTCCTTTCAGCGCTCTGCTGCGGTGTGGTCCAGCAGCGGGCCGACGAACCACTGCTCCTGCGCCAGGTGGGCGGACAGCAGCGTCGCGAGTCGGGCCATCGCGATGACCAGGCGGAAGGCCTGCTCGTTCGACCAGCGCGCCTCCGCGGCGCCGAAGTCGCGCTCCAGCAGCGTCGCAACCTCGCGAATCTGCTCGTGCTCGAAGCGCATCGCCCGGGTCGCCCAGGGCGTTCCCGCAATCGAATCGAGCTGGGGATAGAGCCACGCCTCCTCCCACGCGGCGTGCGGGAGGACGTCGCGGCGCAGCCAGGCGAGCGCCCGAACGGCCGCGGCGATCGCGTCGGGCCGCGCAAGAAGATGGGCGTCACCAAGGGCCTGCTCCAGGTTCGCGAGGCCCTCGCGGATCCGGCGATGCTCCTGTTCGACGAGCTTGACTTCGACGGCGTCCGCCGCGATGGCAGTCGTCACGGCGCACCTCCTCGGGTGCTGGGGGCGATCGCCCGCCGGGCAGGGAGGCCCGTTGCCTCACCCGCGAGATCGTGGGCCGCGAACCGGCCCGGGGGCTAGGGCCGACGGTCCCGTCAGCGATCGACGTTGGTCGTGATCACCAGGCCTCGGCGTCAGGCGCATCGGCGGCGGAGGCGAGGTCCGGCACCTCGCCCTCGTCCTCGTCCTCGAGGAGCCGGAGCCGGTCGAGCAGGCCTGACGACGTCGGCCAGGAGCACGCCTCGACCTCCACGAAGCGGTCGGGTCGCTCGTACAGGGACTCGTATTCCCGGTCGAAGGCGACGCGGTCCTCGTCCGGGCCGAGGATCATCACGCGCCTGCAATCGCTCGCGACTTCGGCCACCCGGCGCAGGTATCTGGCCTCCGGGTCGGCGTCGCGCGCCACCTCGACGATGGCATTCGGGCCGCCGCTGCGCCGGGCTATGAAGGCATGCCAGTGATCGAGCCACACGACGACGGCGACCGGAGCCGGAACGGAATACGGCGGAAAGGACATCGCAGGCCTCCACCATGGAGGCTACGAATCGATCGCTCGGGTGACGACGGCCGGATGGCACGGCAGCGGGCGACCTCCGGCACCACCCTTGGCGGGATCAGTCGGGGCTGCGACCCAGCCGGTGCTTCGCGACGAACGCCGCCGCCTGTGCGCGCCGCTCCAGGTTGAGCTTCGAGAGGATCGAGCTGACGTAGTTCTTGACGGTCTTGTCAGACAGGAACACGTCGGTCGCGATCTCCTTGTTCGTCTTGCCCTCCGCGACGAGCATCAGGATCTTCTGCTCCTGCGGCGTCAGCGCTGCGAGCTCGTCCGTCTGGCCGCCGGTCGCGATCCGGCGGACCCGTTCCAGCACCTTCTCGGTGACCGCCGGATCCAGGAGCGACTCGCCGCGGCCAACCGCCTCCAGCGCCGATACCAGATCGCGCGCGCGAATCTGCTTCAGGAGATAGCCGGCTGCGCCCGCGACGATCGCGGACAGCACGGCCTCTTCGTCGGGGTACGAGGTGAGCATCACGACCCGGGTCACTGGGAGCTCCGCCCGGATCTCACGGCAGGCCTCGATGCCCGACCCGTCCGGCAGCCTGACGTCCATCACCACCACGTCGGGCTCGAACTTGCGAGCCTGCTCGATGGACTCGGCCACGCTTCCGGCCTCGGCGACCACCTGGAAGCCATCGCGGCGGTCGAGCAGTGCGACGAGCCCCTGCCGGACGACCTCGTGATCGTCGACGATGAGGAGTCGGAGCGGCCCCTGACGAGGCTCGGTGGTCTGTGCGGTCATTGGCCATTCTCCGCGGTCGCGAACGGTAGCCGGACGATGATACGAGTGCCCCTTCCCGCTGCGCTCTCGATCGACAGCGTGCCCGAGATGGCCGCGGCCCGGTCGCGGAGGTTCGCGAGGCCGAAGTGGCCGCTGCCCAGCCGGGCCTCCGGATCGAAGCCTCTGCCGTCGTCCTCGATGGTGAGCGTGGCCCCGTCGGCATCCGCCGCAAGCCGGAGCTCCGCGTGGCTCGCACCACTGTGGCGCCCGACGTTCGATACCGCCTCGCGGGCGATCTGGACGAGCTCGTGGATTGCCTCCGCGGGCAGCCGGCGCTCGACCTCCGCCGCGCCCCCGAGCTCGGACTCGAGAGCCACGCCCGTGCCGCCGAGCAGCTCCTGGGCCATCGAGTGCACCGTCTCGGCAAGGCCCATCCCGGTCTCCGTCCCGAGGCCGACGATGAACGTCCGGATGTCGGAGATCGTCGTGTGCAGGCGGTCGATCGCCCGGTCCACCCGGTCCGCGGCGTTCTCGGGATCGGATGCGACGAGCTCGACCGCCTCCTCCAGCGACAGGCTCACGGCGTAGATGCTCTGGATGATGCCGTCGTGGAGATCGCGGCTGATGCGCAGCCTCTCGCCGACGATCGCGAGGGCCTGCACGTCCTCATGCAGCCGGGCGTTCTGGATGGCGATCCCGGCATGGGCCGCGAACAGCTCGACCAGCTCCTCGTCCTCGGCCCCGAAGGCGTCGGCTCCGATCTTCTCGGTGAGATAGAAATTGCCGACGATGCCGCCGCCGACCCGGATCGGGACGCCGAGCAGCGAATGCATCGGCGGGTGGTGGGGCGGGAAGCCGTACGAATCCGGGTGCTTCGAGATGTCGGGCACGCGGAGCGTCGCACCGTCGCGGATGATCGTCGCGAGGAGCCCGTGGCCCTGTGGCAGCGGGCCGATGAGCCGCCGCACCTCGTCGGAGATGCCGCTCGTGATGAACCGCTCGATCCGCCCGTCGGCGTCGAACGTGCCGAGCGCCGCGTAGCGGGCGCCAACGAGCTCGCGAACGCTGTCGACGATCTGCTGCAGGACGCGGCCGAGGTCCAGCTCACCGGCGATCGCGCGAGTGGCGCGGTCGAGCTGGTAGAGCGCCCGATCAGAACGGAGTGAACCCTGGTGCATCGCAAGAGCCTACCCGCGACACGGGGCACGATGGCCCCCGGTTTTCGGGCCATCGGTCACTTCGTCCCGGCCGGAACGGTCGCGACCATCCCTCCATGCCTGACGACCCACGCCCCGAGCCCATCGACACCGATCTCAGCCGTCGGCGCTTCCTGCGCGGTGCGGTCCTTGCCGGGGGCGGCATCGCCGCCGCGACCCTGGTCGCGTGCACCCCCGGCGCGACGGCCTCCGGGCCGGCCTGGACGTACGGCCCGGCCCCGAGCCCCGGAACCCCCGCGGGACCGAAGCCGACGGCCGCGCCGTCCATGGACCACGGGAGCCCGGGCCCGTCCGGGCCTGCCGCAAGCCCCGGCCACGACGTCCACGATGCAAACGCCGCAGCCGTCGTCAAGCGGTTCCTCGACGGCGAGGGAGCGGCGCTGGAAGGCCAGGGCAACCAGCCGCTCGAGCCCACCCGGACCGAGGGCGACACCAAGGTCTACGAGCTGACGATCGACGAGATCAAGCACCAGATCGACGGCGACAAGGACCCCATCGACGCGCTCGGCTTCAACAACACCTGGCCCGGGCCGCGGATCGACGTCATCGAGGGCGACCGGATCCGGGCCGTCTTCAAGAACAACCTCGCCGAGTCGACGGGCATCCACTTCCACGGCCAGCGGCTGCCGAACAACATGGACGGGGTCCCGCACGTGACCCAGGACCCGATCCTTCCGGGTGCGTCGTTCGCCTACGAGTTCACGGCGCGCACGACCGGGTCGCACATGTACCACTCGCACCACAACGCGACCGATCAGGTCGGGCGCGGGCTGCTCGGCGCGTTCATCGTCCACCCGAAGGACGAGAAGGACCGCGCCGCGAGCAAGTACGGCGTGACCCAGGACATCGTTTGGATCAGCAACGACTCCCTCGGCGGCTTCACGATCAACGGTCGCGGCTTCCCGGCCACCGCGCCGATCGTCGCGAAGCTCGGCGAGAAGATCCTCATCCGGTTCATGAACGAGGGCGTGATGATGCATCCGTGGCACCTCCACGGGGTGCCGATGCGCGTCGTCGCCCGCGACGGCTACGAGCTCGGGCCGGCCGCGTTCACCTGCGACACGCTCGGTGTCAACCCGGGCGAGCGCTGGGATGTCGTGATCGACTGCACCGAGCCCGGCGCGTGGGCCTTCCACTGCCACATCCTGCCCCACGCCGAGGGTCGCGACGGGATGTTCGGCATGGTCACCGCGCTCGTCGTCCAGGACGAGGCCGCCGCGGCAGCGTCCGCGCGAACGGGCGCATCGTCG
>DASTIE010000040.1:0-3149 GCA_035717865.1 Candidatus Limnocylindrales bacterium
GCGCCCCTTGACGCCGCCGAATGAGGAGCCGGCGACGCGCCGGCCGGTGATCAGATAGCGCGGGACGACCTCGAGCACCTCGCCCTTGCCGGCGACGCCCGCGACGGTGCAGAGACCCCAGCCCATACGGGCGGATTCGACGGCCTGGCGCATGACCTGGACGTGGCCCGTCGCCTCGAAAGTGTAGTCGGCGCCGAAGCCGTCGGTCATCTCGACGATCCGCTCGACGACGTCGGGGCCGCCGACCAGCGTGTCGGTGGCGCCCTGGGCCGTCGCGAGCTCGAGCCTTCCCGGTGCTAGGTCCACGCAGACGATGCGCTCGGCGCCCTGGAGCCGGCACCCTGCGATCGCGCCCAGGCCGACCATGCCGGCGCCGAAGACGACACAGGTCGCGCCGGCCTCCACCTTGGCAGTGTTCATCGCGGCCCCGAGCCCCGTCGAGAGGCCGCAGGCGAAGAGGCATGCGTGCTCCGGCGGCGCCTCTGGATTGACCTTCGCAAGGGCGATCTCCGGCATCACGGTGTACTCGGCGAAGGTCGACGTCCCCATGAAGTGGCGGATCGATTCGCCGTTCCTGCCGAGCCGGGTCGTCCCGTCCGGGAGGAACCCCCTCCCCTGCATGTCGCGGATCGCGAGACAGAGGTTCGTGCGGTCGCTGAGGCAGTGGATGCACTCCCGGCACTGGGGCGAGAAGAGCGTCACGACCTGGTCGCCGGTCGCGACGGAGGTGACGTCCGGGCCGAGCTTCTCGACGATCCCGGCGCCCTCGTGGCCGAGCACCGTCGGCGCGTAGCCGGAGGGATCAGCTCCGGAGGCGGTGTAGAGATCCGTGTGGCAGACCCCGCAGGCTGTCAGCCGGACGAGCACCTCGCCGGACTCCGGCTCGGCGAGATCGACCTCCTGCACCTCGAGCGGTCGGCCGAACTCCTCGAGGACGGCAGCATTGATCTTCACCGACCCGGGCCGCCTTCGCTGTTCAGCCGCTCGCGCACGTGGTCAGGAGAATAATCAGGCCGCAAGTCTCCGCGGGAGCAGCACCGCCATCGTCAGGTAGACGGCGGCGAGGAGCAGCGGCCCCGGCCCGAGGATGGGGAGCATGCTGCCGATCGCCCAGGCGAGGACCCAGATTGGGAGGAGCCAGCGGGGGAGTAGCCCGGCGCGCCAGGAGCCGGCGGCGAAGAGGGCCACGCCGACGATGGTTGCGAGCGAGGCGAGGACGTAGGTGGGCCCGAGGGAGCTTTCGGTGGCGGCGGCGAGACCGTGCACGAAGACCACGAGCAGGGCGACGCAGCCGAGACCCGTGAGCGCGATGCCCGCCTGGCCGAGTCGTCCGTCGCGACGCTGCTGGAGGGTCCGGAGCGTGGGAAGCAGAACGAGAAGCGCGAGCAGGTAGGCGATGCCGTTGGCGGTGAGGAAGTAGTCGCCCGTGTGCTGGAACTTGCCGTCGGAGGTCGTCGTCACGAAGAGCACCATCGCGGCGAGCGCGACGGCGGCCGCGCCGCCGAAGGCGAGTGCCGCCTGGGCGCGGCGGAGGGCGACGCGCACGGCGTCGGGAGTGCGGCCGGTGGCTATGGGTGCGGCGAGTGTGTTCATCTCGTCTTCTCCTTTGGTCGTGTTGTCGTGCTCGACGCTATTCGGACGGCTCTGCTCAGTCGTCCGGCGCGCGGGCGATTGCGATCCGCCTTGCGGGTGATCGTCGGACCGGTTCGATCCGCTGTTTGGCGGATGCGGATCGGCCGGTTCCGCGCTAGCGTCGGCGGGATGCGAAGAATGGTCTTCGGCTTGCCGGTGGCGGATGTCGTGCTCGCGGTGGCGTTGCTGGTGGCGAAGCTGGTCACGCTCGCGACCGGCATCCAGAGCGGCGGCGGTGTCGTCAGCTACGCATTGGCGCCGTTGTGGACGCTGCCGTTGGCCTGGCGCAGCCGGTTCCCGCTCGCGGTCGCCGCGGTGGTGTCGACGACGTACGTTGCGGAGCTCGTGCTCGCCGGCTACCACGACTCGGTGGTGGCGCTCGTGGTGATCGTGATCGTGCCGTACTCGCTCGGCGCGCACGAGGCGAGCGCGCCTCGGCTGGTCGCCGGCATGGCGCTGGTCGTGGCGAGCGGATTGTGGAGCACGGCGGCGCAGGGGCACGTCCATGCGACCGGGCTTCTCGGGGATGCGGTCGTCCTCTTCGGCCCGCTGTTCGCGGGACTCTGGGTGCGCCAGCAGCGGTTACGCGCGCAGACGCTGGAGCAGCTGGCGGTGCAGCTTGGGCGGGAGCGGGAGGAGCGGGCGCGGGCGGCGGTGGCGGAGGAGCGGACGCGGATCGCCAGGGAGCTGCACGACGAGGTCGCGCACGCGATGAGCGTGATCGCGGTCCAGGCGGACGCCGCGGAGGGGGCGCTCGCTCATGATCCGGCACTCGTCGAGCCGCCGTTGCTCGCGATTCGGCAGACCGCGCGCGAGGCTCTGACGGAGATGCGGCGGGTGCTGGGGGCGCTGCGCGGCGACGAACGGCCCGAGCTCGCTCCTGAGCCGGGTCTGGCCCGCGCGGGAGCGCTGGTCGAGCAGACGCGCGCCACCGGGCTGGAGGTGGAGCTGCGGATCGAGGGCGAGCCGGCGCCGCTGCCGCCGGCGCTCGACCTCGCCGCCTACCGGGTCCTGCAGGAGGGGCTGACGAACGTACGCAAGCACAGCTCTGCGCGCCGGGTCGAGGTCGTACTCCGCTACGGCAGCGACGCGGTAGGCGTCGAGGTGAGCGACGACGGCGACGGCTCCCGCGTAGGCGGCGGCAGTGGCCACGGCCTGGCCGGGATCCGGGAGCGGGTGGCGCTGCTCGGCGGCGAGTTCGTCGCCGGCCCGCGCACCCGCGGGTTCGCGCTGCGGGTCACCTTGCCGCTCGCATGATCCGTGTCCTGCTCGCCGACGATCAGGAGCTGGTGCGCTCCGGCTTCCGGCTGATCCTGGAGCTGGCGGAGGGGATCGAGGTCGCCGGCGAGGCGGCCGACGGCCGCGAGGCAGTGCGCCTCGCGAAGGAGCTGCAGCCGGAGGTCGTGCTGATGGACGTCCGCATGCCGGAGCTGGACGGGATCGAGGCGACGCGGCGGCTGCGCCAGGCAGGGGTCGAGGCGCGGGTGCTCATGCTCACCACCTTCGACCTCGACGAG
>DASTIE010000041.1:0-12187 GCA_035717865.1 Candidatus Limnocylindrales bacterium
TCGCCCGCGACGAGCTGGTAGCCGTCGAAGGTCTCGGTGACGAGGATCGGCTGAATCACGCCGTGCTGCCGGATGCTCTCGGCGAGCGCCGCCAGGCCCTCGTCGGCCATGCGCAGTCGCGGCTGCCGTGGGTTCTCGCGGATGCGGGCAAGCGGGATCTCGATGGAGCCGGTGGCGGCCGGTGAACGCTGCGGAATGAGCGCGGCGAGCCCACGCCCGAGGCCCTGCGGACGATCGCTGCCGACTGTCACGCGAGCACCGCCTGGGCACTCGACGGCCCACCGGCTGTTGCGCTCCCGCTGAAGAACGCGGCGGCGGACTGACCCGCGCTCCCCGTGACGGCGCGGCTCCCGGGCCGCTCGTCCCGGCCGCGGATCTCGTCGGCGAGGGCGCGATACGCCTCCGCGCCGCGCGAGCCCGGCGCGTAGAGATGGATCGGCAGGCCGTGGCTCGGCGCCTCGGAAAGGCGTACGGACCGCGGAATCACCGCGTCGTACACGCGGTCGCCCAGGTGCCGGCGGACCTCTTCGCCCACCTGGGCGCTGAGCCGCGTCCGGGCGTCGAACATCGTCAGGATCGCGCCCTTGACCTCGAGCCTGGGGTTCAGGTGGTCGGTCACGAGCCGGATCGTCGCGAGCAGCTGGCCGAGCCCTTCGAGCGCGAAGTACTCGCACTGGATTGGGATCAGCGCGGAGTCCGCGGCGGTCAGCGCGTTGATCGTCAGGAGACCGAGCGACGGCGGACAGTCGATCAGCAGGTAGTCGTACCGGCTGCGCAGCGGCTCGACGAGTGCCGCGAGGCGGCGCTCGCGCTGCTCGATCGGGGTGAGCTCGACCTCCGCGCCGGCGAGCGCGATGGAGGACGGGATCAGCGTGACACCGTCGACGGCCGTTGCCATCGCGAGCTCGGCGAGCTCGGTCTGGTCGATGACGGCGTCGTAGACGGAACGATCACGGGCTCGGTCCACGCCGAACCCGCTCGTGGCATTGCCCTGCGGGTCCAGATCGATGACGAGCACTCGGTCGCCGGCAAGCGCCAGGTAGCTGGCCAGGTTGACAACCGTCGTGGTCTTTCCGACGCCGCCCTTCTGGTTGGCACAGGCGATCGTCTCGCCCACCTCAGGTGGTCGTCCGGAGTTCATTCACAGGGCTCAATTCTACCATCCGGAGGGGCTCCGGCACCTTCGCCACGGACGTCCACGGCGCTGGGGGATTGTCCCGTCGCGCGCTTTGCGGCGGCTTATCTCGCCTGCCGACGGGATGATCTCCGGTGGAGGTGGACCGTCGCGTCAGCTCGCGACAGTTGTTTCACGTGAAACATCACCTGACGCCATCAGTCCTACCCCAGCCGGACACATGCGCCATTGCCGGTCGAGTCGGCCCCGTGGGATACTTCGCCCACGACGCGGCTGCCGACCGCTCGTCGCCGCGAGGGCTCTAGTTTCGCGAGCGAACCCTCCGCCCGCCGAGGACCGATCGCCGACCCATGGGCCTGCTCTTCGCTGCGATCGGAGCCACCGTCGCCGCGCTCCTCGAAGCCTCTGTCGTGCCATACATATCGGGCGATGCGGCCCCGCACCCCGTTCTCATCGGCGGAGTGATCTGGACCATCGCCGCAGGAATCGACCGGGGGATCACGTGGGCCTTCGTCGGAGGACTCGTCCTTGACTCGCTGCTCGGGCGCCCCCTCGGCGGGTCGGCGTTCGCGCTCCTGGTGGCTGTCGGCGGCGCAGCCCTCCTCGCACGGCCCTTCGCGCGACTTCGCCTCATCGCCCCAGTCATCGCCGTCCCGATCCTGAGCCTCGTCTACAGCATGACCCTCCTTGCGATCACCGTGGCGATCCAGCCGGGGTTCTCGTACCCGGACCCGATCGGCACGTTCATGCCCGACGCGCTCTACGACGCGCTGATCGGCCTGTTCCTCGGCCCGCTCGCGATCACGCTTCGCGACCGCCGGACGGTCGTCGAACGAGCCGACTGGTAGCGCCCGCATGATCCGATACCTCGACGGGCGTCCGGTTCCGCCACCTTCACGCCTTCGTTTCCTGGCATTCGGGCTGGCCGTGGTGCTCGGCGCCGGCGCCCTCTCGGCGCGCCTCTTCGCGATCCAGGTCGCGGGTACCACGCCCTACACGGCCCTCGCTGCGGGCACACGAACGGTGACCGAGGCCATGCCCTCCACCCGCGGCGTGATCTTCGACCGCGACGGTCGGGCGCTCGTCTCCAACACCGCCTCGTACAGCGTGAAGATCCGGCCCTCGGATCTTCCGGAGTCCCGTCGCACGGAGGTGGTGAACGCGCTCGCGGCGCTCATCGGGATGGATCCGGCGGACATCAACGTCGCGCTCGACTCGAACCCCGGTTCCCGCTACGACCCCGTCCGCGTTGCCCAGGACGTCGAGCCGGAAGTCGCCGGCTTCATCGCCGAGTCGAAGTCCCAGCTGCCGGGCGTCGAGGTCGTCGTGGAGACACGCCGGAGCTATGAGCTCGGCGCCCTCGTCTCCCAGGTGCTCGGCTACACGGGCCCGATCAGCGGCGAAGAGCTCGCGGATCTCAAGGACAAGGGCTACCAGCCGGACGACATGCTCGGGCGCGCCGGCGTGGAGGCGACGTACGAATCGCTGCTCCGCGGGGAGTACGGCCTCCAGACCGTCGAGCGTGACGCCGCGGGCCGGCCGATCCAGGTCCTCCGAACGGATCGACCGCCAGTGGCGGGCAGCTCACTGCGGCTGACGATCGACGTCAAGGAGCAGCGGCTCGCCGAGAAGGCGATGCGCTGGGGCATGCGCGCGGCCGGCCTGAAGCGCGGCGTCGTGATCGTCATGAACCCGCAGACCGGCGAGGTCATCGCGATGGTCAGCCTGCCGAGCTACGACAACAACGTGTTCGGTGAAGGCATCAGCCCCGCGGAGTACAAGAAGCTCCTCAATGATCCCGAGAAGCCGCTCGTCAACCACGCCATCAGCGACCAATACCCGCCGGGTTCGACCTACAAGCTCGTCGCCGGCACCGGCGTCCTCGCGGACGGCAAGATCACCGCCTCGACGAGGATCCGAACGGCCGGCTACCTCTCCCTCGGTGGCTTCAAGTTCCGTGACTGGAACGGCGCTGGCTTCGGCCTCTGCAACATCTATTGCGGCTTCGGCCACTCGAGCGACACCTTCTTCTACCAGGCGGCCGCGATGCTGGGCATCGATCGCCACGCGTACTGGGGCAAGCAGTACGGCTTCGGCGCACCGACGCAGGTCGACCTGCCGGCGGAGGCGAGCGGCGTCGTCCCGAGCAACAAGTGGAAGCAGGACACGATGGGCCTGCCGATCTACCCCGGCGAGGTCTACCTCGCGGGTATCGGCCAGGGCTACGTCGCGGTGACGCCGCTCCAGCTCCTGAATGCCTACTGCGCGCTTGCGAACGGCGGAACCCTCTACAAGCCGCACGTCGTCGGCGAGATCATCGGGCCGGACGGGACCGTCACGAAGGTCGAGCCCGAGGTCCTGCACAAGGTGGACGCCTCGCAGAACGTCCTTCGGATCATGCGTCGCGCCGGCCGCAACATGGTCGTGATCCGCCACACGTACAACCTGGTCGATCTCCCGATCGTGATCGCCGGCAAGACGGGCACGGCGCAGTTCGGTACGCCGGACCGCCGCGGCGTGCTCCCGTTCCACTCCTGGTTCGCCGGCTTCGTGCCGAAGGACCCGTACAAGAAGGCCTCCGACCCGCATGGCTGGAAGGCCGTCCAGCGCACCGACTCGGAGCTCGCGGTCCTCGTCCTCGCCTACGACTCCGGCACCCTCGGCAACGCCGCCACCGAGATCGCCAAGTACTACTTCCAGCTGCACTTCGACATCAAGAAGGATTACCGCAACCCGCACCTCCTCAAGCGCGGCAACTTCTACGGAATGCGCTAGGCCGCCATGAGCATCGTCAGCGCCCGCGGCTCGCGCCCCAACCACTGGACCGCGGCACGCGTCAGCGTGGTCTGGCGCAACTTCGACCTGCAGCTGATGACCTACGCAGCGCTGCTGCTGGCGTTCGGGCTGGCGATGGCGTACAGCAACACCGCGACGGCCGGCCTGGGCGTCTTCGACGGCGGTTCGGTGTTCCTCCGGGCCCTGATGTGGACGGCGATCGCGGTCGCAGTATTCCTGGTGGCGGCCGCCTTCGACTACCACTGGCTGAAGACGTTCGCGTGGCCGCTGTACCTCGTGCAGCTCGGCCTGCTCGTGGTGACCCTCGCGATCGGGGGCGGCGTCGGTGGAACCTCGCGGTGGGTCTCGGTCTTCGGGCTCCAGTTCCAGTTCAGCGAGCTCGCCAAGGTCCTGATGATCGTCGTGCTCGCGAACTACCTCGGCAGCCGGATGGGTCGCCTCGGCTCGATCTGGGCGATCGCTGGCGCGGGCATCCTCGCCGGTCCGCCGTTCCTGCTCGTGCTGCTGCAGCCCGACCTCGGCACGGCCCTGGTCTTCGGAGCGATCCTCGTCACGACGCTGTTCATGTCCGGGGCGAGCCTCCGCTGGCTCGTCGTCCTCGCGGCCGGGGCGATCGCGGCCTTCCCGTTCGTCTGGACGTACGTCCTCGCGGACTACCAGAAGGCCCGCCTGACCTCGTTCCTCGATCCCCTGGCGGACATCCAGGGCAGCGGCTACCAGCTCTACCAGGCCCAGATCGCGGTCGGCTCCGGTGGCTGGTTCGGCAAGGGGCTCACGAACGGCGCGCAGAACGCGATGGGCCTCCTGCCCGTGCAGGACACGGACTTCGTGTTCGCGATCCTGGCCGAGGAGGTCGGGTTCATCGGCGCCTGCGTGGTGCTGCTGCTGTTTGTCGCCCTGCTGTGGCGAGTGCTCGTGGCGGGCTGGCGCTCGAAGGACCCGTTCGGAACGATCTTCGCCTGCGGCGTCGGCGCGATGCTGCTGTTCCAGGTGTTCGTGAACGTCGGGATGGTCATCGGGATCATGCCGATCACAGGGATCCCGCTGCCGTTCATCAGCCACGGCGGGGCGTCGCTCATCAGCATCGCCCTGGCGCTTGGCATCCTCCAGAGCATCAACATCCGACAGGGCCGCGCGAAGTGGTGAGCGGCGCTACTGCAGCGCCTTGAGGCCCACCACGCAGCCCACGATCCCCGCCAGCAGCGCAACGCGCGCGAGGGACGGGGGCTCCGCTCCCGTCGCCATCGCGTACGCGACGGTCAGGACGGCGCCGATGCCGACCCAGACGACGTAGGCCGTCCCGAGGGGGATCGACCGCATGGCATAGGCCAGGCCGGCCATGCTCAACACGAGCGCGACCAGGAAGATGGCGCTCGGACCCAGCCTGCTGAAGCCGTCGCTCTCCTTCAGCGAGGCGGCCCACACGGCCTCGAGAACACCGGACACGACCAACACGACCCAATCCACGGGCGTCACCTTGGGCAGCGTCTTGTCCTTGCCGGGTACGCCGCACTCGTCCGGTTGCCGTCTGGCGTGTATCGGAAAGCGTAGCCGAGGTCGGGCCCTCCGGCAGGCAGCGCAGGCCCGAAATGAGGCCGCGACAATCGCCCGGTGACGCTCGTCCTGGTCGGCGTTGGCGGGTTTCTCGGGGTGGTCTTCGCCCTGAGCATCGAGCGGGCGATATCCCGCCGGCGATCCGCGCACCGGTCCTGATCGGCTAGGAGCACGCCATCGTTGAGCTGCTCCGGGAGCGCGGGCTGACGGAGGCCACGATCCTGCGCGGGATCGAGGGGTTCGGCGTCAGGGCCCACCTGCACACCGCCCGCATCCTGCGGCTGTCCGAGGACCTGCCGGTCCTGGAGGAGGTCGTCGATTAAGGAGGGCCGCGTTCCGGTAGTGTCTCGGTTTGAGCACCGACGCCTGACGTAGTATTCGCCGCGATGGTCGAACCCAAGAAGCACACGACTGCGGCTGAGTTGCTGGCGGACTGGCGATCGGCTGGCCGGGACACCGCCGCCGCTCACGCCGCCGAGACGGTTGCAGAGTTGGCCCTCGTCGCAGCCGTCGCCGCAGAGGAAGCGGCCGACGAGGTCGCGATTGCTGCGGCGGCGGCATTAGATGCGGTTGAGCGGGCGCAGACAGCGGCGGATCGTGCGCGAGCCGCAGCGCTCAAGGCGGGCCAGGCAGCGCATCTCGCCCTAACGACTGCCGAGGGCGACCGGGCGCGAGCCGGTCAGAGTGTGCAGGAGGCGGAAACAGCAGAGGCCGAAGCGCAGGAGCGATACCGGGGCGCGTCAGAGAAGGGGTTCGCCCACGACTGAGCGGCGATCAGTCGAGCAGCGCGGCGATTTCCTCGCACGTCCAAACGTGATCCGCGAGGCCCGCCGCCATCGCCGGGGTGCGCTCCCCGATTGACGCTCACCTGAGCTTGCCCGTACAATCCCGTGCCTTGCCTCGGAGTCCGAGGCGTACTTTCATGTCCACCAAGGCCGCGGTTGTCGCCGCGCGACCACAAGCCACGCCCAGGGGTTCCAACGCCCATGTACGCAGTCATCGAGACCGGCGGAAAGCAATACCGCGTCGAGGTCGGCACCGAGCTCGAGATCGAGCTCCTCCAGGAAGACCCGGGCCAGACCGTTGCCTTCGACCGCGTGCTCCTCATCGCGGACGGTGACTCCGCCTCGATCGGGACCCCTGTCGTCGCGAACGGTTCCGTCGCGGGCGAGGTCCTGCGCCGGGATCGCGGCGAGAAGCTCATCAGCTTCAAGTACCGTCCCAAGGCCCGCCGCCGGGTCAAGAAGGGCCACCGCCAGGAGCTGACTGTCGTCCGGATCAGCGACATCGTCCTCGACGGCAAGAGCGCCGCCAAGGAGGTCGCGAAGGCGGACGAGGAGCGTCGCACCGAGCGCCAGAAGCTCGAGGAGGCGGCGCGTCGCCAGGCGGAGCAGGACGCGGCACTCGCCGCGAAGCTCGCCGCGGAGAAGCCGGCGAAGGCCGACACCAAGGCAGAGAAGACCGAGAAGACTGAGACCAGGACGGCATCGAAGCGGAGCACCGCGAAGACCGAGACCACCGATACCACCGAGAGCGGGGCCGCGAAGAAGACCGCCGCGACCAAGACCAGGAGCGACGAGCCGTCCGCGAAGGCGCCACGAGCTCGCAAGTCGGACGAGGACAAGTAGGAATGGCACACAAGAAGGCCGGCGGCTCGGTCAAGAACGGCCGCGACAGCGTCGGGCAACGGCTCGGCATCAAAGCGGGCGACGGCCAGGCCGTGCAGGCCGGCGCGATCATCGTGCGCCAGCGGGGGATGACCTTCCTCGCGGGTCCGGGCACGGACCTGGGCGGCGATTACACGCTGTTCGCGACGACCGCGGGCAACGTGAAGTTCGAGCATGCCCGCAAGGACAAGAAGCGCGTCCGGGTCATCCCGGCCGCGACCGAGGCGAAGCCGGCATGAAGCCCGAGATCCATCCCAAGTACTTCGAGGCCAAGGTCCACTGCGGCTCCTGCGGGCGCGAGTGGGTCGTGGGGTCGACTCGCCCCGAGCTCCGCGTCGACGTCTGCGGCAACTGCCACCCGTTCTACACGGGCACGCAGAACATCATCGACACGGCCGGGCAGGTCGAGCGCTTCCAGAAGCGACTCGAGCGGCAAGTCCGCGCCTGACGGCGCGGCGGCTCGGTCGGCTGCGGGCCGCCACTGGCCGGCCCGGATGAGCCTCTAGACTCCGCTCGTGGCGAAGTTCAACTACGGCGGACAGGCGCTCATCGAGGGCGTGCTGATGCGCGGGCGCGACGCGATCGCGGTCGCGTTCCGGCATCCCGACGGGCACATCGTCTGGGACTCGGAGGGCCTCAACAGCGGCCCGCATGCGTGGCGGCTCGCGAAGGCGCCGTTCGTGCGCGGGCTGATCGTGCTCTACGAGACGCTCGTCGTCGGCACCAAATGGCTGATCCGCAGCGCCAACATCCAGGCCAGCGCCGAGGGCGTGCAGCTGGGCAAGGGCTCCGTCGCGCTGATGCTCGGCGTGACGATGACGATCGCCGTCGCGTTCTTCTTCCTCCTGCCGCTGTTCCTGGCGTCCTTCACCACCTCGCGGGTCGAGTCCGACTGGGTCCAGCACATCGTCGAGGGCCTGATCCGCGTCGGGCTGTTCCTCGGCTACCTCGCGCTCATCGCGCGGATGCCGGACATCCGGCGCGTGTTCGAGTACCACGGCGCGGAGCACATGACGATCCACGCCCTCGAGCACCAGGACCCGCTGACGGTCCAGGAGATCCGCAAGTACCCGACCGCGCACCCGCGCTGCGGCACGGAGTTCCTGGTGGTCGTCATCATCCTGTCGATCCTGCTGTTCGGGTTCCTGGGTCGCGACAACCCCATCGTCATGATCGCGGGGCGGATCCTGCTGATCCCGGTGATCGCCGCGATCGGCTACGAGATCCTGCGGTTCGGGGCCAAGCACCGCGCGAACCCGCTCGTGAAGGCCCTCATGGCGCCCGGCATCCTCGTCCAGATGATCACCACGAAGCAGCCCTCGGACGACCAGATCGAGGTGGCGATCGTGTCGATGGAGCAGGCCCTGGAGGCCGACGGCGAGCACCTCCCCTCCGGCTCCGAGCTGCCCGAACGCCAGCGCCTCGAGCCGGACCGCGCCACCGCCGCGGCCTGACGGCGGGACGCTCGTGATCCCGAGACCACGTGGCCGCATGACCGCCAGCGACGACACGCCGTGACCGCCAGCGACAACCTCGACGCGAAGCTCGACGACGTCGTCCGCCAGTACGAGGACCTGAACGCCCAGCTCGCGACGCCCGAGGTCCTTTCCGACCATGACGCGCTGCGGCGCCTGGGGCAGGAGGTCGCGCGCCTGGAGCCGGTGGTCGAGGCCTATCGGGAGCTGCGTCGAGCCCGGGACGAGCTCGCCGGGGCGCGCCAGCTGCGGGACGAGGGCGACGACGAGATGAAGGCCCTCGCGCGCGACGAGGTCGAGCGCCTCGAGGCCGACGAAGCGCGGCTGATCGACGGTCTCCGCGTCCTCCTGCTCCCGCGTGATCCGGCGGACGACGGCAACGTGATCCTCGAGATCAGGGCCGGCGCTGGCGGGGATGAGGCCGCGCTCTTCGCCAGCGAGCTCCTGCGGATGTACCTCCAGTACGCCACGCGCCACAAGTTCAAGGCCGAGGTCATGAGTCTCAACGAGACCGGGATCGGAGGCGTGAAGGAGGCGATCGTCGAGATCGCGGGTGATGGCGCCTATTCCCGCCTGAAGTTCGAGAGCGGGACCCATCGCGTCCAGCGCGTGCCCGCGACGGAGTCGTCCGGCCGGACCCATACCTCCACGGCCACCGTCGTGGTGATGCCGGAGGTCGAGGAGACCGAGATCGAGATCGACGAGGAGAAGGACCTCCGGATCGACGTGAAGCGCTCGTCCGGCCCGGGCGGCCAGTCGGTCAACACCACGGATTCGGCCGTCCGGATCACCCACCTGCCGACCGGCCTCGTCGTCGAGATCCAGGACGAGAAGAGCCAGCACAAGAACAAGGCCAAGGCGCTTGCGGTGCTGCGGGCCCGCCTGCAGGACGCGGCGCGGCAGAGGCAGCGCGAGGAGGACTCGGCGACGCGGCGGTCGATGATCGGCGCGGGCGACCGGGCGGACAAGATCCGGACCTACAACTACCCACAGGACCGGGTGACCGACCACCGGATCGGGATGGACCTCTCGAACCTGCCGAAGGTGATGACCGGCGACCTCGACCGCCTGATCGACCAGCTGATCCAGACCGACCAGGCCGAGCGTCTCGCCGACCTCGTCGATCCCGGCGGCTGACCGACTGCCCGGCGAGCCGGAGGCGAGGATCGTGGCGACTGTCCGTGAGCTGCTCGACGCCGGCGTGGCACGGCTTCGGGCCTCGGGCTCCGAGACCGCCCGGCTGGACGCCGAGCTGTTGCTGGCCCACGCCCTCGACGTGGACCGGACGGCTGTGATCGCCAACTGGTCGGCCCCGGTCGGGGACAGCGCGGCCGCGCGCTTCCGCGACGTGCTGGAGCGGCGGGCCGCGGGCGAGCCGGTGGCGTACATCCGCGGGGTGAAGGAGTTCCGCGGGCTGGCCTTCGGGGTCGACGATCGGGCGCTGATCCCGCGGCCCGAGACGGAGCGCCTCGTCGAGCTCGCGGAGCTGGAGATCGTCGGGCGGCTGGTCGGCGCGCCGCGACCGCCGGGCTCGCCCCCGATCCGCGTCGCGGACGTCGGGACCGGTACGGGCGCCGTCGTCGTGTCGCTCGCGGTACTGCTGAAGAAGCGCCGGATGCTCGAGGAGGTCGCCCTGACCGCGATCGACATCTCCGAGGACGCTCTGCAGCTCGCCAAGGAGAACGCCGTCGGGCACGCGATCGCGGACCGGATCACGTTCGAGGTCGCCGACCTCCTGCCGGACTACCGCATGGGCGGCTGGGACGTGGTGGTCGCGAACCTCCCGTACGTGCGCACCGATGCCATCCCGGGGCTGCCGATCGCGGCGTCCTTCGAGCCCGTGCTGGCGCTCGACGGTGGCCCCGACGGGCTCCAGGTGATCGCGCGGCTCCTCGACCAGCTCCCGGGAGAGCTCGCCGAGGACGGCGCCGCGCTGCTGGAGATCGGTGGCGACCAGGAGCAGGGCATGCGCGAGCTCGCGGCCGAGCGCCTGCCCGGCTGGGGGCTGGAGATCGAGCGCGACCTCGGCGGCCTGCCGCGAGTGGCGATCCTGCGCCACCCTGCCCAGCGTCCGGAGGCGGATCCCGGGGCAGGGCCGGCGTCGTGACCATGCGCCGCGTTCCGGATGACGCCGCGGGCCGCGCGGAAGCCATCGAGACGCTCCGGAACGGTGGGGTCGTGGCGATTCCCACCGACACGGTCTACGGGATCGGGGTCGCGCTGGACAGGCCGGGCGGCATCGAGCGACTCTTCGCGGCCAAGCGCCGGCCCCCGGACAAAGCCATCGCGCTGCTCGTTGCGGACCTCGAGCAGGCCGAGGGGATCGGCGCCTTCACGCCGGCGGCCCAAGCCCTCGCCGCGGCCTTCTGGCCCGGCGGATTGACGCTCGTGGTGCCACGCCGGACGGACCGGCCTCTCCCGCCTGCGCTGACCGGCGGCGACCTCGCCCCCGGCGCGATCCCGACCGTCGGCCTCCGCGTGCCCGACCACGACGCACCGCGCGCCCTCGCGCGGGCCATCGGCCCGTTGCCCACGACCTCGGCCAATCGATCGGGCGAGCCTGAGGCGCGCGACGCCGACGAGATCGAGCAGCTGCTCGGCGGCGCCATCGACCTGATCCTCGATGGCGGACCCGCCCGCGGCGGCCCGGCATCGACCGTCGTCGACATCACGGGGGCCGCGCCACGGATCCTCCGCGTCGGCGCGATCCCGGCCGGCGAGATCGAGCGCTGCCTGGCGTCTGCCGGGCTGTCGAGCGTGGGAAGATAGCCGCCGAGGAGGTCCCTGCATGACGATTTCGCCGCCGACCGGGCTCGGCTGGGCCACGCTGGCCGACGTCGATCCGGCCCTGTGGGACGCGATGGTCCGGGAGCGGGACCGGCAGCGCGACAAGATCGAGCTGATCGCCAGCGAGAACTACGTCTACGCGGCCGTCCTCGAGGCCCAGGGCTCGTGGCTCACGAACAAGTACGCCGAGGGCCTGCCGGGGAAGCGCTACTACGGCGGCTGCGAGTTCGTGGACATCGCGGAGAACCTGGCCATCGAGCGCGCGCTGGCCCTCTTCCCGGGCGCCGAGCACGTGAACGTGCAGCCGCACTCCGGCGCGCAGGCGAACATGGCGGCCTACTTCGCGGTCCTGAACCCGGGCGACCGCATCCTGGGCATGAACCTCGCGCACGGCGGCCACCTGACCCACGGCTCGCCGGTCAACTTCTCCGGGCGGCTCTACGAGATCCACCCGTACGGCGTGGACAGGGAGTCGGAGCGCATCGACTACGACGCCCTGGAAGCCGCCGCGAAGGAGGTCCGCCCGAAGGTCATCGTCGGCGGGGCCTCCGCGTACCCGCGCCTCTGGGACTTCGAGCGAATGGCCGCCATCGCCCACGGCGTCGGCGCGCTGCTGATGGTCGACATGGCCCACGTCGCGGGCCTCGTCGCGGCGGGCGTCCATCCCAGCCCCTTCCCGCACGCCGACATCGTCACGACCACGACCCACAAGACGCTGCGCGGCGCGCGCGGCGGGCTCATCTTCTCGCGCAACGAATTGCCGCCCGAGCTGG
>DASTIE010000042.1:0-3509 GCA_035717865.1 Candidatus Limnocylindrales bacterium
GGTCTCATCGCCGGTCGCCCGCGACCCACGAGTCGAGGGCCCGAACGAGCCGAGGGCGCTGAGCGCCGCCGCCGCCCCGCCCACGTCGTCCTCGCGCAGGGCGTACGTCGCGAGGCCACCGCCGTGCTCGTCCAGGGCCCGGACGGCCGCCGCACCGACAGGCTGCTGCATGGCTGCGTCGCGGTCGTCGACACCGATGAGCTCGAGAGAGCTGCCGTCGGCCAGCCAGGCGATGCGGTTGAACGTTCCGCGGCCCACGTGCCGGCCCCCTCCGGTGGCGGCGATGCCGATGGCCTCCTCGAGCTCCCGAGCGGCGGCGTCCGGATCGGCACAGGCGATGACGAGATGATCGATGCCGCGGATCACGGGCCGATGCTAGCAGCAGCCGGTAGGCTCACCGACCGATGGATTCAGCCACCGATCGACCTCTTCCGGGATCGCACGACCGCGGCGTGCCATCCGGCTCGCTCGAGGAGAGCGCCGCGAACCTGTTCGACGCGATGCTCGCAGCGCGCGATGCCGAGGAGCGCGGGGAGCGCGGCCCGCTGGACGCCTTCTACCGGACGCTGATGAGCGGCACGCTGCTCCTCCCCGTGCCGCCGGAGCATGGCGAGGAGGCGAAGGCGGCGCTCGCATCGGCCGTCAACGACGATGAGCAGGTCGAGATCAGCGTCATGCTCGCGCGCGAGGGTGGCGGCGAGACGGTGAGCGTGGTGTTCGCGTCGTTCGGCGCGCTCGCGGCGTGGGCGCCGTCCGGGACCGGCAACCTGCCGCTCCCCGCACGAATCGCGATCGCCAACCTCGCGGCGGCCGGCCTGCCGGCCATCATGGATCCGGCGGGTCCGGTGCCCTATCGGTTCGAGGCCGATGAGCTCGCCGCGCTCGCGGCGGGCGAGCTGCCGGGAAGCGGTGAGGCGCTGTTCGGACCGACGACACGCTCGTCGATCCGAGTCCGACTGCCCGGATCGGACACGCGCGATCTGGAGGCCAGCCTGGCGCAGGCCCTGCGCGACTCAGCCGTCGACGCGGCCTACCTGGTCGAGACCGACGACGGCGGACCCGGCCCTCGGCTCCTCCTCGGGCTCGTCGGCGAGCCCGGTGCATCGGCAACGGTCGACGTGCCTGACGGGACCGACGTCGTCTGGCTGGAGGACCCGCTGCTCGCGCAGGTTCGCGCGGTCGCCGAGCCCTTCCACCGTCGCGGGCGTCGCCGATGAGCGGGCTGCGCGTGGAGCGCGACGGCCCGTTCGCGCGGGTCGTCCTCGACCGGCCCGAGACGCGGAACGCGTTCGACGCCGACCTCATCGAGGCGCTGCGCTCGACGTTCGAGGGGTTCACGGGCGAGCCGCCCGAGGCGCTGCGTGGCGTCGTCCTCGCCGGGGACGGGCCGGCCTTCTGCGCCGGGGCCGATATCGACTGGATGCGGGCGTCGGTAGGGCTGTCCGTCGAGGACAACGAGCGCGACGCGGCGACGATGCAGGCGATGTTCGCCGCCATCGACACGTGCCCGACGCCGGTCATCGCCAGGGTCCAGGGGGCCGCACTCGGTGGCGGCATGGGGCTCTGCGCCGTCGCCGACGTCGTCATCGCCGCGGCGGGTACCACATTCGGCTTCACGGAGACGAGGCTGGGCATCCTGCCGGCGGTCATCAGTCCCTTCGTGCTCGCGAAGATCGGCGAGAGTCACGCGCGCGCGCTGTTTCCGACCGGCGAGCGATTCGACGCGGAGCGGGCGCAGCGCATCGGCCTCGTCCACGAGGTCGTGGCGGACGAGGTGGCACTCGACGCGCGCGTGGCCGAGGTCCTCGACGCGCTGCGTGCCGCAGGCCCGACGGCGGTTCGCGCAGCGAAGGCGACGATCCGCGACCTTCGGGAGCTCGACCCCGACCGGGCCCGACGCCTCACGGTCGAGCGCATCGCGCGTCAGCGGACCTCGCCGGAGGGCCAGGAGGGCCTCACCGCGTTCCTCGAGAAGCGGCCGCCGAACTGGCGTACCTGACCGGCCTCCGGCGTCTGCGACAATCGCGACATGACCGATGAGCTCACGCCACGCGAGGTCGCGGCCGAGCTCGGGGTCACGGTCCGCACCGTCCAGCGCTGGATCACATCCGGACGCCTGCCCGCCGCGCGCGTCGGCAGCCGGGTGCGCGTGTCGCGTTCGTCGCTGGCGAGCGTCGCCGACGGCGAGGCGGCCGGAGTCGAGCCGACCAGCGCCGAGCGGGCGATCCGGGTCCTCCTCATCGCGAACCGCGGCGAGATCGCCGTGCGCATCGCTCGGACCGCGCGGCGCATGGGTATCCGGGTCGTAGGTGTCCACGCCTCCGACGAGCGGCCGCCGGACGGGATGGACGACACCCGCGAGATCGGCTCTTACCTCGACGGCGCGGAGCTGCTTGCGGTCGCGCGCCAGGCCGGCGCCGATGCCATTCACCCCGGCTACGGCTTTCTGGCCGAGAACCCCGCGTTCGCACGCGCCGTGACCGAGGCCGGCATCGCCTGGATCGGCCCACCACATGACGCGATCGCCGCCATGGGCGACAAGGCGGCCGCCCGCGTCCGCGCCGCGGCCGAGGGCCTCCCCACCGTGCCCGGCTACGACGGTGCTGCCCAGGACGACGCGACCCTCGTGGCCGAGGCGGCGCGCATCGGGTATCCGCTCCTCGTCAAGCCGACCGCCGGCGGCGGTGGCAAGGGGATGCGGGTCGTGCCGTCGGCCCGCGACCTGCCGGAGGCGCTCGCGGCCGCGCGCCGCGAGGCACATCGGTCCTTCGGCGACGACCGGCTCATCCTGGAGCGCTACCTCGCCGGCTCGCGACACGTCGAGGTCCAGGTCCTGTTCGATCAACACGGCGCGGGCGTCCACCTGGGAGAGCGCGACTGCAGCGCGCAGCGGCGGAATCAGAAGATCGTGGAGGAGGCGCCTGCGCCGTCGGTCACGCCGGAGTTGCGTGGGCGCATGGGCCAGGCGGCCGTGCGCGTTGCGGCGGCGGTCGGCTACGTCAGCGCCGGGACGGTCGAGATGCTCCTCACCGATGCCGGGGAGTTCTTCTTCCTCGAGATGAACACGCGCCTCCAGGTCGAGCATCCGGTCACCGAGGCGGTCACCGGCCGCGACCTCGTCGAGGACCAGCTCCGGATCGCCGGCAGGGCGACCCTCGCATCGCTCGGGTTGAGCGGGCCGCCCGAGATGCGCGGCCACGCTATCGAGGCCCGCATCTATGCCGAGGATCCCGACGCCGGATTCCTGCCCGCCACGGGTCGCGTGGAGGCCGTCGGCTGGCCTGACCGCGTTCGCGTCGACACCGGCGTTCGGCAGGGTGACGAGGTCAGCGGTGGGTATGACCCCATGCTCGCCAAGGTCATCGCGCACCGCCCGACCCGCGAGGAGGCACTCGCGGAGCTTCGCGAAGCCCTGGCGGCCACCACGATCCTCGGCGTCCGGACGAACGTCCGCTTCCTGCGCTGGCTGCTCGACCAGCCGGTGACGCGCCGGGGCGAGCTGCGGACCG
>DASTIE010000043.1:0-6353 GCA_035717865.1 Candidatus Limnocylindrales bacterium
AGCCGGCCCTTGACGAGGGAGCGGGCCGCGTCACCGTCGCGATCCACGATGGCAGGGCCATCACTGGGGTCTGGCCGGGCCTGCACGACCGCGCGCTCGGCGTCGCGCTGGACATCGGCTCGACGACGATCGCCGGCCACCTCGCGGATCTCGCCACCGGCGAGGTCCTCGCCTCCGACGGCGTCATGAACCCGCAGATCCGCTTCGGCGAGGACCTGATGAGCCGCGTCTCGTACGCGATGCTCCACGAGGGCGGGGCGGGGGAGATGACCCGCGTCGTGCGGGAGGCGGTCTCCAGCCTGGTCACGGGCCTCGCCGCGCGCGCCGAGGTCCCGGTCGAGGACATCCTGGAGCTGTCCATCGTGGGCAACCCGATCATGCACCACCTCCTGCTGGGGATCGACCCGACGCCCCTCGGCTCGGCGCCGTTCGCGCTCGCGACCGACGGCGCGGTGCGGGTCAAGGCCGCGGAGCTGGAGATCGCCGCCTACCCTGGTGCGCTGGTCTACCTGTTGCCCTGCATCGCGGGCCACGTCGGGGCGGACGCGGCGGGGGCGATCCTGTCCGAGACGCCGTATCTCGCGGACGAGGTGACGCTCATCGTCGACGTCGGCACGAACGCCGAGATCGTCCTGGGCTCGCGAGACCGCCTGCTCGCCGCCTCCTCTCCCACCGGCCCAGCGTTCGAGGGCGCGCAGATCTCCGGCGGCCAGCGGGCCGCGCCCGGGGCGATCGAGCGGGTCCGGATCGATCGCGAGACGCTGGAGCCGCGGTTCCGGGTGATCGGCTCCTCGCGGTGGTCGGACGAGGTCGGGTTCGAGGCGTCGACGCGCCGGACCGGCGTGACGGGGATCTGCGGCTCCGGGATCGTCGAGGTGATCGCGGAGCTGTACCTCGCGGGCGTCATCGCGCCGGACGGCACGATCGATGGCGCGAAGGCCGCCCTGTGCCCGCGGGTCGTGCCGGACGGTCGAACGTTCTCCTACGTGCTGCACGAGGGCCGCCCCGGCGCGGATCTCGGCGACGACGAGGTCGGGCCTTCGTCGCCGCGGCTCCTCATCACCCAGAACGACGTCCGTGCCATCCAGCTGGCCAAGGCGGCGCTCTATGCGGGAGCAAGGCTCCTGATGGACCACCTCGGCGTCGAGACGGTCGATCGGGTCAAGCTCGCCGGCGCCTTCGGGAGCCAGATCGACCCGCTCCACGCGCTGGTGCTCGGCCTCGTGCCCGACGCGCCGGTGGATCGCGTGGGCGCGGCGGGGAACGCCGCCGGCACCGGGGCGCTCATCGCGCTGCTGTCGCGCGAGGCGCGACGGGAGATCGAGCGGGTCGTTAGGACGGTCGAGAAGGTCGAGACCGCGGTCGAGCCGCGCTTCCAGCAGCACTTCATCGACGCGATGGCCATCCCGCACGCCACGGATCCATCGCCGAATCTCGCCTCCGCAATCGACCTCCCGGCCCGCCTCGGCGCGGCCGGCACCGGTGGCACGGATGCCCGCCCGCGCTCCAGCTCGCGCCCGCCCAACCGTCGGCGCACCATGTCCCAACCCATAGGAGGCGGCCGATGATCGACAGCCCGAAGGCAGAACGCGGCGGCCCGGACGATGGCGGCCGAGGGCGTCCAGGCGGCGGTCGCGCAGCGCGCATCGCGGCCCGACAGGCTGCCGCCCACGCGGCGGGCGCCCCGTTCCTCACGCGGCAGCTCAAGCCGTTCGAGGTCCTCAACGAGGAAGGCCTCGCGCTCATCGAGCACAACGCCGACACGATCCTCGAAGAGGTCGGGATCATCTTCCGCGGCGACCCCGAGGCGCTCGAGACGCTCCGCAACGCGGGTGCCGACATCGAGGGCGAGCTCGTCAAATTCCCACGAGGCATGGCCCGCCAGATCGTCCAGGCGTCGGCGCCCCGCACCTACACCCAGCACGCCCGCAATCCTTCACGGACCGTCGAGATCGGCGATCCGTACACCGTCCTCGCACCCAACTACGGAAGCCCCTTCGTCCGCGATCTCGACAACGGGCGTCGCTACGGCACGCTCGAGGACTTCCGGAACTTCGTGAAGCTCACGTACATGACGCCGCACCTGCATCACTCGGGCGGCACGGTGTGCGAGCCCGTGGACGTGCCGGTGAACAAGCGCCACCTGGACATGGTCTATTCCCACATCCGGTGGTCGGACAAGCCGTTCATGGGCTCGGTCACGCACCCGGACCGGGCGCGCGACACGGTCGAGCTCGCGAAGATCGCCTTCTCAGGCATGGGCGAGGACTACCTCGACGATCACACCGTGATCACGTCGCTGATCAACGCCAACTCGCCGCTGGTCTGGGACTCGACGATGCTCGGCGTCGCGCGGGTCTACGCCCAGGCCAACCAGGCGAACCTCATCACGCCCTTCATCCTGGCCGGCGCGATGTCGCCCGTGACGGTGGCCGGTACCGCGGCCCAGACGCTCGCGGAGGCGCTCGCCGGGATGGCGTTCGTGCAGCTCGTGCGGCCCGGTGCGCCGGTGATCCTGGGCTCCTTCGCGTCGTCGATCTCGATGCAGTCGGGAGCGCCGACGTTCGGGACCCCGGAGCCGGCGCTGGTCCTGTACGTCATGGCCGCGCTCGCGCGGCGGCTCGGCGTGCCGTTCCGCTCCGGCGGCAACCTCTGCGCCGCGAAGACCGCCGATGCGCAGGCGGCCTACGAATCGGCCGCGACCTTCCAGCCGACGATCCTCGCGGGAACCAACTTCGTTCTTCACGCGGCCGGCTGGCTCGAGGGCGGCCTGGCAGTCGGGTACGAGAAGTTCATCCTCGATCTCGACCAGTGCGGCATGGCCGGCGTGTTCGTGGGTGGGGTCGACCTCTCGGAGAACGGCCAGGCGCTCGACGCCATCCGCGAGAACGGCCCCGGGATGCACTTCCTGGGCAACTCGCACACCCTCGCCAACTTCGAGACGGCGTTCTACCGCTCCGCGACCGCGGACAACAACTCGTTCGAGCAGTGGCTCGAGGATGGCGCGCTCGAATCGCCGCAGCGGGCGAACGTCATCTGGAAGCGGATGCTCGCCGAGTACGAGGCCCCGCCGATCGACCCCGGCATCGACGAGGCGCTGAACGACTACATCGCGAAGCGCAAGGCGTCGTTCCCGGACTCGGACGTGTGACGGCGCGTCCCGGCCACCACCTGGGCGGCCAGCCCGGGATTCCGACCCTGGTCGAGGAAGGCTGGTCCATGGGACCGGTCTGCGACGCAATTCGGCACGTCACAACCACAGATCGTGTCGGAGACCGGGCTGCGCGACCGGTTCATGAGCAGTCCTCCGACAATTCCGGGCTGCCGGCCCAGCAGTGATCCTGCTTCGGCGCGGCTCCCGGCTCGACGCCGAGGGATCGGCGGCCCTCGCTCGCATCCTCGCGGACCCGACGCTCGAGCTCATCCCGCTCAAGAACGTCCGCGAGCAGGCCGCGGCCCTCCCGCGCGGTGCCACGATCTCGGTGACCGCATCGCCCGGCAAGACGATCGAGACGACCGTCGACCTCGCGATCGAGCTCGAAGGCACCGGGCTGCGCGCGATCCCGCACCTCTCGGCCCGGATGATCCGCGACCGCGCGCACCTCGCCACGCTGCTCTCGCGCCTCCGCGACGCCGGCATCGATCGAGCGTTCGTGGTCGGTGGCGACGCAGACGAGCCGGGCGAGTTCCCGGACGGCCTCTCGCTCCTGCGCGCGATGGCCGACCTGGGCCAGTCGCCAGCCGAGCTCGGCTGCCCGTGCTACCCGCAGGGCCATCCCGACATCCCGGACGAGGCGCTCGCCCAGGCGCTCCGCGACAAGGCGCCCCTGGTCCAGTACATGACGACGCAGCTGTGCTTCGACCCGAAGTCGATCGCCTCGTTCATCGCGGCTCGGCGTGCAGAGGGCATCGAGCTGCCGGTCAAGCTCGGCATCCCGGGCGTTGCGGAGATCCCGAAGCTCATGTCGATCAGCGCGCGCATCGGCGTCAAAGACGCCTCGAAGTTCGTGCTTCGGAACTATCGCTTCGTCGGGCAGCTCCTGAAGTCGGGCGGGATCTACAAGCCATCACGCCTCATGCAGGACCTCGCTCCCGTGATCGCCGACCCCTCGGCGCGCGTCATGGGGCTGCACGTGTACACCTTCAATAACGTGCCGGCCACCGTCGCCTGGCGCGACGAGCTGCGAGGCACCCTCTCGGCGTGAGCCGCACGGCGTACATTCGCGCCGCAATGCCGCTCCTCACCGGTCCCGCGGCGGCTTCGGAACGACCGCCGTGCCCCTGGGCGCTGAGTCGAGACATTGCGACGACATAACAATTCGGACTGAAACAAGTACAAAAGCATGCTGCAAGCCGGCAGTCGTTCGGGCCATACTCCGGATCGATGTCGCTCCCGCCCGGTCGAGCCGGGCTCGCCCGCAGATCCTGGTCATGGACGACTCGCGCCGAACGTCCGTCGATCGTCTGGTGGCCGAACTCCCTCCCGGGTTCCGATCTCGACGAGCAGCCGCGACCGAGCGTCCGCAAGCCAAAGCCCGGGAAGCGCATCCGCCGGGGGCGGATCCAGCTCGTCGCCGCCTGATGGCGCCAAGGCTCTGACCCCGGCCGCCCGCGCAGCGGGCGCGAGCCGCGCTTCGTCACTCGACGGACCGTCGGGGCCTCTGGATACTCAGCCGGGCATGCCCTGCCCCATGCTGAGGATCGCGCCACGAATCGCCTGCGAACGTTCCTCGCACCCTTGACCCTCGCGAACGTCGGGCTCGGGCTCGCCCTCGCCCTGATCGGCTGCGGCGGTGACGTCCCCTCCATGACCGCGACCCCCACGTCGGTACCCAGCGTCAGCGTCGCACCGACGGCCGGCCCTCCCGGGCAGCTCCACCTCACCATGAAGCCGCCCTACGACTGCTGCGATCTGCAGCTGCGCTACATCCTCGCCGACGAATCCACGGTCAAGGGCGAGTCGATCAGGGGTGACATCGAGGTCATCGTCAACCGGCCGTTCTCGCCCGGGGTCGTGCAGGTCGTCTACAACGACGTGACCTGCGAAGGGTCCGTTGAGATCGCACCGGACCAGGAATCGGACGTGGTCATGGACCTGGGGAGGGATCCCCGGTGCAGGCTGCTCACGACCGAGACGCACCCGCTGGGCTCGATCCAGCACCCCGACCAGCCGCTCACCGCACACGTTGGGGCAGACCTCCCGTTGGGCCTTGCGTCGGTGTTCGTCCTGCAGAGCCTTGACACGCCCGAGGCACCACCCACCGCCCGGATCGCCGTCGAGAAGGCGCCCTGGGAAGTCCGCCACATCAAGATCGAGCCAGGCCGCTATGAGCTCTCCGTCCTCGAGAACGGGGTGGTCCTGGGATCGCTGCGCGAGGACCTCGTGCGCGGCTCCGACTGGATCTTCAATCTCCGATTTCTGCCGCGGAACGTGACGCGCGACTGCGGCGACATCGTCAAGGCGACCTGCGAGCGCGTCGCGGGTGCCGCCTACGCGTGGGGCCTGTTCCCGAGCGATCAAGCGCAGTACGTCACCGTGGTGCGAGTGCGCCCAAGCGCGGTGGAGAGCTGCATGGCTCCGATCGAGGCCCCGCTCTACGACGTTACCTTCGAGATGGCAAATCCCAAGGGCGCGGCAGAGGCCACGGTTGGGCGTTTGCCGAACGGTCGCTACGACGCCTGCTCGTACTGACCCAGACGTTCGTACGGGTTTGACGCTCCGGAGGGGCGTTCGTACACTCAATCCCGACAAGATCACTTGGGATTGAGGACGCTCTCCTGACCGCTCAGACGGCCCCGCCGACCCAACCGACCGCAGCATCCACCCACGCCTCCGGCTCCGCGACGCATCGGCCTGCGTTCCACGGGACGGGTGCCGTCGCGTTCTCGACCAAGGGCGAGTACGGCGTACGGCTGATGGTCCAGCTCGGGCGGCATTTCGGGTCCGGGCCGGCCTCCCTCGCCGAGATCGCGGCCGCCGAGGACATGCCCCGGGCATACCTGGAGCAGCTGGCGTTCGTGCTCCGCGACGCGGGCCTGGTCACCAGCACCCGCGGCGCCCATGGCGGCTACCAGCTCGCGCGCGCGCCCGAGGCGATCCCGATGAGCGAGGTGCTCCGAGCCCTCGAGGGCCCGCTCGCGCCCATGATCTGTGCCACGGAGGACGACGCCCACGATGCGTGCGCGCGAACCTCCTCGTGCACCGTGAACTACCTCTGGATCAGGGTTCGCGACGCCGTGGCCGGCGCCCTGGACGGCGTGACCCTCGCCGACCTCGTGCCGCAGCGGGTCGTGACCATCCAGCCCGGCCAGACGACCATCCCGGCCATCGAAGGAGCGCTGACGACCTCGTG
>DASTIE010000044.1:0-3922 GCA_035717865.1 Candidatus Limnocylindrales bacterium
GCGTGACATGCGGCGCGTCCTTCGGCAGGTCGAAGGCTCGCATGGCGGCCATACTGCGGGCCTTCGGCTCGGAGTCGAGCGTGACCCACGTGAAGAGGTTCACCAGTGACCGGGACGGATCCTCAACGATGAGCTCGCCGAGCTCGATCGCCTTCGCGAGGACGACCTCCTCCTCGGCCGTCAGCAGCGCGACCTTGCCGATTTCCTTGAGGTACATCCGGACCGGGTCGTCGATGCCGATGAGGTCCGCGGCGAGCGCCTCGAGGTCCTCCTCGGCCGCCTTCGGCTTCTCACCGGTCGCCGTCGTGGGAGTCTCGGTCTCCTCGTCGGGCTCGCCGATGAGGGTCGGCTGGTTGTCGGCGTCGAGGACCTCGACCCCCGCCTCCTCGGCTGCGGCGTACAGCTCCTCGACGGCGCCCATCTGCTGCTCCGGCTCCGGGATCGCCTGGAGGATCTGATCGTGGGTGATGAATCCCTCTTCGCGGCCCTTGGTGAGGAGGTTCTCGACCGCGGCAGAGTAGGCCTCGCCGTTGCCGGCGCCGTTGCCGCGGGCCTTGGGCGTGGCCGGCTTCGACCGGCCGCCCCTGGCGGGCGCCTTCTTCGCCGGCGACGGCTTCGCCGTCTTGGCGGGAGCGGCCTTGGCGGCCGCCTTGGCAGGGCCGCTCTTCGCAGCAGCCTTCGGGGCAGCGGCCTTCGGGGCAGGTGCCTTCGGGGCCGCGGCCTTCGAGACGGTCGCCTTCGCGGCCGGCTTCGCCGTGGCCTTCTTGGTCGTGTCGTCCTTCACGGCGGCGGGCTTCGCCGCCGGTCGCGTTCGCGTCGTGGTGCTGGTCGCCACCGGGTTACGTCCTCCTCTCGCCGACCAACGCGGCCGACGGGTTGATTGCCTGCTCGAGCTGCTCCCGTTCGAGATGCAGCACCTGGAACTGTCGTTCGAGATCGTGGATGTCGGTCGACGCCTCGTCGCGCGCGCCGACGCTGATGAGCGTCTGCAGATCGGTCAGCCGCTCCTGGACCTGCTCCTTGCGGAGCCGCAGGAAGCACACTCGCAGCGCCGCGCGATCCGTCTCCGTGTCCGGCCGCACGCCCCGAGCCCTGGCGGATGCCAGCACGCTCCGCGCCAGCTCCGCCGTCCCCGCGTCGAGGCCGCCGACGAACGCCTCGAGCTCCGGACGATCCGGACCCGTAGCCGCGGCGATCCAGGCCTCAGCCAGCGCGCGCGCCGACGAGTCGCGGAGCGGAAGGTCCGTCCCCCGCTGCTCCTCCGCGAGCCCCGGGTTGAGCAGGAGCAACGTCAGCGCCTCTCGCTCGAGGGCGTTGAGGACCGGGGCCTCCGCGAGCGGGCCGGCGTCGACCGGCCGGATCGGCAGCGGCCGTGGCCCACGCGCAAGCTCGTCGCGGAGCACCCGCTCGTCGATTCCCGCCAGCTGCGCGAGGCCGGGCACATACGAGTCGCGCTCGACACGATCCGGGATGCGCCGCAGGAGATCGAGCATGCGCCGGGTGTAGGCGCTTCGACCGTGCGGCTGCCGCATGTCGACCTCGCTGGCGGCCCGCTGCATGAAGTACGGCAGGAGCTCCTCCGCCGCCTCGACCGCGGTGCGCCAGCCGTCCGGATCGGTCCGGATGAGCTCGTCGGGATCCTTGCCGGCCGGGATCCTGATGACGCGAACCTTCGAGACGACCGGCCCCAGCTCCTCGAGCAGCCCGCGCTGCGTCGCTGCCTCGCCGGCGAGGTCGACGTCGTACGCCAGCGCGACCGCGTCCGCATAGCGGTTGGCGAGCTCCACCTGGCCCGCGGTGAGCGCCGTCCCCAGGCTGGCCACGACGTTCGCGAACCCCGCCTGGTGGGCCGCCATGACGTCGGTGTAGCCCTCGACGATGACCGCCAGCTTCTCGCGACGGATCGCCGTCTTCGCGAGGTCGATGCCGTACAGCGTCCGGCTCTTGTCGAACAGCGCCGTCGCCGGGGAGTTCAGGTACTTCGGCCCCTCCGCATCGGGCAGGATGCGTCCGCCGAGGCCGATGGGGCGGCCGCTCGCGTCGCGGATCGGGATGATGATCCGGCCGCGGAACGCGTCGTAAACGCCACCCCGGTTCGACGGCTTGGCGAGGCCGGCGTCGGTCAAATCGCCATCGGTGAAGCCCTTCGCGCGCAGGCGCTTGGTCATGGCATCCCACGTCTTCGGCGCGTAGCCGATGCCGAACCGATCGAGCGTCTCGTCGGTCAGGCCGCGCTCCGCGAGGTAGGCGCGAGCCCGCTCGGCCTGGTGGGCCTGGAGCAGGACCTCGCGGTACCAGGCGATCGCCGACTCGAGCGCCTCGCGGAGGCGTCGACGGCGGCGATCCTCGCCGGCGTCGCGCTGCGAGAGCTCGACGCCGGCCCTCTCCGCCAGCCTGGCGAGCGCCTCCTTGAAGTCGAGGCCGTCCCGCCGCATGACGAAGGTGAAGATGTCGCCGTGCTCGCCGCAGCCGAAGCAGTGCCACGACTCCCGTTCAGGCGTGACGGTGAAGGACGGCGTCTTCTCAGCGTGGAACGGGCAGAGGCCCTTGAGCAGGGTGCCGGCACGCTTGAGTGGGACCGTCTCCCCCACCACCTCGGCGACGGGGAGCTTTGACTTGATCTCGGCGACGATGCCGGAAGGGGAGCTGATGCGGATGCCCTCGCGCACCGGTGGCGCGCTTGTCAAGTGCTTTGTCAAGATGCCAGAGCCTATTCTAGCCGATTGTCAAGGTTGCGGCAAGATCCAACCGGGCCACGACGCTCCGAGCGTTCACGCGCGCTGCGCGAGTAAACTTCCGCACCGGACCGCACCGCACCGCACATCGAGGCCTCATGCAGGAGACCGATCCGCGCCCGCCCGTCACCGCGCCGACCGATGTTGAACGCGCGGATCTCGTACGGGAAGCGTTTCACGAGCTCCACGGCCGGCGTCTCCACGGATTCGGGCTCCTCCTGACCCTCGGCGATCGGCGAGGGGCATCGCGGCTGGCCGGCGAGGCGCTTGCGGCCGGCGCCGACCGCGCCGGGCACCTCCGTCACCCCGAGCGGGCGGCCGCATGGCTGCGCGCTCGGGTCGTGCGTAACGCGGGCGGCGCCGGCGTCGCGCGCGACCACGTCGGCGACGATCGGGCGGCACTCGCCGACCTGGGCGCCGATGGTCCCGTCATCGCCGGCCTTGCCGCGCTGGACCGCACCGAACGGGCGGCGGTCATCGCTTCCTCGATCGAGCGACTCGACACCCGGGACGTGGCGACCATCGTGGGCCGGGAGGCCGGCTCGCTCGAGCGGCTCCTGTCTGGGGCTCGACGCCGGTACGCCGCCGCCTACGAGGCAGCCGCGATCGACGACCCACCGCTGAACGGACCCCTCGCCGTCAGGCTCCACGAGATCGCGATGCGAGCGATGGGATGAAGGACCTCCACGAGTCGTTCCGGGCCTGGCTCGTCGACGGCGCGCGTGACTCCCTGCCGCGCGATGTCGCCCTTCACGCCTCTGCGTGCCCGGATTGCCTGCGAACCGTGGCCTCCTTCGACGCGCTCGCGGCCGTCGATCCCGGCGTCGCCCCCCTGCCGCCGCCGTGGACATCAAAGTCCCGGCCCTGGACGCCGCGTACGACGCTCGTCGCCAGGGCATCGGCCGCCACGCTGGCGGTTGCCGTCATCGTCGCGGCAGGTTTCGTGGCGGCCGGTGGCCTGCTCGACCGCCCGGGCAGCGACGCGACGGGCGCCCGCCCGACGGCCCAGGGTGAGGGCGTACTCGGCAATGCGGCCGGGCCAGCCTCCGAATCGGCCACGGCTACGGCGACCGCCACCGCCAGCCAGGCGAGCGCGTCTCCATCACCCTCGCCGACCGCGGAGCCGACTGAATCGCCCGAGCCGATCCCCCCGGACAATCCACCGATGGGCGGCGGTCCCCCGCCGA
>DASTIE010000045.1:0-2102 GCA_035717865.1 Candidatus Limnocylindrales bacterium
AATCCGGCCCTTCGGCGGCAACAACGACCAGCTGAGCGAGGCCCGAGGAAGCCATCGCACGGCCCGAGCCTCCTGTTCACGCACGGCGATCACCGCGCAAGATGGGATCGGGGGGCCTCCGGGCCGGCAGGTTCGGCCAGCCTGGTCTTTCTGCCCGGCCAACCAGCGGAAATGACCATGAGATGGGCCGCGGATTGCCGAACGCTCCAGCCGGGCGCGGAGCGCTCGCGGCCGCGTCGGCGGATCAGAGCGACTCGCCGACCGTCGAGATGATGCTGCTGATCTGCGTGCCCAGGAAGATCAGGGCGATGATCGCGACGATCGCGATCAAGGCCAGGATCAGCGCGTATTCGGCCAGCCCCTGACCGTCCTCGTCCCGCCCGCTGGTGACCCTGCGAATGAGCTCCAACATCTGGGTGCTCCTCCCTGCGCTGGCCGCGACGCGGCCGTGGGCAGAGGTTGCGGTGCGGGATGATCCCTGCGCGATCCGTGCCCGCCGCGTCGCGGCGTGCGTAGTTCTACGCAGTCCTTTCGGACCCGTTGCCTGGCCAGGTGGCGACGACGGTCGCGCGTGGCGGGGGCGTCGTCGTCACGGAGCCGCCGGTGGACCGGGCCTCGGTCGCCATGTCGGCCAGCCCCCGTCCGGCGCCCGCAGCCGAGGCCGCAGCCCGGGTGCCGTCGCCGTCGTCGCTGATCGCGAGATCGATCCGCCCTCCATCGACCGAGAGGCGGATCGTGGCCGCCGAGGCCCCCGCGTGTCGCGCGACGTTGTCGACGGCCAGCAGCGCGATCCGGAACGCGGCACGGGCAATTCCGGCCGGCACGGCGTCGCGGGCCTCGACGCCGGGGCCCTCCAGCTCCAGCTCCACCCGCAACGTGCCGGCCTGCTCAGTCCGCTCCGCGAGCCACTCCAGCGCGGCCACGAGCCCGAACTCCTCCAGCACGATGGACTGCCGGCCCTGCATCAGCCGCTCGACCTCCTCCAGCGCGCGTCCGACCGTCGCCCGGACGCTGTCCGGCGTGTTCGGGGAGGCAACCGCGAAGGCCGCGCGGCGGAGGTCCGGCAGGACGTAGGCATGCAGGTCCGCGGCAAGCCTCGCCCGCTCCGCCTCCTGTGCCCGTCGGCGATCCGCATTCCTGCTCGGGGCCAGCTCATCGATGACGAGGCTGACGAGCGACGGGCGCGGCCGGGCATCGGCGCGCGGGTTGCGCCACGTCGCCCACGCTCGCACGAACGCCGGGCGGATGTCTCGGACCGCGCCGACGAGCAGCCCCGCGCCCACCGCCCCGAGCGCGGTCCGTCCCGCGAGCCGGATCGGAGCGTCCTTGCCGGCCGCGGCGACGGACGAGCCCGTGATGCCCTCGATCAGCGCCCAGCCCGCGACCAGCCCGGCCCCGAACGTCACGAGCACCGCCGCACCCGCGAGCGCCTGCTCCCAGATCCGCGGCTCGCCACCGCCACGTGGAATGGAGGCATACATGGCCGCGGCACCGGCGGCCGCGACGAGCGCAACGAGCGCGAGCGTCAGGCCCGTGGCGTTCGCCCCGCTGTCCGTGAGCACGTCGCTCGCGCGGAGGCCGGCCACCACCTGCGTCGCCGCGATCCCGGCCGCCACCACGGTCGCGAACCAGCCGAGCGCCGGCGCGCGAAGCCGGAGGAGTGCGCCGAGGCAAAGGAAGGCGGCCGCCACGAGCGTCGCGAACATCCGGTCGGTGAGGGGCCGGGCATCCGTGCCCGGCAGGAGGACCCACAGCAGCGCAGCGCCAATGACGAGCGCGGCCGCCTCCGCAAGCGCGATCCACAGCCACCGCCCCGGCAGATCGTCCGCCGCCTCGAAGGCGTCCATCAGCCGGACGCCTCGATCCAGCCCTCCTCGATGGCAAGGACCGCCAGCTCCGTGCGCGAGACGACGCCGTAGCGGTCGAACAGCCGGCGCAGGTGGCTCTCGACCGTCCGCGTCGAGATCGCCAGTGCGCGCCCGATCTCATCGGACGTGTCGCCGCTCCGGACGCCGCGGATCACGGCCAGCTCGCGCGCCGAGGGCGGCCGCGGGGCCATCCGCGCCGCATCCAGCGCGCTCGCCGAGAACGCCGTGCCGCCG
>DASTIE010000046.1:0-6237 GCA_035717865.1 Candidatus Limnocylindrales bacterium
CGAGGCGCTCGGGCGGCACCCGACGGTGCGCGTCGGGCTGCACTACTCCGGGCCGCTGCTCGAGTGGCTCCGCGCGGAGCGACCGGCGTTCGTGCGGGACCTGCGAGCGCTGGTGGAGCGGGGCCAGGTCGAGGTGCTGGGTGGCGGGCTGTACGAGCCGGTCCTCGCCTCGTTGCCGCAGCGTGACCGCGTCGGCCAGCTGGAGCTGATGGTCGGCACGGTCGAAGCGGCATTCGGCGCCCGTCCGGCTGGCGCGTGGCTCGCGGAACGGGTCTGGGAGCCCGACCTGCCGACGTCGCTCGCGGCGGCGGGGTACCGCTGGACGATCCTCGACGATTCGCACTTCCGTGCCGCCGCGATCCCCGAGGATGCGATGTGGGGGCCCTACACCACAGACGACCAGGGCCGGCTCCTGACGGTCTTCGGCACGGAGCAGGGGCTTCGCTACCTGATCCCGTTCCACGCCGTCGACGAGGTCATCGCGTACCTCCGGGAGCACGCCACGGAGGCGGGCGATCGCCTCGGGACGATGGGCGACGACGGCGAGAAGTTCGGCGCGTGGCCCACCACGTTCGAGCACTGCTGGGGCAAGGGGCGCTGGGTCGAGCGCTTCTTCGAGGCCCTGGAGGCCAACGCGGACTGGCTGACGACCGTCCGCCCGTCGGACTGGCTGGAGGCGCGCGCGCCGATCGGGCGCGTCTACGTCCCGACCGGCTCGTATGCGGAGATGGGCGAATGGGCGCTCCCACCCGACGAGAGCCGCGAGTTCGCGGCGGCGGTCCACGAGGCACAGGCGGTGAGCTCGCGGACGGTTCGCTGGCTGCGCGGCGCGTTCTGGCGCAACTTCCAGGTCAAGTACCGCGAGATCAACGACCTCCACAAGCAGATGCTCCGGGTGTCGGACAAGGTCGAGGCGATGGCGCCCGGGGACGCTCGCGAGGCCGCGCTCGATCACCTGTACCGCGGCCAGTCGAACGACTGCTACTGGCACGGCCTGTTCGGCGGGATCTACATCGCCCACATGCGCGCGGCGACGCTCGCCCACCTGATCGCCGCGGAGGACGTCGCGGACGCGGCGTCGGGGACGCAGGTCGGCAGCGAGGTTCGCGATCTGGACCTGGACGGCCGGGACGAGCTTCGACTGGCCACGAACGGCCAGGTGGTGGTGGTCAAGCTCGACGAGGGCGGCGGGATCGGGTCGTGGGACCTGCGCGCTGCCCGGCACGCGCTCACCGGCGTGCTTCGTCGCCGGCCGGAGGCGTACCACGAGTCTCTCCGCCGGCACGACGCCGAGGTTGCAGCGAAGGCCGCCGAAGAGGCTGCGAAGGCCGCCGAGGTTGCGGCCGACCCCGGCGCGGACGCCGCGCCGCCCACCGCTGGTGCCGCTCCGGCTTCGATCCACGAGATGGTCCAGGTCAAGGAGGCGGGCCTCGCCGATCGCCTCATCTACGACGACTACGAACGGCGCAGCGGCCTGCTCCGCGTGCTGCCGTTGGGCTCGACGCTTGCCACGTGGAGCGCGGGAGGCCGCGGTGATCTGGCCGACCTCGTCGACGGTCGGTTCCGGGTCGTGGACCTCGGAGACGCGAGCGTCGAGCTTGCGCGCGATGGCCTCGCGACTGTCGACGGCGTCGGGATCGCGCTGCGAGCCACGACGGAGCTCCGGCTCGGCGGCGGTCGCCTCGATCCCACGCTCGAGCAGCACGTGACCCTCGAGAACCGCGGCGATGCCGCCCTCGAGGCGCGGGTCGGCCTGGAGTACGCGATCACGATGCTCGGTGGCGGGGGCAACCCGGAAGCGTGGTGGGAGGTCGGTTCAGAGCGGTCGAGCCACGACGGCGTCGGGGCGGCGCTGGGGGTCGAACGGGTCGCCCACGGCAACGGCTGGCTCGGCGTGCAGCTCGAGACGACGATCGATCCCGTCGCCGACGCGTGGCACGCCCCCATCGAGACCGTCTCGAACTCAGAGGCCGGCTTCGAGCGCGTCTACCAGGGCAGCGCGCTGCTCCTCTCGTGGCCGGTGCATCTCGCCCCTGGCGAACGGTGGACCGCGACGGTCCGCCATACGGCGACGATCGCCGTCGACCGCGCCGCGTCCGAGCTGGCGGCCGCGTCCCGCTTGCTCGCCTGATTTTCGGGCCCGGGAATCCGTCAGCCCGCGGCCTGCGCGCCACGGGCTGAGGATGGAGGAGGACGGTGTGATCTCACCCGAAGGCGAGGCGTTGGACTAGACGGTGATGCCCCGGACCGGAGAGCGGGGGTCCTGCGACTCGGATCGGGAGTCCACCCCATATCGCAGCGCGAGGACGTCCAGCAGGACGATCGCGGCGATGATGACGGCGACGAACAGCAGGCCACTCATTGCGTGACCACCCTTTCTCTTGCTCCGGTTTGGTACAGTGAACTAGGCCAAGTCGAACTCTACTTGGACTAGCAGACTATGTCAACAGGTACGATGGACCCAGAACCGAACGCGGAATCAGGCAGCGATGCCTACGGCACAAGTGCGGCAAGCGGCGCCGGCGGCGACCCCAACTTCGACGTCGAGCGCGACTCGGACGTCCCCATCTCCACGCAGATCTACTGGCAGCTCGCCTACAAGATCGAGTCGGGCCGGCTGCAGCCCGGCGAGCGCCTGTGGCCCGTCCGCGAGCTCGGTGCGGCCCTGCGCGTCAACCCGAACACGATCCGCGCGGTGTACCGGCGGCTGTCCGACAACGGCTACGTGCTGAGCCGTCACGGGGCGGGGACCGTGGTCGCCGATCGAACGGCCCATCGCCGGCGCCCGGAGGCGCTCGGCGGGATCGTCTCGGAGATGCTCCGTCGCGCCGCCCAGGCGGGATTCACGCCGGACGAGGTCGCCGCTGCGGCCTACGCGGCCGCCACGGAGCGCAAGCGCCCGGGCGAGCAGGTCCGCGTCCTGTTCGCCGAGTGCACGACCGCCGACGCGGGCTACGACGCGGAGCGGCTCAACCGCGAGTTCGCCGGCGAGATCGAGGCCGAGGGGACGCTCCTTGATGAGATCCCGGAGCGCCTGGAGCGCTTCCACTACGACGTCGTCGCCACCACCACCTTCCACGCCGATGAGGCCCAGGCCCTGGTCGGCGGGCGCGTTCCCGTCGTCGCGATGCTCGTCGGGCCCGGCTATGTGGAGCTCGTCCACGAGATCGCCGCGCTGCCGGAGGGCTCGCGGGTCGGCGTCGTCTGCGCGTCGGATCGGGGCACGGACAACATCGCCGAGACGCTCGCGATCGCGGGGACGCAGGGCGTCGAGATCGTCTCCGCGACGATCGCGGACGAGGAGCGCCTCACCCTCGTCGACCGGACCGCGGACATCATCCTCATGTCGCGCGAGGCGATGGCGCAGAAGCTCGACCAGCGGGTCCAGCGTCCCGAGCGCGTCCGCCCGTGGAGCTACGACTTCGACCCGGCCGGCCTGGAGCTCCTCCGCCGCTCGATCGAACGCGTGGCGGGCGCCCGGCGCAGCCCCAGGCAGACGGACCCGATCGAACCCGACCTCGCCGCGGTCTGACATCCTTCGCCCGATGCGGGCGATCCCCATAGCGCGCGCGGCGAGACGAAAGCACGGGCTCGAGCCGATCGTCGGTCGATCGGGCACGCTCGACGCCGCCGACGCGCTCGCGGCACGCCGCATCGCCGCACGGCTGACCGCAGCGCGCGATCGGGCTGGCCAGCCGGCCGTCTCCGCAGGCGAGGTCGCGGCCCTCGCGGCGCTCGATGCGGCGCTCCACAAGCTCGTCGAGGACGACCAGGCCGCAGGGCGCGCGGACCTCGAAGCGACGTTCGATGCCGTCGGGTCGGCGCTCGGACCGGAGGCGATCGTCGAGATCGACAAGGAGTGGCGCGGGCACTTCCGTGACGGTGCGCGGCCGGCGAAGGCGGGGGACGCGGCGGACGCAGTCCTGCCGGGACCGGACCTCCTGGCCGAGGTGCTGGTCCTCGCCGCGCTCAACGAGGATCCGGCGGCGACCGGCGTCCGGGAGCTCGTCGACGACACGCCGCTTCGGAACGGGACTGCCTACGAGGCGCTCATCGACCAGACAGAGCGGCTCCTCGGCGGACGGACGGCGGACGGCACCTCGACGGGAACGGGAACAGGCCGCTCGCGGGGCGCGAACGCCCGCCGCCGCTCCGGGAGAGGCGCGGCTGCGGCCGATGGCACGGGCGCGCTCGGGGCAGATGCCCCGCTGCCGGCACGGTTGCGAGAGCCGATGCTCCGGGCACCGGGCTCGCTCGCGGCGCAGCTGCGCTGGATCCGCGAGCAATGGCCCGCGATCGCCCGCAGCCCGGCGCTCGCCCGCCGCATCGACCTGGCCCTCGACGTCCTCGCCGAGGAGGCTCGCGCGCTGGAGCTGAAGGCCGCGGGGGCGCACTTCGGCGGTCCGGTCGCGGTCGAGGCGCCCGACTACACCGGCCTCGACTCGGACGCCGTGGCGTTCTCCACGGACACCGAGTGGATGCCGAGCGTCGTGCTCATGGCCAAGTCCACGTACGTCTGGCTCGAGCAGCTCGCCCGGCGCTTCGAACGGCCCGTGCTGACCCTCGCAGACGTGCCGGACGAGGAGCTCGACCGTCTCGAGCAGCTCGGCGTGACCGGGCTGTGGCTCATCGGCCTGTGGCAGCGCAGCAGGGCCTCCGCGGACATCAAGCGTCGCCGCGGTGACCAGGACGCGGTCGCGTCCGCCTATGCCATCGACGACTACCGGATCGCGGACGAACTCGGCGGCGAGGCCGCCTTCGAGGCGCTGAAAGCTCGAGCCTGGTCGCACGGCATCCGGATGGCCGCCGACATGGTGCCGAACCATATGGGCATCGACTCGCGCTGGGTCATCGACCACGCGGAGCGGTTCATCTGGCTCGCGCAGCCGCCCTACCCCGCGTACACCTTCACGGGGCCTGACCTGTCCGACGACAAACGCGTCGAGATCCAGCTGGAGGACCACTACTGGGACGGCACGGACGCCGCGGTCGTCTTCCGGCGTCGCGACGCCGCGACGGGTGACGAGCGCTTCGTCTACCACGGCAACGACGGGACCTCGTACCCCTGGAACGACACGGCCCAGCTCGACTACCTGCAGGCAGAGGTCCGCGAGGCCGTGATCCAGACGATCCTCCAGGTCGCGCGGCGCGCGCCGATCCTGCGCTTCGACGCGGCCATGGTCCTCGCTCGGCGCCACATCCGGCGGCTGTGGTTTCCGGAGCCGGGCGCCGGCGGGGCGATCCCCTCGCGTGCCGAGCACGCGCTCACGAACGCGGAGTTCAACCGGCGCATGCCCCACGAGTTCTGGCGCGACGTCGTCGACCGGGTGGCCGCGGAGGCGCCCGGGACGCTGCTGCTCGCGGAGGCGTTCTGGCTGCTCGAGGGCTACTTCGTGCGGACGCTCGGCATGCACCGTGTCTACAACTCGGCCTTCATGCACATGCTCCGCGACGAGGACAACGCGGGCTACCGCAAGGTCATGCGCGACACGCTCGAGTTCGACCCGGCGATCCTCGCGCGGTTCGTGAACTTCCTGACGAACCCCGACGAGCGGCCCGCCGCGGAGCAGTTCGGGACGACGGACAAGGCCTTCTCCGCAGCGACCCTCCTCGCCACCCTGCCCGGCCTGCCGATGCTGGGCCACGGCCAGGTCGAGGGCCTCCGCGAGCGCTACGGGATGGAGTTCCGCAAGGCTCGCTGGGACGAGCCCGTCGACCAGTCGCACGCGGACCACTTCGCCTGGGCGATCGTGCCCCTGCTGCGTCGCCGCGCAGCCTTTTCCGGGACGAGCGACTTCCACCTCTACGACGCTCGGCGCGACGATGGCGGGATCGACGAGAACGTCTACGCCTACTCGAACGGCCGCGGGGCGGATCGCTCGCTCGTGCTGGTCCACCACCACCATGGCGACACGACCGTCCGCGTCGACGCCTCGGTGCCGGCGGCCGCTCCCGGGGGCAGCGGCGGCTCCGTGCTCACGAGCGTCCGTCTCGCCGCCGCTCTGGCCCTCGACGGCCTCGACGACGAGATCGTCCGGCTCGTCGACCAGCGCTCGGGCTACGAGCTGCGCAGCACGCACGGCGACCTCCGGCGCGAGGGTCTTCGGGTCTCGCTCGGCGCCTACGAAGCGCGCGTGCTCGCTGTCGAGGGCGACATCGCTCCGTCCAAACCGCCGACGGAGCGCGTCGAGCCCGTTCAGGCGAAGCGCAACCGGCGGCGACCCGTGCGCCCCGGCG
>DASTIE010000047.1:0-19472 GCA_035717865.1 Candidatus Limnocylindrales bacterium
GCCCCGTTGTGCACGCCCTTCAGGAGGTGGTGGAAGAAGATCGGATGCGTCTCCCGGGCGTTGCTGCCCCAGAGCACGATCAGGTCGGTCTCTTCAGCCTCGCGATATGAGCTGGTCCCACCGCCAGCACCGAAAACGGTCGCCAGACCGGCGACAGATGGTGCGTGTCAGGTGCGGTTGCAGCTGTCGATGTTGTTGCTGCCCAGGACCTGTCGGGCGAGCTTCTGGGCCGCGTAGTTGACCTCGTTGGTCGACTTGGAGCAGCTGAAGATCCCGACGGGGGCCCTGGCGCCGGCGGCACGTGGCCGATCGAGCGCCGCGCGGAGCCCCGCTGCGGTCCGGTCGAGCGCCTCGTCCCATGTCGCGGGACGGAGCTCGCCGCCCTTCGTGTCGCGCACGAGGGGCTGGGTCAGGCGAACGTACGACTTCGGCACGATGCCTCCGTTCTGGTCTCGCCGCCGGCGACCCTCGCCGGCCTGGCGAGTGTACGACCGGGCGAGGGCCGATTGGCCTCTTGACGCCGGGCCGCTCCGGGCCGACAGTCCGCGCCGTGACCGTGGAGGGGGCGCTCAACCAGGGCGCCGCAATCGAACCCGCCGACAGCGTCGAGGGCGACGTGGGCCCGCTGTACTGCTATCGCCACCCGAAGAGCGAGACGTACGTTCGGTGCGGGCGCTGCGACCAGCCGATCTGCCCGAGGTGCGCCGTCCAGGGTCCCGTCGGGTTCCGCTGCCGGCAGTGCGGGCTCGTCAAGAGCGCCACGATCTCGTCGTTCAGCCCCCGGCAGCTGGCGCTCGGGGTCGGCATCCCCATCGGCGGCGGCGCGATCGTCGGCTACCTGGGCGGCCAGCTCGGCTTCTACTCGATCTTCCTGGCCTTCTTTGCCGGCGCGTTCATCGCCGAGGCGTTCGTGCGCTTCGTCGGGCTCAAGCGAGGACCGATCGTCCGGACGATGCTCTACGGCGGCCTCGCTGCCGGGTTCGCCCTCGGCGCTGCCGCACAGATACTGATTTTCATGGGCGCGATCCCGGCGGAGGGCGAGCAGGTCTCCACGCAGCTGTGGCTGCAGGCGATGCTGCCGTACATCGCGATCGGGCTGGGCGGGGCGCTCGCCGGCGCGTACTCGAGGGTGCGCTGGTTCTAGGCGGCTTTCCGGCCGCGGCGCGGCACCGGCGGTCCGGTGGCCACGCGTGGAGCCGGCGATCCGGTGGCCACCGGTGGAGCCGCGGTCCCGCTGGCTGGTGCGTGTGCCCACACCGGGGCCGCCAGGCTGGTCGATGACGGCGTGACGCCGAGTCCACGCGTGACGCCGACTCCTCGGCGCTCAGGCCGCGCGGCGGGCGGTGATGTTCAGCCGGACGTAGTCCAGCGTCAGCTCTGGCATTCGCGCCGCGACGGCCTTGACGAACGGCTCGCGACCCTCGTGCGGCAGCTCCTCGAGGAAGGTTCGAAGGCAGACCGTCTCGAGGAAGGCTTCGAATTGCGCGGGCGAGTCGAAGGGCGTCGGGGCGGCGGAGAGCCACGTCTCGATCGTGTCGAAGCCCGATCGCTCCAGTCGCTCGCGCGTCGCCTCCGCGGTCTGGAAGTTGTGGAGCCGGCGAAAGCCGGGGTGGATGTCCTTCGCGATGCGAAGCAGCGAATCGATGTTGCCGAAGCCTCCGCACTGCGCCACGAGCCGGCCCCCCGGGCGGAGCACGGCGGCGAGATTCGCGAAGAGCGCGTCGTGGTCCAGCACCCAGTGGAAGGTCGCCGTGGACAGCACGGCGTCGACCGGGTCCGCGATCGGCAGCGGTCGCTCCAGGTCCGCCTGCACGTAGGACACCTGGTTGCCGAATCTCGCCAGCCGCCCCCGCGCCTGCTCGAGCATCGCCGCGGAGGCATCCAGCGCCACGACCCGGCCGCGCGGCAGCCGCGCGAGCAGCAGCTCGGTGACCCGACCGGTGCCGCAGCCGGCATCGAGGACGGTCTCGTGGCCCTCGAGCGGCAGCCGCTCCAGGACCTGGGCGCCCCAGCGCGCCTGCGGGTCGGCGACCCTGTCGTACGAGGCGGCGTTCCAGTCGCCGGGCTTCACCTGCGCGCCTAGCCGGTGACCGTGACGCGAACGGTCGATCGGATTGCGTGGGGCAGCCCCGCGCACGAGCGGCCGTCCACGAAGCCCGCGATCGCCGTGATGTCCCACGTCCCGGCGGGCAGGTTGATCGCGTCGCCGGCCAGGAACTGCCGCACGAACTCGGCGTTCGCGCCGGCAGGCTTCGGCGCGCCGGACCGGTAGATCGCCGAGGTCAACGGCCGGTCGGCGCCGACCTGGTGCGGCGAGCAGTCCGGCGAGATCACGGGCGCGACGCCGCGCTGCTGCCCGCCGACCTCCAGGAACTCGAACGAGAAGAGGTCGCTCGAGCCCGACAGTACCCCGCTGCCGCCGGCCTTCAGCCACAGCTCGGCCGTGCCCGTGATGGGGTCGCCGGGGCGGAGGGTCGTTCGATCGACCGTGAACCGAAGCTCGAAACGCCCGTCGAGCGCGGTCACCGTCTGCGGATCCGGGGAGACGTCCGGGGGTGTCGTGTTGCCGCCACCGCAGCCGAGCGCGGCCAGCGCAACCAGGGCGCCCGCTGCGAGCCTTCGAACCGTCGATCCGCGATCCATATCCCCACGATACGAAAAGCCGGGCGGTCGATTCCGCCCGCCAATGGTCACGCCGCCGACGGACCCGGCTCCGCTACGCCCTCAGTCGGTCAGCGTGATGTCATGTGAGGCGGACCGCTCCGGCTTCGAAGGCTTCCACGCGGCCGACCGGCCAGTGGATGACGCCTGCGTCAACGAGGTCCTTGTGGAGGTCCTTGAGCAGGGCGCGCGGGATTGCCGCGAGCAGGCCGCCGGAGGTCTGGGGGTCGTGGGCGAGGGTGACCAGCTCGGGCGGGACCTCCGCCCCGACGTCCAGCGACGGCGCCACAAAACGGCGGTTGTGTGCCGCCCCACCCGTCTCGACTCCGCCGCGCGCAAGGTCGAGCGCGCCGTCGAGGGCCGGCAGCTTGGCGGCGTCGAACACGAACGCGGTTCCGGAGGCGCGTGCCATCTCCAGCCCGTGGCCCAGGAGGCCGAAGCCCGTGACGTCGGTCGCGGCCCGGACACCGTGCGCGGCGAGGATCTCGGCGGCGCGACGGTTCAGCGCCCGCATCGAGTCAACGGCGGCTGCCAGGTCGGCATCGGACGTCCGGGCCTGCCGGCGCCCGCTCACGAGCAGGCCCGTCCCGAGCGGCTTCGTCAGGATGAGGATGTCCCCGGGTTCCGCGCCGCCCTTGCGCAACAGCCGGTCGGGCGCGGCGACGCCGATCACCGCCAGGCCGTACTTCGGCTCGGGGTCGCGGATGGTGTGTCCACCGGCGAGCATCCCGCCGGCCTCACGCACCTTCGAGGCGGCGCCGTCGAGGATCTCGCGGAGCACGGACGTCGGCATCGATTCCGGGATCGCGGCTACGGACAGCGCGAACAGCACCCGGCCGCCCATCGCGAAGACGTCGCTGAGCGCGTTCGCCGCGGCGATCTCGCCGTAGGTGCGCGGGTCGTCGACGATCGGCGGGAAGAAGTCGACCGTGCCGATGACCGCGACGCCCGGCGCGACCAGGTGGACGGCTGCGTCGTCCGGGGGGTCGAGGCCGGCGATCAGGCCGGTCGAGCCGTCAGCCCCCGGCGTCCCGACATTAGGCCCGCCGCCCGCGGCGAGCGAATCGAGCCCGAGCCCGGCCAGCGCCTCCGAGAGCGCGTCGGCGCCGAGCTTCGCGGCGCAGCCACCGCACTCGGTCAGCTCGGTGAGGCGAATCGGCGGGAGCTCGATGTCGACCACGGGTCGATCATACGGCCGAAACGGGCGAGCACCGAGCGGGCAGGCGTCACACTCGGATGGCCCCGGCGCACAATCGATCGATGGCCCGGCTTCGCGTCCTGGACGAGCGGCTCGGCGCGGGCGACGCCGCGGTCGAGGCGTACGTCGTGGAGCCGGCGGACGGCGAGATTCGCGCCGGGATCCTGTTCCTGCACTGGCTCGGCGACCACCGCAACGACCGCACGCAGTTCCTCTCCGAGGCGCGTGAGTACGCCCGCCGCGGGCTGCGCTGCGTCCTGCCCGCGGGCCGCCTGCCGTGGGTTCCGGACCCGGTGAACGCCGAGACCGACGTCGCGAACCTCGAGCTTGAGCAGCGCCGGCTGGATTTGGCGCTCGATCGGCTCCGCGCAGGGCTGCCTCGCAACACGCCCGTGGCGCTCGTCGGCCACGACTTCGGCGCGATGCACGGGCTCGGGCTCGCGGCGCGCCGGCCGGTGTTCCAGGCGACCGTCGTGATCGCCGCCACGCCGCGCTGGGGCGACTGGTTCCTTCGCTTCTGGAAGGTGGAGGGCGATCGATACGACTACCTGCGCCGCCTGGAGCCGTTCGACCCCGTGACCGTGGCTCGTGACCTGCAGGGCGCGCTGCTCTGGCAGTTCAGCGACCGCGACTTCTTCATCGCGCCGATGGACGCGCTCGAGCTCGTGCGCGCCGGTCCGGCCGACCCCGGAATCCAGTGGTACAAGGCGGACCACGCGATGCGGAGCGCACGAGCTCGCGCCGACCGCCGCGCGCTCCTGGGTCGGGAGCTGCGGCTCGGCTGACCACGGGGCCGCGCGGCGCAGCGCGGCGTTCCGCTACGCCTCGGTAGCATGGGCTCGGGGAGTGCGGCCGGGCCGGTGCCCGGCCTCGTCTTCAAAACGAGTGGCGCGGCGTTCGGCGTCGCGCGGTGGGTTCGACTCCCATGCGCTCCCGCCATCTCGCTGGCCACGCGCGTACGATCGGCGGATGCGTCCCCCGAGCATCGATGCCGTCATCCGCGCCTCCGAGGCGCTCGTCGACGGCCGCGATGCCGAACCCGTGACCGCGGTCGCCCGCGAGGTGGTCGCGGACGAGCGAGCCGCGCTCGCGGCGGGGCGGACGCCACGTTCCCTCGAGGACCTCGCCGACGCGGTGAACGCGCGGCTGCGGTGGTTCGAGGACCCGCTGGCCGAGCTCGGTTTCCACCCGGTCATCAACGCGACCGGCGTCATCCTGCACACCAACCTCGGGCGGTCGCCCTGGCCGTGGGCGGCGACGCAGGCCGCCCTCGTTGCGGCCTCGACCCCATCGCTCCTCGAGCTCGATCACGAGACAGGTCGCCGCGGCCGCCGTTTTCCCTCGGTCGAGGACGACGTCATCGCGCTGACCGGGGCCGAGGCGGCGCTCCTCACCAACAACAACGCCGCAGCGGTTGCGCTTGCCGTGGGGCTCGCGGGGAGAGGCGGCGTCGCGGTCTCGCGCGGTGAGGCGGTCGAGATCGGCGGCGGGGTGCGGATCCCCGAGATCGTGCGACGCGCGGGAGCCACGCTGGTGGAGGTGGGCACCACGAATCGCACCCGCGTGGCGGACTTCGAGGCCGTCCTCGCGGACGGCAGCGCCAGCATCGTGCTGCGCGTCCACCCATCGAACTTCGCGCAGATCGGGTTCGTGGAGTCGCCCGACCCGGCGAAGCTCGCCGCGGCGGCCCATCGCCACGGCGCGATTGTCATCGACGACCTGGGCTCCGGCGCGCTGCTGGACACCGCGGCGTTCGGGCTGGCGCACGAGCCGATGCCAAGCGAGCGACTGACCGCCGGCGCGGATCTCGTGACCTTCTCCGGCGACAAGCTCGTCGGTGGGCCGCAGGCCGGGATCATCGCGGGCCGCGCGACGCTCGTGGAGCGGCTGCGGAAGGACCCGCTCGCCCGCGCCACGCGCCCGGACAAGGTCATCCTCGCCGCGCTGGCGGCGACGCTGCGCCTCTACCGCGCCGGCACAGCGAGGACCGAGATCCCCGTGTGGCGCCAGATCGCAGCGCCAGTGGAGGAGCTGGAGCGCCGCGCAGCCGCGCTCGCCGCATCGCCCGCCAGCTCCGGCTTCGGTGCCGGCGATGGCGTCCGCGCCGCGCCAACCGAGTCCACCGTGGGTGGCGGGTCGCTGCCCGGCCAGACGCTGCCGTCCTGGGGCGTCGTGCTCGACGGGAGGAGCCCGGACACGCTCATGGCCCGCTTGCGCAAGGGCAATCCGGCGGTGATCGGGCGGATCGTCGACGACGCCGTCGTCCTCGACCTTCGTACGGTGGAGCCGGACAATGACCCGGTGCTGGCGAAGGCGATCCTGGCCGCGATCGAGGCCTGAGCGGTGCCCGAGGGGTCCATGCCGACCGTGGTCATCGGCACGGCCGGGCACATCGATCACGGCAAGACGTCGCTGCTCCGCGCGTTGACGGGCATCGACGCCGACCGGCTGCCCGAGGAACAGGCCCGCGGCATGACGATCGACGTGGGGTATGCGCACCTGGCGTTCGACGACGGGGTCGAGCTCGACTTCGTCGACGTGCCGGGGCACGACCGGCTGATCGGCAACATGCTCGTCGGGGCGGGGGAGATCGATGCGGCGATGCTGGTCGTCGCGGCGGACGACGGGCCGCGGCCCCAGACCATCGAGCACCTGCAGCTGCTGGACGCGCTGGGGATCTCGGACGGGCTTGCCGTCGTGACGAAGATCGATGCGGTCGATGCCGGGCGCGTCCGGGACGTGACGCAGGCGGTGCGGGCGCTGCTGGACGGGACGTCCCTCGCCGCCGTGGCGGTGCTGCCGGTCTCGTCCGTGACGGGCGAGGGCGCGGCGCTGGCGCGCGACGCGCTGCGCACGCTCCGCGATGCAGTGGCCGCGCGCCTGTCGCGGAACGGCGCCGCGGGACCGGCGCGGCTGGCGATCGACCGGGCGTTCGCCGTCAAGGGTCGCGGGGCCGTCGTGACCGGCACGCTGTGGGGCGGGACGCTGGAGCGAGGGTCGACGCTCCGGCGGGAGCCGGGTGGCGAGGAGGTCCGGGTCCGCGAGGTCCAGGTCCACAGCGCTCCTCGCGACCGCCACGACGGCGGCCGGATCGCGCTGAATCTCGCGGGCATGTCCGCCGACGCCCTCCGGCGGGGCGACGTCCTGACCTCGGACCCACGGGTGCGCGCGACGGATCGGCTGCTCGTCGAGGCGCGCCCCGCCGCTCCGGTCGGGATTCGCGAGGCGGCGCGTCCCGGCAGACCGCCGAAATCCGGGGCGGCGCTGCGGCTCCACATCGGGACGGACCAGGTGGACGCGAATGTCCGCAGGATCCGCGGCGAACCCGGCGGGCTCATCCTGAATCTCGCTCGCGAGACGGCCACCTTCGCCGGGGCGCGCGGCGTGCTGCGCGAGCCCGCCAGCGGCGAGGTGGTGGCAGGCGTGCGCGTGCTGGACCCGCGCCCACCGCGGGGCGCGTCCCGCCGGCGCATGACGCCCGAGCGAATCGCCGCGCTCCGGGAAGCCATCCAGCACGGCGGCAGCTCGCCGGACGGGGCCCTGATCGAGCTGCACGGCGCGCTGGTCCTGGACGAGGGAGCGGGCGGCGGCAATGCGCCGCGGGGCCTGGCCCTCGCGCGCGACGTGCGCAGCGCGCTGGACGAGGCGGCCCTGGATGCGGTCGCGGCCCATCACCGCTCGACGCCGGTCAGCCCGGGGCTGCCACTCCCGCGCGCACGGGCCGCGGTCCTGCGACGCCTGCGCTCCCTCGCGACGGTGGAGCGCAGCGACCTCGACCTCGTCTCCGTGACCGTGGCCCGCGTCGTGAACCACCTCGTGTCCGACGGCCGGCTCCTGCGGCGCGACGACATCCTCCGGGATCCGGCGATCGGCGACGACGGCGCGACGGAGCTCCGGGCCGCGATGGACCGCCTGGAGCGGGCCCTCGACACGTCCGCCCCGCCGGCGCTCGGCGAGGCCGCGGTCGCCGCCGGCTGCCCGCCGGAGGGCATCGCGGTGCTCCAGGCCGACGGGCGCATCGTCCGCCTCGGGCCGGAGCTCGCCTGGTCGACCGGCGCGTACCACCGTCTCGCCGCCGTGGCGCTGGAGCAGGCCCGGATCACGCCGCTGACGCCGGCGGCCCTTCGTGACGCCACGGGCACGAGCCGGAAGTACGTGCTCGCGATCCTCGAGGACCTGGATCGGCGGCAGATCCTTCGCCGGACGCCGGAGGGCCACATCCCCGGCGCCCGCGCCCCGCGCCCCGCGCCGGCGGCGTGACGCTCATTGCGATCGTCCTCGCCGGCGGTCGATCGAGCCGCTTCGGCGAGGACAAGCTCGCCGCGGCACTGGGCGACACGTCCGTGCTCGCGGCGACGATCAAGGCCGTGGCGCCGCTCGCCGACCGCGTGATCGTGGCGGGCCCGTCCCTGCCCCGGGCGCTCGAGGGCGATGTTCCGATCGTGCTCCTGCCCGACGCGCGGCCCTTCGAGGGACCGCTGGCCGCGCTGGCCGCGATCCTCGCCTCGCTGCCGGGCCTCCCGACGCCGGGGCCCGACGCCGCCGCGATCGTCGTGGGCGGGGACATGCCGGCGCTCGTGCCGGCGGTGCTCGTCCGGATGCTCGATGTCCTCGACGTCGAGAAGAGTGCCGACGCGGTCATCCTCGGCAGGCCGGAAGCGGCCACCGGCGCGGCCCCGGGAGCGCCGGCACGGCGACAGGTGCTGCCGCTCGCCATTCGCGTCCAGCCGGGCTCGTGCGCGGCGCGCGAGGCCGTGGAGGCCGGGCAACGCTCCCTCCAGGCACTCCTCGACCGGATCGCCGCCATCGAGCTCCCGGCCGCCCACTGGCTGGCCCTCGATCCCGATGGGCGAACGTTGACCGACGTCGACACCCGCGCCGATCTCGATCGGATCAAGCGAGCCTGAGTGCGCGGAACCCCTTCCGACACGCTCGTTCGAGGGTTACGCTCTCCGCTGCACGTGCCTCGACAGGTGCAACGTGGGAGTGAGGACAGGGAGGAAGGGATTCATGCCACCTGCGATTGCGCAGTTCTGGAACAAGCTGAACGCGAACGAGAAGCTGGTGATGTACGGCGCGATCCTCGCCGTCGTCGCCTTCCTGCTCGGTGCGGTCGGCAGCGCCGGCTACTTCGGCTCCGGGTCGGGCGACCTGATCGCCGCGATCATCGTCACGGTCATCTACTGGCTGAAGTACTCGCCGAACAAGATCAACTGGCCGGCCCCGGTCCAGACGATCGTGCTGGTCGTCACGGGGATCGCCGCGATCTTCGCGCTCCTCGGCCTGCTGACGTGGCTCGGGTTCCTGGGCTTCGGCCTGTACGGGATCGCCCTGCTCGTCAACGCGATCGGCTGCGGGATCATGGTCTACGGCGCCTGGAAGGAATACCAGGCGATGCCGAAGACCGCGCCCCCATCCACGCCGCCCGCACCGCCGGCCGCCTGACCGGCACCACACCGCCGGTCTCCGGACCGGCATCCAGGCTCAGCTGCCCAAGAGCGGGCCGGCCCTCGGGGTCCGGTCCGCTCGCTGATTTGAGGGGTCGCTCGCCGTCCCGCTGTGCGCCGAACGCCGGCTAGGCTCTGCCATCGAACGATGCCGTGCGTCCTGGACGGAGCTCGCCATGGGAGTCGAGTTGCGGGTCGTGGCTTCCGAACGTGAGGCACGTTCGATGGCCGTCCTCGTCCCGTGCTCCGGGGCGGCAGATCGCCTGCACATTCGCTGCAGCACGCCAAAACCCCGCCGAAGACGCACTCCAGGTGTAGATGGCAGCATCGCCAGCGAGAATTGTGTCCGAGGGGGGCAATTCCGTCGAGGCGCGCTCAGATGTGGGATGGCAGGATCGCGCTGCACGGCGGGCGAGAGACCCTCCGCCTTCGAGCTCGCTTAGCCCGCGCCCGCGGCTCCGGGCTGTGCTGAAGACTCCTGCACACGCTCGTCGTCCCTCGCTCGCAGCCCGATCCCGTTGACGGCCGCGCCACCCGCGAGGAGGCCGGCAGCGACGAGCACTGACAGGTGGAACGCGTCGGTGGAGGCCTGCTTCGAGGCCGTGACGAGCGCCGGATCGGCGTTCGGGGGCGGCGGGTTGAGCGGCTGGTAGTCGGCCCGGAGCTGCGGCGACTCGGGGTCCGTGCCCGGGACCGCCGCGGCCAGGCTCCCGTAGAACGCGCCGCTGACCACGATGAACACCGCGGCGGCGACCAGCGGCTGACCGACCCGCGACAGCGCGTTGTTGATCGCGGACGCGATGCCCGCGTTGCGCGTGGGGACGGAGCTCATGAGCCCGGTCGTGAGCGGCGCGACCATCAGCGCCAGACCGACCCCGAACGTCAGCGTCGCGACCAGGGGTCCGACGATCGTGTCGAGCGGCGGCAGGTAGGTCGACGGCCGGGCGATGTGGGCGGTCCACGCCGCGGAATCGGCGCCCACGAGCAGCCACCATGCTGACCCGAGGGCCATGATCGCCGGCCCGATGACCAGGAACGGCCGAACGCCGAGCTTGCCGGACAGCGTGCCGACCCGGGCCGAGAAGAGCGTCAGCAGGAGGCCCGCGGGCAGCGAGACGAGCGCGGCGCCGAGGGGCGTGTAGCCGAGCGTCGACTGCAGGAACAGCGCCTGGAACATCGAGCCTGTGTAGAGCGCGCCGTAGATCAGCAGGGTCGAGAGGTTGATCGTGCTGAAGGTGCGCCGCCGGAACAGGCTGAGCGGTACCAGCGGGTGCCTGCGCACAGCCATGAGGATCGGGAACGCGATCGCCGCCACGCAGCCCACCGCGATCGCGATGAACGGCAGGATCTCCTGCCAGCGCGTCTGCTGCCCGCGGACGAGCCCGAACGACAGCCCGCCGACGGCGAGCGCGGCCACCAGCGCGCCGAGCCAGTCGAAGTGGCCGGACGCGCTCTCGTCGCGCGATTCCGGCATGTACTTCACCGACAGGAAGAGCGCCGCCGCCACGAGCGGCGCGTTGATGAGGAACATCGCCCGCCAGCCCGCAGCGTCGAGGATGATCCCGCCGATCGGCGGCCCGAGCGTCCCGAGCGCCGCGGTGACTGCCGCCCAGAGGCCGAAGGCGCGGGCCCTCGCGGGGCCGTCGAAGGTGTTCGTGATGAGCGCCAGCGACCCGGGGATGAGCAGCGCGCCGGCGAGCCCCTGGGCCAGCCTGGCCCCGACGAGGATCTCGAAGTTCCCGGCGATGCCGCACAGGATGGAGGTCACGCCGAAGCCGACCAGCCCGATGATGAAGATCCGCCGCCGCCCGTAGTAGTCGCCGAGCGCGCCGGCGAGGACCAGGAACGCGGCCAGCGTGGCGAGGTAGCCCGAGGTCACGTACGTCTGGGCCTCGAGCTTGCCCATGACGGTGCTCGTCAGCTGCTGCCCAAGCTTCGGCAGCGCGAGGGTGACGACGGTGCCGTCCAGGAAGACGATCGCAGAGCCGAGCATGGCCGCAGCCAGGGTCCCGCGCTGCGCCGTCGTCACGGCGCGAGTCTATCGATCGGGTGAGGCCGGGTCCGGTGGAGCGTCAGGCCCGGCCGCGGATCAGTCCGGGTGGGCCTTCCGGAAGCAGTCGGAGCAGTAGACCGGCCGATCCATGCGCGGCCGGAACGGGACCTGCGCCTGGTTGCCGCACTCGGAGCACAGCACCGCGAAGTACTCGCGGTTCGGGGCGGAGCGCTCGTAGCCGCGGGGGCCGCCGAGGTCGGAGGCGGTGTAGCCCGTGTCGCGCGCGGCGCGCCGGCTGGCGCGGCAGCTCACGCAGCGCTTCGGATCGGACGAGAAGCCTTTTTCCGTGTAGTACCGCTGGTCGTCGGCGGTGTGGATGAACTCTGAGCCACAGTCGACACAGATCAAGGTTCGATCGGCGTAGGTCACGAAAACAGCCTCCGGAGCGCGTGGACGTGCGAGCTGGTGCGATCCGAAGACGAGAACGACGGCAACGCGGAAGCGGCCGTTGGCCACAGTGCCGCGCGACCCTTGGTGCCGTCCTGGAGTCCCGTGGTCGGGCGCACCGGGTGTGCTAGTCGAGTCTACCCCGGGTCCTCCGATCGGTCCGTCAGGCGGGTGACCGTGCGATCGGGCGACGAGGGTCGTGGGGGCCGGCCCTGGGCGGCCGGAGCCTCGAAGTCGTGCCAAGCGACCTGTCACAATGACCTGCGACCGTTCGCGCAGGCGAGCGGGGAGCAAATGGGGGCGCCCCGCTCGCCAGGCCACCCGCCGGGGCGACTGGGTCGCTGGGGGAGGGCGCGCACAAGCGCATGCTGCGACTGCTGCATACAGCGGACGTGCACCTCGGGGCGAGGCACGCCGACCTCGGTGACCGTGCCGCCACGCAGCGCGAGCGGCAGTTCGCCGCCTTCGTGGCCACCGTCGACCTGGCCCTCGCGGAGAAGGTCGACCTCGTCCTCATCGCCGGGGACCTCTTCGACTCGAACACGCAGCCCCGCCGGTCCGTCGAGCGTGCGGCGGCACAGATCAAGCGGCTGGTGGACGCTCGGATCCGGGTGGTGATCGCGCCCGGCACGCACGACGTCTACGACAAGGCCTCCATCTACCGGGCATTCGACATCCCGGCCCTCGCGGGAGCGGTCGGCTCCGACCTCGTCACGGTCCTGGAGCCCGATCGCCACGACGTCCATCTCGGCCCCCTCGATGTGGTCGTGCACGGTCGGTGCTACGCCACGAAGCGTGCGCCGGAGTCGCCGCTCGCCGGGCTGGACGCGAGCACGGACGACCGCGCGACGTGGCATGTCGGGCTGCTCCACGCCGCGCTCGCCATCGAGGGCCGGACCGACGGCGACGACGTGGTGATCAGGACCGAGGAGATCGAGGCGAGCCACCTGGACTACCTCGCCCTCGGGCACTGGCACTCGACCTCGAAGGGCAAGGCCGGCGGGACGGCCTACGCCTACGCCGGTGCGCCGGAGCCGGTCGCGCTGGATCAGGACCGCGCGGGCAACGTGCTCCTCGTCACCCTCGACGGTGCCGGGTCGGGGAAGAAGGTCACGATCGAGGAGCGGAAGGTCGGCCGGACGACGTTCGAGCGCCTGCAGCTGGACGCGGCGACGGTCGGCACGCAGCCCGCGCTCGTGGCGACCCTCGCCGAGCGGGCCGATCCGGACCTCGTGCTGGACGTGGAGCTGATCGGCGTGCGACCGGACGAGCTGGACCTCCACGTCGAGGAGGTCGAGTCCGAGCTCGCGGACCGGTTCCTGAAGGTTCGCGTTCGCGATCGCTCCGTGGCGCCGCTGCCGGAAGGCCCGATGGCCTCCGCGGACACGGTGCTCGGTGCGTTCATCCGCGACCTGGAGGCCCGGGTTGCCGAGGTGGAGGCGGCGGAAGACGCCGAGTCGGCGGGCGAGCTGCGCGACGCACTCCGGCTCGGGCGGCTGCTCCTCGCCGGCACGGAGGTCACGCTGTGAGGATCACGCGCCTCCAGCTGCGCAACGTCCGCCGCCACGCGGACCTGGACCTCGAGCTGGCGCCCGGGCTCACGGTGGTGCGCGGGCCGAACGAGTCGGGCAAGTCGACGATCCAGCGGGCGATCGAGCTGGCACTCACGCGGCGCGTCACCTCCGGATCGGCGGACCTGGACACGATGCGCTCGTGGGGAGCGCCGGCCGACGACCGGCCATGGGTGCGATTCGAGTTCGAGCAGGACGACGCCGACGGGGACGGCAGCAAGGCGGGCACGGTCGAGAAGTCGTTCCGCGGCGCGAAGGGCAGCGTCCTCATGGAGTTCGACGGCGAGACGGTCAGCGATCCGACGCGCGCCGACGAGCTGCTCGCGGACCTGTCCGGCATCCCGAGCGAGGCGTTCTTCCGATCCACGGCGTCCGTGCGCCACCACGAGCTCGACGGGCTGGCGCGAGACGAGGCCGCGTTGCGGGACCGGCTCCAGGCGTCGATCTCCGGCGCCGATCGGGGCACCAGCCGCGCCAGGCGAAAGCTCGAGCGGGCGCTCTTCGAGCTCAACACGAAGGGCGACAAGAACCCCGGCAGGATCAAGGCGGCAGAGGCAAATCTCGCCACCGCGACCGCGGCGCTGCGAAACGGCGAGGTCGCCCTTGCGCAGCTGGAGCAGGACCGCGACGCGCTGGCCCAGGCACGAGAGCAGCGCGCGACCGCCGAGGCCGCCCACGCCGAGCAGCGCTCGATGCTGGACAAGGCCCGGCTCGCGGAGCGCCTGGTGTCGGAGCGGGACCAGGCTCGGGAGCGGTTCGAGCGCTACACGACCGCCGTCGGCGTCAGCGAGCAGATCGCCGAGCTGGAGGCCTCGCACCCGTCCTCGAACGGGCTCCCGGCCCTGCGGGAGGCGCGGGCCAAGGTACGCGCCGCGGAGATGCGCATCCGCGAGATCCGGGCGATTCTCGCGGGAGAGGTGGAGGTCGTGGAGCCGCTGGTGGAGGCGCCGCCGCGAGCCTGGCGCCCGACGGCGATCGCCGCGGTCGTCGTCATCATCGTCGCGCTGGCGATCGCCGTGGCCGGCCAGCTCGACGCGCTGCCACGGAACCTGCCGGCGCTGACGGTCGATGGTTTCGGGACGCCCATCACGGTCCCGGGCGCCACGATCCTCGCCGCGTTGCTCGTGCTGTTCGGCGCCGGGCTCGCGCTCGTCGCCCGGCGCCAGCGCCGGCGCGCGATGCGCGTCCGCAAGTCCAAGGACCTGCGCGAGCAGGAGGTCGAACGGCGGCTCCGCGGCCGCTCCCTGCTCGAGCAGGAGCTGCAGGGCGAGGAAGCGACCCTCTCGGACCTGCTGGTCGCCCTGGACGTGCCGGACCTCGCCGCCGTGGAGCGGCTCGTGGAGGCCGAGGAGGCGCACAGCGGCCAGATCCTCCGGCTGCGTGCCCAGCTCGAGGGCCTCGTCGGCGGGGAGCTGAGCGCTGCGCTGCCGGAGCTCCGGGACCGCGCGGCACTCGAGATCGAGCAGAAATCGGGCGCCTTGGAGGTCCTCGGGCCGATCGCGAAGGAGGCGCGCGCACGGGAGCGGCTGGAGGTCGACGCCAGCGAGGCGGAGCGCCAGGTCGGGCTGGCACGGGACAACGAGGCGCAGGTCCGGGCGCGCGTCGAGCAGAACGCCGTCGACGCAGAAGAGGTCGCCGGACACGCCGAGCGCGCCGCGATGTGGGGGGAGCAGCTGGCCACGCTCCAGCGCCGCGCCCGCGTCTACGACGCAACGCTCAAGGCCCTCGACACCGCCGAGCGGGCCACGATCCGCACGGCGACGCGGTACCTGGAGGAGCGGATGGTCGTGGACCTTGACCGCGTGACGGCGGGTCGCTACCGGCGGGTGCAGGTCGACGACGAGAACCTCGCAGTGCGCGTCTACGCCCCCGAGCGCGGCGACTGGGTGGACGTGGCGTCGCTGAGCCAGGGCACCCTCGACACGGTCTACCTGGCGGCGCGGATCGGGCTGGTGCGGCTCGTGACCGGCGACCGCCGGCCGCCGCTCGTCATGGACGACCCCTTCGTGACCCTCGACGACGAGCGGGCCAAGCGCGCGCTCGAGCTGCTCAGGGACATCAGCACCGACTTCCAGGTCATCTACCTGACGACGTCGGATCGCTACGACGAGGCCGCCGACAAGGTCCAGGTCCTCGCGCCCGCGACGGCCCTCACCCCCGACCTGGAGCCCGACTCCCACAACGGCCACGACGACGTACCCGTCGAGGAGCTCGCCCCGGCCTAGAAACCCCCGCCGGCGCCACCGCCACCGCCGCCACCCCCGCCGCCGTAGCCGCTGCCGGAGGAAGAGGTCGTGCTGGTCGAGATGGATGCGACGGAGCTGGCGAGGTTCCCGACCGAGCTCACGCCGCCGCTGCCCGAGTACCACGCGGGCGCCCAGACGGCGGCGCCGGTCCTGTGGGCCTCCTCGAACGTCTCGCGGATCAGGTCGTCGATCTCGTCCTTGAGCCCGAACGCGACCGCCCAGACCGTGAGCAGGTCCGGCGTGGTGATCCACGGGAGCTTCGTCTGCGTCTGCGTCACGGCCTCGTCGACGGTGTGCGCGCGCTTCAGCTCCCAGCGCAGCGTGTTGCGGTACGCCAGCGCCATCCCGAGCGCCTGCGCGCCGGCCAGCGTCCGCGCGACGAGGCGCCCGCTGGCGATCATCACGAACACGCCGAGCAGCACCGACGCGATCATCGGCCCGATCAGGATGCTCCGGCCGGGCTTGAACAGCTGGTCCGAGTTCTCGTTCGTGTCGAGCACGAAGATGAACCCGAAGACCACCACCGCGCCGATCAGGAGCGCCCCTATTCCCGCCCACTTCGCGGACAGCTTGTTCGGGTCCTCCTTGAAGAAGCCCGTGGCCTTCGCCGCCCGACCGATGTTCTTGCGGAACGACTCGTAGAGCTTGGCGCCCTCACCGGCCTTCAGCGTCGACCAGCTGAGCACGCCCGCCGTCGACTTGGCCGCAATCGAGGAGGCGAGCTGCTGCTCCGCCTGCCCCAGCGGCCGGCGGCGCGCCTCCAGCGAGCTGGGGTCGATCAGCGGGCTCGCCGGGACGACCAGGTCGACGTGCTTCCGGTTGTCGGGATCCTCCTGGAAGGTGGCGAGGCCCCGATGCCCCAGATCGACGAGCGCTGACGTGAAGGCCTCGCGGTCGACGCCGTCGTTGCGGAGCACGGTCGCGAGGGCCGGGGTGAGCCCGGGCGGCGGCCCCGGCATGAGCACCGAGTCGTCGATCAGCGGCACCTCGGCGTCGCGGCCGCGGGCCCACCACGTCTGCAGGAAGAGGCCGAGGACGAGCAGCCCGGCGCCCACCACCACGCCGCCGAGAATCAGGTTCAAGAGGGTTGCCGGACCGCGCTCGGGGTTGCCGTTCGGCTGGACGATCCTGTCGATGTGGTGGAGGCCCGCCATGAGCGCGCCGTCGATGTCGCCTTCGATGGCCGGCGGGAGCATGTCGCTGTTGACGATGTCCCGGGCCTCGTCCTCGTTCATGTACCGCTCGAGGAAGCCGGCGCCTGCGTACAGGTAGATCTGGCCGTGCTCCTTCTCGCCCTCGTCCATGTCGAACAGCACGACGAGGCCGTCGTTGATGTCCTTCCGCCCGACGCCCCAGGTGTTCATGATCGTCAGCGCGTCGGCCCGGGCCGTCTCCGTCGAGACGTCGAAGTGGTCGCTCGGCCAGGCGACGATCGCGAGCTGCGCCTCCGTGCGGGCCTTGATGTCCTCGGCGATCTGCTGCGCTTCCTGCTCCGTCGCCGTCGTCCAGATCTCCGCGAGGTCATAGACGTAGACGCCCTCCCGGCTCGGCGGAAGGGTCATCTGGGCGACCGCCAGCTGCACCCCGACCACCAGGCAGGCGGCGAGAGCGGCGGCCACGGGAACGAGGCGTCGGGCGAGGCGCATGGGCAGCCGCGATGATATGCGGATGCCCGAGACCCTTTTGCCCCCGACGCTGCTGGTCGTCGCCCTCGGCCTGCTCGCCTCGCTCGGGTGGGGCCTGGGCGACTTCGGTGGCGGGCTCATGAGCCGGCGGGCGCCGGTGCTCGGCGTGCTGTTCACGAGCCAGCTCGCGAGCCTCAGCGTCGGGATCCCGCTGCTGCTCCTGACGCCCGAGCCGGCGATGCGGCCGTGGGACCTCGTCCTCGCCTCGATCGCGGGAGCGCTCGGCGCCTCCGGGCTGGCGCTCCTCTACCGCGGCCTGAGCGTCGGCCGGATGACCGTCGTGATGCCGATCGCGGCCATGCTCACCGCGGCACTCCCGGTCGTGTTCGGGTTCGTGACCGAGGGCATCCCGTCGCTGTTCGCGATCGCGGGCATCGTCGCAGCGGCGACGGGCGTGGTGCTCGTCTCGCTGTCGCCGTCGCCGCCGGACGGACGGCCCAGCGGGCTGTGGTACGGCATCGTCACGGGCCTGCTGTTCGGCCTGTTCCCGATCGTGATGAACGGCATCTCCGACGACGTGCTGGTCACGCCCGTGGTGGCCGTCCGGATCGCGTCCATCGTCACCGCCGGCGGGCTCATCCTGGCCCGCCGCCAGCCGTGGCGGGTGCCGCGGCAGCTGTGGCCGATGATGCTCGGCATCGGGCTCGTGGACATGCTTGCGACGGCCGCCTACCTCGCGGCCCTGAACGTCGGCCCGCTCGCGATCGCCGCGATCCTGACGTCGCTCTCCAACGTCGTGACGGTCATCCTCGCCGCGCTCGTCCTCCGCGAGCGGATCACGCCGGTGCATGCCGTCGGCATCCTGGCGGCGGGGCTCGCGGTGGTGCTCATCGCGATCGGCTAGTCGCCGGGGCGCGGCGGCGTCAGCGCCGCCAGTCGATCGCCAGCGCCTCGACGTCCTCGACGGACCGGAGGACGTGGACCGAGGCGAAGTCCTCGCTCTCGAGCCCGCGCCGCAGGGACCGCTCCAGGTCGACCAGCTGCCGCGTGACCGCCTCCTCGGGCACGATCCTGCCGCCTCGCGTGGCGTTCCGCGCGAGCACGACGTTGCGCGGGAGCCAGAGGACGATCGCGGCCGCCGGCACGCCCCCGAGTGACGCACGCCGCACCAGCCCGCGCCGCGCGTACGCGGTCACGTTGGTGGCATCCACCACGGTGGTGCGTCGCGCGGCCATCCGCTTCGCCAGCTCGCGATGCAGGATCGAGAACGCGACCCTGGTGGCCCGCTGGTCCGTCTCGTCCCCCGAGACGATTCCCCGGAACGCGTCCGAGGCCAGAATTGCCTCGGGCGGGACCAGCCGGGCGGCGAGCGTCGACTTCCCGGCGCCGGCCGCACCCACGAGCACGACCAGCGAGGGATCCGGGAGCTCCAGGCGCACGGGCGCCTACGGGGCCAGTCGCGGCGCGTCGGTCACGCGCCGGCCGTTCGCGCGAGTGCTCACGCCTGCTGGCGCCGCGCCTCCCAGCCGCCGCCCTCGACGGCCCGCACCTCGTACGCCGGCTGGTCGTACACGGACGGGCCCTGCGTGACGTTGCCGTTGCTCATGCGATAGCGAGAGAAGTGCCAGGGGCACTCGATCTGGCCGTCCACGAGCCGGCCCTCGTTGAGCGGGCCGCCGGCGTGGGCGCAGACGTCGTGGAGCGCGAGGATGCGCTCGCCCTGGCGGACCAGCACGAGCTGGTTGATCCCGAGCTTGGCCTTGATCGGGCGGCCCTCCGGGATCTGTCCGCCATCGACCTCCGCCGGCTCCAGCTTGATCCACTTGGCGCCGGCGCCGCGGAACGCGTGGCGGCTGACCATGTTGCCGAGGACGTAGACCACGTCGCCCCCGACGTACGCCCCGGCCGACAGCACGAGGAACGCGATGACCGAGACCCAGAACCCGCCGGCGCTCTCAACGGCGCCCGTCGGGCCCAGCCGCAGCACGAGCGACACGATGTACGCGAGGAGCGCCACGATCATCAGCGTCGAGTGGAGGGTCGCGCGCTCCCTGGCGCGCCCGTCGGTGTCGGCGTAGTCGGCGAAGCCTGCAAGCGCCGCGCCCAGCATCGCGAGGATCCCGACGCCGAGCGCCCACGCGGCCGCGTCGGGCAGGTGCAGCAGGTCGAGGACGATGACGAGGAACAGGATCCCGATCGGCACGTCGGTGAGGACCGCATGCAGCGGGTGTCCCAGCCAGCGCCCGTTCAGCAGGTCCCGAACGGCGGGCATGCCGTGAAACAG
>DASTIE010000048.1:0-14051 GCA_035717865.1 Candidatus Limnocylindrales bacterium
TTGATCGCCTGCTGGACCGCAAGGGCAAGTCGAGCGAGCCCCTCGACCCGAAGGACGCCGTCTGGCGCCGCGTCCAGCTCGCGCGCAACCTCGGCCGGCCGCGGACCCTCGACCTGCTCGCGAACATGGCCGATGAGGTCATCGAGCTCCACGGCGATCGCGGATTCGGCGATGACCCGGCCGTCGTCGCGGGCTTCGCGCGCATCGAGGGGCGGCGAATTGCCTTCGTGGGCCAGCAGAAGGGCTCGGACACGGACGAGAACATCCGCCGCAACTTCGGGATGCCGCACCCGGAGGGCTATCGCAAGGGCATGCGCGTGATGGAGCTCGCGGAGCGCTTCGGCCTCCCGATCGTGACCTTCGTCGATGTCCCCGGCGCCCACCCCGGGCCGGAGTCCGAGGAGCGCGGCATCGCCGAGGCGATCGCCCGCTCCATCGGCCTGATGAGCCGCCTCCGCACGCCGATCGTCGCGATCATCACCGGCGAGGGTGGCTCCGGCGGCGCGCTCGCGATTGCCGTCGGGGACGTCGTCATCGCGCTCGAGAATGCCGTCTACTCGGTGATCAGCCCGGAGGGCTGCGCCTCGATCCTGTGGCGCACCGCCGAGGAGGCGCCGGCCGCCGCGCTGGCGATGAAGATGTCTGCCCAGGACCAGCTCGCGCTCGGGGTCGTGGACCGCGTGATCCCGGAGCCAGGCGAGGGCGCGCACTCGGATCCGCGCGAGACCGCGCGCCGCCTGCGGCAGGTGATCATCGCGGAGCTCGACCGCCTTTCGGCGTTCGCTCCGGACGAGCTCGTGGAGGCCCGATACCGGCGCTACCGCTCGCTCGGCCCGTACACTGAGGTCGCCACTCCCGAGGTGGCCCCACCGCCCAGTCGCGGGCTTGCCGATCGCCTGCGCGACCTGCTCGACCCCACCCGCTGGTCGATGGGCATGCCCCTGCCGGGCTCGTCCAGGCGAGACGAGCCGCCGGCGCACGAGGAGGTCTGATCGGTGCCCGACGCAGGCCCCCAGCGCGAACGCAGCACGGCCGACCGGTCAGATGCTGCGCGGCGCGCGGACCACGCGGGTATCGCACGGCTAGCGGAAGACCTCCTGCCGGCGCTGCTGGCGAAGCTCGGGTCGACGGACCTCGGCGAGCTCGAGGTCCGCGAAGGGGATTGGCACGTCCGGCTGCGCCGGCCGTTCGGGGTTGGGCCCGGCGAAGGCCGCCGCTCGACCGATCGACCGTCGCGGACGCAGCCCGGTCACGAGGGGCACGGGCACGGCCGCGCGGCACCCGAGGGACGTGGGTCCCGCGGCTCCGCGAGCGGCAGCGGCGGCGGGGGCGGTGGCGGGGCGACGGGCGTGACGGCCGGCACCGGCGCCGCGAGCGCCTCGACCAACGGAACCGGAGCGCCGCGTGGCGGATCCGCAGCGGGCGCTGCTGCCGGTCGTGGCGCGGACGGCGCGGATCGCTCGCGGTCCATCGCGACGTCGCCCGCCGTCGGGATCTTCGAGCCGGGGCCGCGCGCGGCATCAGGCACGAGGGTCCGAGCCGGTGACAGCCTCGGGATCGTGAACGTCATCGGCGTGCCGCAGGACGTGCTTTCGCCCGCGGACGGGATCGTCGGGTCGACGCTCGTCGAGAGCGGGATGGCGGTCGAGTACGGCCAGGAGCTGATCCGCATCGAGCTCGCCACGCCGGCGGAAGCGCGTTGATGGCGAGGCGCCGCTGATGTTCCGTCGCATCCTGATCGCGAACCGGGGCGAGATCGCGCTCCGGATCCTCCGGGCCTGCCGGACCCTCGGCGTGGAGGCGGTGGTCGCCTACTCCGAGGCGGATCGCGACAGCCTGCCTGCGCAGCTCGCCGACGAGGCGATCTGCATCGGCCCGCCTGACGCGCGGCGCTCGTACCTGTCCGTGCCGTCGGTGATCTCCGCAGCGCTCGTCACGGGCTGCGACGCAATCCACCCCGGCTACGGCTTCCTCAGCGAGGACGAGACGTTCGCCGAGGTGGTGCGCGCCCACGACCTGACGTTCATCGGGCCGCCGCCGGACGTCCTCGATCGGTTCGCCTCGAAGGAGGGGACCCGGCGCCTGCTGGGCGGATTCGGGCTGCCGACGATTCCGGGCTCCTCGATGATCAGCGACGACGATCACGCCCTGCGCGAGGCGGAACGGATCGGCTACCCGGTCCTGATCAAGCCGTCCGCGGGCGGCGGCGGCAAGGGCATGCGGATGGTCCGGACGTCGCGCGAGCTCGAATCCGCGATCAAGATCTGCCGGTCGGAGGCCAAGTCGGCGTTCGGCGACGACTCGCTCTACCTGGAGAAGTGGCTGGACGACAACCGCCACGTCGAGATCCAGGTCGCGGTCGACAAGTCCGGCGCCGGCATCCACCTCGGCGAGCGCGACTGCTCGGTCCAGCGTCGCCACCAGAAGATCCTCGAGGAGGCGCCGACTCCGGCCCTCTCGCCGGCCGCCCGCGCGTCGCTGGCGGAGACGGCGGTCCGCGCGGTCGTGGCCGCGGGCTATGAGAACGTCGGAACGCTGGAGTTCCTCGTCGACGGCAGCGGGAATGCGTACTTCATCGAGATCAACTGCCGGATCCAGGTGGAGCATCCCGTCACGGAGATGCTCACGGGCATCGACCTCGTGGCCCTCCAGATCCGGATCGCGGCGGGCGAGCCGCTCGGGTTGCGCCAGTCGGACGTGACGACCCGCGGGCACGCCATCGAGTTCCGCATCAACGCCGAGGACCCGGCGGAAGATTTCCGACCGGGCGCCGGGGTGATCGAGCGGTATCACGCACCCGGCGGCCCAGGGATCCGGATGGATTCGCACCTCTACCCGGGCTACGAGGTGCCGCCGTACTACGACTCGCTGCTCGGCAAGCTGGTCGTCTGGGGCCCCGATCGCGAGACGGCGATCGCCCGCTCCCGCGCGGCCCTGGAGGAGCTGCTCGTCGATGGCGTCACGACCAACATCGACATCCACCGCGCGCTGCTCGAGAACGAGACGTTCCTGGAGGGACGCATGACCACGAACCTGCTCGACCGCGTGGGCGGGGCGGCGTTCCTCGCTGCGGCTGCCCGATGACGACCGAGACGCCGCCCGCGGACGTGGCCCCGAAGCGCGATCCGCTCGCGACCGAGGGCACGATCCACACGACCCGCGAGATCGAGGCGCTGATCCCGCATCGCTATCCCATGCTGATGGTCGACCGCATCGTCGAGTACGACCCCGACGCGAAGCGGATCGTGGGCATCAAGGGCATCAGCGCCACCGAGTGGTGGGCGCCGGGTCACTTCCCGGGCCTGCCGATCGTGCCGGGCGTGCTCCAGATCGAGGCGCTCGCCCAGACGATGGCCGTGTACGTCGCCAAGCAGCCGGGATTTGGCGATCGCATCGGGCTGTTCGCGGGCATCGATGACGCGCGCTTCAAGCGGATCGTCGTGCCGGGGGACGTCCTGCGGCTCGAGATCACGATGGAGAAGCTGGGCTCGCGCTTCGGCAAGGGCCGCGGCGTCGCAACGGTCGACGGCGAGGTCGCGTGCGAGGCTCTCCTGTCCTTCATCATCCCGCCGGAGGGCGTCCTACGTTGACCACCCGAATGGCCGTTCTCTCCGACGTCCATGGGAACGTGGGCGCGCTCGAGGCGGTGCGCAAGGCGCTCAAGAAGGAGAAGCCGGACGTCATCCTGATCGCCGGCGACCTCGTGATGAACGGCCCGGAGCCCGGTGCCACGGTCGATGCGATCCGGGAGATGGAGCGCGACGGGGCGATCGTCGTGCAGGGCAACACGGACGTCGCCGTGGCGGACGCGGACTATGCAGCTGCGTTCCCGTGGATGCTCGAGTCGGGCGTGCCGGACGCGATGCGCATCGCCGCGGAGTGGGCGCACGACGCGCTCGACGATGAGCAGCTCGGCTGGCTGCGCCGGCTCCCCGCGGAGCGGCGCATTCGGATCGGCGACGACCTCGTCCTCCTGACCCACGCCTCGCCCGGGTCGCAGACGCAGGGCTTTGACAAGGGCCTCGACCCCTCGATCGTCTACGAGCGGATCTCCCGCACGGACGCCCGCGTGATCTGCTGCGGCCACACCCATATCCCCGAGGTGCGCGAGTTCGGCTGGAAGGTCGTCGTCAACGACGGCAGCGCGGGCTACGCCTTCGACGGCGACCCGACCGCCTCGTGGGCGCTCGTCACGATCGGCGACGCTTCACCGCCGACGAACGGCGCCACGACGAGCTCCGCCGGGGATGATGGAGACGACGATGACGACGACGAGGACGGCGAGGGCGACGAACCCGACACCCGCCCCAGCGTGACCGCCGAGATCCGCCGCACCGAGTACGACGTCCTGACGGCCTCGAACGCGATCTCGGCCCGCGGCCTTCCCGGCGATGTCTACCGCGCCGCGACCGTCCGAACGGGGAAGCTCGTCAGGTGAGCGGCCGAAACGGCAACGGCGCGAGGCGTGTCGTGGTGACCGGCATGGGCGCGGTGTCGGCGCTCGGCAACGACGTGGCCTCGACGTGGGACGGACTCCTGGCCGGGCGCTCTGGCGTCCGGACGATCCAGTCGTTCGATCCGTCGCGCGTCGATTCGAAGATCGCCGGCGAGGTGCGTGACTTCGACCCGTCCGCGGTCATCGACCGCAAGGAGATGCGGCGGATGGACCGCTACATCCAGTTCGGGCTCGTGGTCGCGCGCCAGGCGCTCGATCAGGCCGGGCTTCCAGGCCGCATCGATGGCCCGCTCGCGGAGCGCACCGGCGTGTACCTCGGCTCCGGCCTCGGCGGCGTCTCGACCCTGTTCGACAACGTCCTGGTGATGGCGGAGCGCGGACCGGATCGCATCTCGCCGTTCTTCGTGCCGATGGGCATCGCGAACGTCGGCTCCGGACAGGTCGCGATCGCCTTCGGCATGCTCGGGCCGAACTTCGCGATCGTCTCCGCGTGCGCGACCGGTGCCCATGCGATCGGCGAGGCCTGGGAGACGATCCGGCGCGACGACGCCGACATCATGCTCGCCGGTGGCACGGAGGCGGCGGTTCACGAGGCGGTGGTCGGCGGGTTCTCCTCGATGAAGGCGCTCTCGACCCGGAACGACGACCCGGAGGCGGCCTCTCGCCCGTTCGACACGGCCCGCGACGGCTTCGTCATGGGCGAGGGCGCCGGGATGCTGGTGCTGGAGGAGCTGTCCCACGCGGAGAAGCGCGGGGCGGCGCCGCTCGCCGAGCTCGTCGGCTACGGCGCCACGGCGGACGCCTCGCACATCACGCTGCCCGCGCCGGGTGGCGTCGGAGCACTGCGGGCGGGCCGCCGCGCCCTCGAGAAGGCCGGCATGGAGGCCGACGAGATCGACCACGTCAACGCCCACGCGACCTCGACGCCGGAGGGCGACGGCGCGGAGCTCCAGGCCCTGGCGACGCTGCTCGGGGAGCACGGTCCCGCCGTCTCGATCTCGGCGCAGAAATCGATGCTGGGCCACACCCTCGGCGCCGCCGGTGCGCTCGAGTCCGTGGCGGTGGTCCAGTCGATCCGCGAGGGCGCGATCCCCCCGACGATCAATCTGCAGACACCTGATCCGAACACGAACGGCCTCGACCTGACCCCGAACGAGGCCGTGCGCCGCGATGTGCGGGCCGCTCTCAACAACTCCTTCGGCTTCGGCGGACAGAACGCCGCGCTCGTGTTCAAGCGGTGGGACGGATGACCGAGCCCGACGCCCCGCCGCTCGAGGTGGCACCCGCGGCCGACCCGCCACAGGTCAACCGCGCCGACGCGTCCCTCCTCGCCCTGATCGACCGCCTCTCGGCGCTCCTCGACCGCAGCGAGCTGACGGAGCTCGAGGTCCAGGTCGGCTCGACGGGCCTCGTCCTCCGCAAGCCATCGGCGATCTCGCAGCAGGTCGTGACCGGCGCCGGCCCCGCAGCCACGTCCTCGGAAGGAGCGGCCACGGCCGCGAGCGCCGCCACTGCCCCGGCCGGCGCCGCCGCGGACTCCCCGCCCGCGCGTCCTGCCGTGATGGCCCCGCTGAGCGGCATCTGGTACGGCTCGCCGGCTCCCGGGACCGCCCCGTACGTCAGCGTCGGCGGCGAGGTGGCGGTCGGTCAGGTCGTCGGGCTCATCGAGGCGATGAAGCTGTTCAATGAGATCAAGAGCGACAAGGCGGGTCGCGTCGTGAAGATCAACGCCGAGAACGGCAAGCTGGTGCGGGCCAAGCAGCCCCTCATCGAAGTGGAGCCGCTATGAGCGAATCGATGAACGGCACCCATCCGTCGCCGGGCGCCTCGGCCTCCCCCGCCGGCAAGCCGATCAGGGCCCACGTGACGGGCTGGGGCCGCTACGTTCCGGACCAGGTCCTGTCGAACGCCGACCTCGAGCGCATGGTCGACACGAACGACGAATGGATCGTCAGCCGCACCGGCATCCGCGAACGACGCGTTGCCGCCGCGCACGAGACCACGGCCTCGATGGGCGCCGTCGCGGCCCTGCGCGCGATCCACGCCGCGGGCATTTCGCCCGAGGACATCGACCTCATCCTCCTCGCGACGCTCACGCCCGACTACTGGATGCCGTCGACCGCCGCCCTCGTGAAGGAGGCGATCGGGAACCAGAAGGCCGCGGCCATGGACGTGGCCGCCGCCTGCTCCGGCTTCGTCTACGGCTTCGCGACGGCCCAGGCATGGATCCAGTCGGGGCTCGCGAAGCACGTGCTCGTGATCGGCGCGGAGCTGCTGACCCGCTTCCTCGACTACACGGACCGGGGCACGTGCATCCTCTTCGGCGACGGGGCCGGCGCGGCTGTGCTCAGCGCCTCGACGGAGGAGGGCGGCGCACTCGGGATCGAGCTCACCACCGAGCCGCAGGGCGCCTACATGATCTGGCTGCCGGCCGGCGGCGCGAAGAGCCCGCCGTCTGCCGAGACCATCGCGCGCGGCGAGCACTTCATCCGGATGGAGGGCAAGGAGACGTACCGCTTCGCGACGAAGACGCTTGCGTCGACTGCCCTCGAAAGCGTCCGCAAGTCGGGCCTCTCGCCGGACGACATCCGCCTGTTCATCCCGCATCAGGCCAACATCCGGATTATCGAGGCGGTGGCCAAGGGCCTCGACCTGCCGATGGACCGAATGTTCACCAACGTCGACCGCTACGGGAACACCTCGGCGGCCTCCGTGCCGATCGCCATGGCCGAGGCGGTCAACGAGGGCCACGTGAAGGTCGGCGATCGGATCACGATCGTGGCCTTCGGCGCAGGGTTCACGTCCGGGGCCGTGACGATCGAATGGACGGCCGATCCCGCACGGGGGCGAGAGGCGGATTCGAAGATCAGCGCCGACGACGTCCACGTTCGGCTGCCGGTCGACTGGAACTCCGTCGACCCCATCCCACCGGCGCTTGCCGAGCTGATGGCCCGCCCTGGGCCCGTGAATCCACCGCTCGACGACGTCGTCCCGGGAGAGCCTGAACCCGCTTCGCATTCGCTCGCGCGCTGACGCGCGACGCCACCCGATGGAGGAGGGGAGCGTTCCATGATCGACCTGTCGGGGAAGAGCGCCGTCGTCACCGGCGGCTCGCGCGGCATCGGCCGGGCCATTGCGCTGCGCCTCGCGACGCAGGGGGCGGACGTCGCCTTCAGCTACCGCGGCAACGAATCGGCCGCAAAGGACACCGCGGCGGCGATCGAGGCGCTCGGCCGCAAGGCGCTCCCGGTCCAGGCGGACGTCTCCGATCCCGAGTCCGCGGATGCGCTCATCAAGGCCGCGCTGGAGGCGTTCGGCAAGGTCGACATTCTGGTCAACAACGCCGGGGTGACGCGCGACGACCTGATCATGCGCATGTCGCTCGACGACTGGCGGACGGTGCTGGAGACGAACCTCTTCGGCGCGTTCTACGCGATCAAGGCCGTTTCCCGCCCGATGCTCAAGGCCAAGGGCGGCCGCATCGTGAACATCACCTCGGTCTCCGGGCAGGCCGGCCAGACTGGCCAGGCGAACTACTCGTCCGCGAAGGCAGGCCTGATCGGCCTGACGAAGGCCACGGCGCGCGAGCTCGCGTCGCGCGGGATCACCTGCAATGCCGTGGCGCCGGGCTTCGTGCTGACTGAGCTGACCCAGGACCTCCCCGAGAACCTGCAGGAGCAGCTCACCGAGCGCACGCCGCTCGGTCGGTTCGGCACCGTCGAGGAGATCGCCGACGCAGTTGCGTTCCTCGTCAGCGACGAGGCCGCGTTCATCACGGGCCAGGTGCTCGCCGTCGACGGCGGCCTGGTGATGATGTAGCAGCGCAGCGGACCGGCGATCCTTCCATCCGAGGTGAGTGCCCCGCCGCCATCCCCGCCGAGCCGCCAGGGAGCCACGGGCGATCCGTCGATCCGCCGGACCTGGTGGCTGCTCGCGGGCGCGTTCTTTCTCCTCGCGCTGACCGCAGGAATCCGGCTGGTCACGGAGAAGCAGCCGGTCGACTGGCTGATCGCGGGACTGGTCGTGATTGCCGCGATCGCGGCGATCGCCCATCGGAATGCCGTGGGCGGCCTCGAATCGCGTGGTCGTGGCGAGGCGGAAAGCTTCGCTCGGATCGTGCGCAGCCTCTCGCGGTCCGTGTCCGCCGAGGCCATCGTGGCGGCGATCCTCGATGACCTGGTGGATGGCACGGCGGCGGATCACGTGGTGTTCGTTCGGCGGCGCCGTGACGCAGCGGCGCTCGAAGCGACCCTGGTCACGCGCCGTGACGGTGTCCCGACGACATCCACGATCCTGCCGTTGACGCTGCTTGACGGCTCGGACGGTGAGGGGCCGAAGGAACCGGTCGGGATCCCGGTCGGTCGTTCGATCGAGGCGTCGGAACCCGAACGCGCCGCTTTGCCTGAGACCCGCCGCCCCGCGCACGTGCCGGACTCCGTCAAACGTGCTGACCGTGGCGCCGAAGCACGTGCCGCAGCGGGCGCCGAAGCCGGCGCCGAACCTGTCGCCCTCGGGACCCTGCGGCCGATCGCGCTGCCGACGGTTGCGCGGCGTGCATCGGATCCGGGTGGCGGCCGGACTCTCCTTCGCCGCGCCGCCGCCGAGTCCCTTGCGCTGCTGCGCGATATCGGCCTCCCGACGCCGGACCTCCTTGGGATTCGCGGGCGCGCGAAGCCGTCGGAGGTCCTGGCGCGCGGCGACGAGGCCGTGGTCGTCGAGCGGGTGGCCGACCGGGTCAGGGCCACGTTCGGGCTGTCGCACACATTGACCGCTCCGCTGCGCTCGGCCGAGCAGGGCGTGATCGGCGCGATCATCGTGTCGCGCCGCGACCGGGATGCCTGGCCGGAGGCAGCGCGGCGGCTCGTTCGAGCCGCGGCGAGCGAGACCGCCGCTGCGTTCGATCGCGCCCACTCGTTCCGCGCGGCGGAGACGAGCGCCTCAACCGATCCGCTGACCGGCCTTCCGAACCGCCGCTACTTCGACGAGTTCTCGTCGCTGCTGTCTGCCCGGCGTCGATCCGGCGACGCCCTGGCCGTTCTGATGATCGACATCGACAAGTTCAAGGGCCTCAACGACACGTACGGCCACCCGGTGGGCGACGAGGTGCTCAAATCCGTCGCCGGCGCGATCACCGCCGCCGTCCGCGACCAGGACGTACCCGCTCGAATCGGCGGCGAGGAGTTCGCTGTGCTGCTGCGAAACCCAGGGCCGGCGGTGGCCAACGAGATCGGCGAGCGCGTGCGGCAGGCTGTGCGAGATCTCGACCTCGCCGACATGGGGGTCCCTGGCGTGAGCGTGTCGGTGGGGGTGGCGAACGCTGTCGGGCCGGACGAGCCGATCCACGCGCTCGTCGATCGTGCCGATCGGGCCCTGCTGCGCGCAAAGCGTGCCGGCCGCGATCGCGTCGTGGCGGGCTGAAGGGCCGGCGCCGAGGCTGCGTCTTCTTCGCAGCTGCACCTCGTTCGATCGGGCGCCGCGGTGAGTCCCCGCTCCGGCGGCGAAGCCAGTCGACCTGGCCTGCGGCGGTCGCGTTCGAAAGCCGTCGATACCATCCAACTGATGGGACGCGAGCGCCTCGAATCGGTCGCCCCGCGCGACGACACCACGCGCAACGACGCCGCCCGCCACGACGCGGCCTTCGTCGAGCACGACGAGGAGGCAGCCGCCGAAGCGAGCGACGTGCTTGAGACGACCGCTCCGGGGGAGGTCCCACTCCTGACCAACGGCCAGCTGGCGCAGGTGTTCCACGACATCGGGGACCTGCTCGAGGTCAAGGGCGAGCTGGTCTTCAAGACCGTCGCCTACCACCGCGCGGCGGATGCGATCGGGCGCTCGCCGATCGAGGTCGCTCGCGCCTACCGCGAGGGCAGGCCCCCGGAGATCCCGGGCGTCGGCAAGGCGATCGCGGACAAGCTCGCGGAGCTTGCGACCACCGGCCGCAGCGAGTACCGCGACAAGCTCCTGGCCGAGTTCCCCACGACCCTCCTGGACATGCTCCGCCTGCCCGGACTCGGGCCGAAGACCGTCAGGACGATCTACACGAACCTCGGCGTCAAGACGCTCGACGAGCTGAAGGCCGCTGCCGAGACCGGCCGCATCCGGACGATCCGCGGGCTGAGCGAGCGCACCGAGCAGATGATCCTCGACGGCATCGCCAAGCTCGAGACGCGCGAGGGGCGGATGCTCCTGCACCGCGCCAGGGCGCTGGTCGACGAGCTTTCGGCCGGGCTCCTGGACGTCCTGGATGTCGGTCGGATCGTGCCGGCAGGTTCCTTCCGGCGGCGGAAGGAGACGATCGGCGACCTCGACGTCCTCGCGGAATCCGATTCGCCGAAGCGCGTCATCGAGACCTTCGTCAACCTTCCGTCGGTCGAGGGCGTGCTCAACAGGGGCGGGCACAAGGCGACGGTCCGGCTGGGCGGCCGCGGCCCCCAGGTCGACCTGATGCTGATGCGGCCGGGCGAGGCCGGCACGTACCTCATCCACTTCACGGGCTCGAAGGAGCACAACGTGCGCCTCCGGGCCATGGCTCGCGACAAGGGCTGGAGCCTGTCCGAGTACGGCTTCGCTCGGCTGGGCGAGGACGGCGAGATCATCACCGACCCTGCGAAGGGCGGCGAGCTCAGGACCTTCGCGACCGAGGCGGACGCCTACGCGTTCCTGGGCCTGCCGTTCATCGAGCCCGAGCTGCGCGAGGACACCGGCGAGATCGAGGCGGGGCTTGCGGGCATGCTGCCCACGCTCGTGACGGAGGCGGACCTGCGTGGCGACCTGCACTCGCACTCAGACTGGTCCGACGGCTCGATGACGGTCGAGCAGATGGCCGAGTTCGCCCGCCGCCGGGGCCACGCGTACCAGGTCATGACCGACCACTCGCAGTCGCTTGCGATCGCCCGAGGCCTCACGCCCGAGCGAGTCGCGCTGGAGCGGACCCTCATCCGGAGCTTGAACGCGAGCTTCGAGGCCGAGGAGAAGGCCGGCACCGCCCCGCCCGAGACCAACGTCGAGGGCTTCCGGCTGCTCCACGGCTGCGAGCTGGAGATCCGGGCCGACGGCCAGCTCGACTACCCGGACGAGCTGCTGGCGACCTTCGACCTCGTCGTCGCGTCGCTGCACGTGGGCCGGCGCCAGCCTCGGGACGAGCTGACGCAGCGCGTCCTGAACGCGATCGAGAACCCGCACGTCGACGTGATCGCGCATCCCTCGGGCCGGATGATCGGCACCCGGGACGACCTCGACCTCGACTGGGAGACGGTCTACCGCGCGGCGGCGCGAACCGGCACGGTGCTGGAGATGAACGGCTCGCCGCATCGGCTGGACCTGTCCGTGGAGCGGGCTCGGAGGGCCCTCGCGGAAGGCTGCGTCCTGTCGATCGACTCCGACGCGCACCACACGCGCGAGTTCGCGTACCTCGGCTGGGGCGTCTCGCAGGCGCGGCGGGCCTGGGTGACCCCGGCGGACGTACTGAACACTCGCTCGCGTGCCGGGCTCATGGCCTGGCTCGCGCTCCCGAAGCCGAGGGACAAGGCGAAGCTCGCGCCGCCGGGCCGATAATCGCCGGCGATGAGAGGAGAGAGCGGGGCGCGGGACCTCGCGATCGCGGTCGGGGTCGTGGTCGCGCTGGCGAGATTCACGCCGGATGTGTTCGTCTGGCCGATCGCGGTCGCGCTCCTCGCGGGTGTGTTCCTCGGGTCCCTGCAGGTCGTTGCGGAGGCGGATCCCGCGTCGGGCGGCTCCGGCGTGCCCGTCGAATCGCTGATCCTCCCCGGAGGGGCGGCCCTCGCCGCGCTGGGAGCGATCCGGCTCGTGCCCGTCGGCGTCTTCCTGCTGCCCGCGATCGTCCTCGCGGGAGGCCTCGTGGGCCTGGCATTGACCACGGAGCTGCGGCTCGCCCGCGCGAGTGGGCCGCCGTCGTCCACGGATCGCACGATGGTGCTGATCCAGGTGCTGGTGATCGGGTTCCTCGGCTTCGCCGGCGTGGCGACGCTCGTGCCGGGTGGGTTGCCGGACCCGGGTGAGCAGCCGCCTGTGGCCACCCCGGACGCCCTCGCGGTCATCGGGCAGGCCCTGGGCGACGCGCTGATCGGCTTCCTGCTGGCCTACCGCACCGCCGCGCTGCGGACGTCCAACCTCCGCGACGTCGCGTGGTTCGGGCTGACCGGCGCCGCGGTCGTGGCGATCGCCGCGGTGGCCCTTCGCTCGATCGAGATCCCGCGCATCCTCGGGCCGGCGCTGCTGGTGCTCGTGTTCTTCCTGTGGGACGCGATCCACAGCGGCGGACCTGTTCGCCGGCGCGACCCGTGGCGGGTGTGGGAGACGGCGGCGCTGGCCGTGCTCGCGGTCGTCGTGATCGGCTGGAGCATCGGCATCCGGGGCTGAACTGTGCTACAAAGCACTGCCCCAAACTCCGAACCGCGGCCGTTTCGACGCGACCAGATCGTGAACCGCCGCTAGCGGCCGAAAGGATCTCGCTCCGTGACCTTCTCCGACACCGAATCGAACGCCTCCAGCCCGGCCGCCGCGACGCGGGTCAAGCGACAGCTGGCAGAGCAGGCGATCGCCCAGGCCGCCGCCGGCCAGTGGGGCGACGCGGCCGAGACCAACCGCAAGCTGCTGGAGATGGGCGCCGAAGCCGACGCCGAGAACCGACTCGCGAAGGCGCTCTGGGAGCTCGGCGAGCTCGGCTCGGCGCGCGAGCACTATCAGGCTGCCCTGGCCCTCGACCCGACGAACCGGATCGCGGAGCGCAACATTGACCGGCTTCGGACCCTCCTCGTCGCCGCCGGCGAGAAGACGGTCCCGGCCATGGACGGCTCGAAGGCGCCGGTTCGGATCTTCGTCGAGGAGACCGGCAAGACCGGGTTCGCCCACTTGCTCGACCTTCCGGAAGCCAAGAAGCTGGCCCAGGTCAACCCGGGAGACACCGTCGAGCTCACGCCCGAGGGCAACCGCCTGATCGCGATCAGCAACGGCATGCGTATCGGCGTGGTGGAGCCGCGGGTGGCCGCTCGCCTGCTCAAGCTCATGGCCGACGGCAACAAGTACCTCGCCGGCGTGACGTCGCTCGGCGCACAGGACGTCCGGATCATCATCCGCGAGGTCTTCCAGGACCCGCGCAACTACGGCAAGGTCTCGTTCCCGACCGCCGCCAAGTCGACGGACCTCCGGCCGTACACCAAGGGCACGCTCCTCCGCGAGGACGAGGAGCTCGAGGAGGACCTCGAGGACGACGTCGAGGACGAGGAGATCACGGACCTCGAGAGCGTCATCCCGCCCGAGGACACCACGGACGAGGCGTTCGAGGAAGAGGTCGACGAGTCCGAGGAGAACAACTAGCTCCTCGAGACGCGGCAGGCGACCCCCGCGCGGGGTGAGATCCGCGCGGTGGTGAGATCCGCGCGCGGATGACCAGGAGCGCCGCGACGGCGCGGCAGTTCCGCGCCGGGTTCACCTGCGACAATCGAACGCGATGGTGGGGAGGCTGATCCTCTCGCGCGCGGAGCCCGGGTTCACGCTGCCGGCGTTCGAGCGAATCGCCCCGCCGCCCCCGCCGGAGCTCGTGCGGTCCAGGCTCGAGGCGGGCAGCCAGCCGGGC
>DASTIE010000049.1:0-7665 GCA_035717865.1 Candidatus Limnocylindrales bacterium
GCGCACGGCGCGCACGCACGATCGCGGTCCCGCGACGATGGAGGCCTGGAGCTCCGATCGGGCCTCGACCGCGCCGCCTACGAGGCCGGCGTCGAGTCGGTGCGGCAGTCGATCGCCAGGGGCGAGATCTACCAGGCGAACCTCACGCGGCGGCTCGCGACCCCGTTCCGCGGCGATCCGTGGCCGCTGTACCGCCGCCTGCGCACCGGCGACCCGTCGCTCTTTGCCGCGTACCTGGACCTCGGGCAGAGCCCGTTGACCGGCGCGCCCCGCGCGATCGCCTCGGCCTCGCCGGAGCCGTTCATCTCGCTGACGGCGGAGGGTCACGTCGAGACCAATCCGATCAAGGGCACCCGTCCCCGCGGACGCGACCGCGACGACGACCGGCGGTTGGCGTGCGAGCTCCTCGCGTCGGAGAAGGATCGCGCGGAGAACGTGATGATCGTGGACGTCCTGCGGAACGACCTCGGGCGCGTGTGCGTGCCGGGGACCGTGCGCGTGCCGCGGCTGTGCCGTCTCGAGCGCACGGCTGCCGTGCAGCACCTGGTCTCGACGGTCACGAGCACGCTGGAGCCGGGCCGCGATGCCTTCGACCTGCTCGCGGCGTCGTTCCCGGGCGGCTCGATCACCGGCGCGCCGAAGATCCGGGCGATGGAGCTCCTCGAGGCGCTGGAGCCCGTCCGGCGCGGGCCGTACACGGGCATTGCGGGATGGCTGGGACCCGACGGGGCCATGGGCTCGAGCATCCTGATCCGGACGTTCGTCGCGGACGGCGAGCGGCTGAGCCTGCACGTCGGCGGCGGCATCACCTGGCGCAGCGAGCCGGCGGCCGAGTGGGCGGAGACGGTCGCGAAGGCCAGCGGACCGCTCGGCGCGATCGGCGCGCGCGAGGTCGCGTGACCGGGCTCGCCGGGCGGCATATCTGGATCCACGGGGCGATCGAGCCGGCGGACGCCCGGCACCTGTCAGCGTTCGATCGCGGCTTCCAGCTCGGCGATGGGGTGTTCGAGACGCTGCGGGCGCGCGGCGGCAAGCCCACGGAGCTCCGCGAGCACCTGGCGCGGCTGCGCCGGTCCGGCGAGGGCCTGGACATCGACTTCGCGGCGTCGATGGAGTCGGACGTCGAGGCCGGCATCACGGCGCTCCTCGAGGCGGAGGGCCTCGGCGGGTCGGACGGTGACGCCTCGATCCGCATCACCGCCAGCCGGGGTCCGATCGCCGGCCGCGGTCTGCTGCCCGCCGAGCACCCGGACCCAACGGTGGTGATCCAAGCCTGGCCCGTGCCCCCGACGCCGGCGGGCCACCTGGAGCGTGGGCTGCACCTTGTCGTCAGCGCGGTGCGGCGGGACCCCGCCAGCCCGCTCGCTCCCCTCAAGACGACGAGCCGCGCGGACTACGTCTATGCGCGGCTCGAGGCGCGGCGCGCCGGCGCGGACGATGCGCTGTTCCTCACGACCGACGGCCGGCTCTCCGAAGCCACCAGCGCCAACATCTTCCTGGTCCGCGACCGCGAGCTCGCGACCCCCGGGCTCGACTGCGCGATCCTGCCTGGCACGACGCGCTCGTGGATCCTGGGCTGGGCGGGCACGGCGGGTCTCGCTCCCGTGGAGGGCTCGCTCGGACCTGCCGATCTGGCCGGGGCGGCGGAAGCGTTCCTGTGCTCGAGCGTCGCGGGCATCCTGCCGCTGACGCGCTTCGAGGGGCGGCCGATCGGCGACGGACGGCCGGGGACGTGGACGATGCGCGCCCGCGCGGCCCGCGAGGCGTTCATCGCCGGCGACGCAACGCCTGGGGAAAGGCGGCTCCAGCCATGACGCGCGAGGAGCTGGTCCGCAGCACGCGCCAGCTCATCGAGGAGGGCGACCGGCTCGTTGCGAACCCCGGCCAGGCGGCGCTGAAGGTCTGGCTCCAGCTGACGGACGAGCTGCTCGCGGCCGCGTGGGGTTCCATGGACCGCTACCACCTGGCCTGGCTCCAGGTCGGGCGCCCGAGCACGATCATCCGGGGGCGCCCGATGTCACCCGAGGAGGAGGCGGCCTACGTTCGCGAGGTTGCCGCCGCGAAGACCGCCGTGCTGCGGATGAGCGTCGATTCGCTCACCCGCCACGGCATGCCGTTCGTGGGCGAGACCCGCGAGTGACTACTTCTTCTTGAGCGAGCTCGTCATCGGCCCGTCGTCCACGCGGACGATGTAGCAGGTGATCTCGTGGTCGCCCCGGCCCCAGCCTTCCTCGAGCGGATAGAGCAGGCCGATGTCGTAGTCCACCGCCGGGCCGGTCTCCGCGTACCAGTCCATTCCGGTGTAGGTGTTGAATGCGACCGGGCAGTTCTCCTGGGTGAACGCGTCGAAGGCGTCCTCCCCCGGGTAGGCACCGCTCGCGGGATGGTCGGCGACGAAGAAGACCTCGGCCGTGTGGGCATCCGTGCAGGGGTGATGCGAGACGTCCTCGACCGTCTCGTCGACGGCGGTCGTCGGAGCGTCGAAGCAGTCACCGACGACGAGGTCCGTCGCGTTGCCGCTGATGTAGTCGCGGAAGACCCATGCCCCGCCCGCGATCGCGGCGATGATTCCGATGCGCAACAGTATCGAACCCACCTGTCCCTCCGGTCAGATGCGTCGGACCATCAGGGTCCGATCCTCCCGGTCGAAATCGTACCCCGCCTGTGCGGGCGTTCCGTATAGGTTCTGACTCCCAGGACTTTTGGCGATCTCGAACCCCAGCGCGCGATGGAACGCGAGCGAGATGCGGTTCCCGGGCCACGTCACGGCCTTCACGTGCGACCGCCCCGCGGCGCGCGCGTCACCGAAGAAGCGCTCGTACAGGGCGGCACCGAGGCCCGCGCGCCGGAGGTTCGGGTTCGTCGCGAGCATGTGGCAGTAGGCCGTGTCCGGGTGGTCCGGCGACAGGAAGCCGATGAGGAACCCGGCGAGGCGGCCATCGGCAGTCTCGGCGATCCAGGACGTGCCGGTGAAGTGCTGGAACCACAGGCGCGGCAGCAGCTTGGAGAGGTTCCGCCCTCCCCACCAGTCGTCGACGACGCGGATGATCGGCGTGTAGTCATCCTCCGTCGGGCGCCGGAAGGCGATGCCGCCGATGTCACCGATGTTTCCGGTGACGGTCGGCGGGTCCGTCCGGCGCACCTGGTGCCGCATCAGCCCCGGATCGGGCCCACGCTCGCGCCCCACCATGCCGCAAGCGAGGCAATGACCGCCTCGGCCGGCACGAACGGCCCGAAGGTCGTGAGCAGGTAGTCGATGGGCCCCAGAACCCCGCCCTCGCCGCGTGCGATCACCCACGTCGCTGCCGCGGCGGCGGCGACCGCGGTGAGCGCCAGCCCGGCCGCGACCCACCGGATCCGGGCGCGCGGAACCGGGACCGCGTCGCCGGCGGGGGCCGCGGCGCCCGCGAGGACGAGCCCGATCGCGGCGCCCGCGACGCCGGCCGCGAACAGGAGCCCGCCCGTGGAGGCGAGGACGGCACCGACGATTGTCAGCAGCGCGCCTCCGGCGGCCGCGACCGCGGTCGCCCGCAGGAGCGGGCCGCGCAACGCGGAGGTCGCCTCGATCGATTCGGAGGTCGGCGTCGCGCGCGGCGCGTAGCGCGCCGACGGAGGCGCGGGGAGGCGACGCGATTCGCCGGGCGAGGGGACCGTCGGTGCTCGGTCGCCCGGCGGAGCGGGCTCTCGGGGTTCGTCGTCGAGGGTCGGCATCGGGAGCATCCTACCGGCGGCACGAAGGGCTGCACGGTAGACTCCGGCCCGTGAGCCACCCGAGCCTCGGCCTCCCGCCCCGCGACCTGTCCGCCGGCGATGCGACCGCCGCGGCGGCGCTGCGGAGTGGCGGCCCTCGCCTCCGTGCCCGGGCACTCGCTGCGGCCCTCGAGCTCAACCCGACGATGAAGGACCGCCATCCCGAGATCGTCATGCAGGCGCTGCTCGCGGACCTCGAGGCCTTCCACGATCGGTTGATCGTCGCCGTGGCGAGCACGGACCCGCACGCGATGGCCACCTTCGCGGACCTCGTCGCGGTCCGGTATCGCAAGCGCAAGATCCCGATGGACGACGTGATCTCGCTGTGCGAGGGCCTCCGGCGCGCGGCCGCGGCCGTCGTGGAGCCTGCCGCGGTCGCGGTCATCGACGCGGCGATCGCCGAGGCGATCGCCGTCTTCAAGTGGAACCGCCGCCTGGCCGGCGACGCGCGCAAGCGCAACCCGCTGCTGTCGTTCATCTACAAGGGCGCCTGACGTGACCATCAAGTGGGTCCAGACGGATCCGCTCGTGATGAACGGCGAGCCGTTCTGCTACGGCACGCGGCTCACGGTCCGCAACATCCTGGAGCTGCGCAGCGCCGGCTACACGCTGACGCGGATGCTCAAGGACCACCCGGAGCTGCGCCGCATGGGCGTGGCGGCGGCGTACGAATACGCGGGCCGCAACCGCGATCGGTACGCGGACTTCTTCGAGAAGGATGGCTCGCTCGCCGGCCCCGGCTATTCGGAAGCCGAGGCCGAAGGACTGCCGAGCCAGTACCGAATCCCCGGCGTGGTGATCAAGCCCGCCTGAGCCTCCGCGCCGGCACCGGATCTCCATCCCGCGTTCACATTCCCTTCACCGGCTCGGGCGAGGCTGTGCCCATCGATCCTCTCAGTGAAGGAGTGCGGCAGCATCCATCGCCCGAGACCGGGCCGCCGAGGGCGAACTCGTCCCGTTGGTATTCCAGGCGGACATCCGTCGCCAGAACGGGCCAGCGCCCGTGCGCGGCCGCAATTCCGACCTCGGTGCTGGGGTTTCGCGAGGACCTGCGGTATCCTGAGCACGTGACAGACACCGCAGATCCAGTCGCCCCGAGCGCGGCGAGCGCCACGGACTCCGCCGCCCCACGTGCGACGAGTGAAGGCGCGGCCGGATCCAGCCCGAGCGCCGCGCCGAGCGCCCCGCCGCTGTTCGATGCCGAGCGCCGCGCCACGGAGCTCGCGATCCTGGATGCGCTGCGCGCCGTCGTCGACCCCGAGATCGGTATGAACGTCGTGGAGCTGGCGCTGATCAAGCAGATCGTGCTCGGCCCGAACGAAACCGAGGTCAAGATGATCCTCACCACCCCGTTCTGCCCGTACGCCGGCTCGATGATCCAGCAGGTGCAGGAGCAGGCTGAGTCGGTGGTCGAGCACCCCGTCAAGGTCACGCTGCTCGCGGAGCGCTGGGACCCGCGCGACGCCGGCCTGATGTGGTGAGGCGAACCTGAACCGTCGCAGCCCCATCGATTCGGTCGTTGCGACGACCCGCGGCGACGACGGCACGACCGGCCTGCTCTACGGCGGCGATCGGATCCAGAAGGACGATCTCCGCGCCGAGGCCTACGGCACCGTCGACGAGGCGATCGCGGCCCTCGGCATGGCCCGGGCGTGGCTCGGCGCCAAGCGCAGCCGTGGCACGCTCCCGGCCGGCATCGGCGGCCTCGCGCCGCTGATCCTGCGGTTCCAGCGGGAGCTGTTCGTCGTCGGCGCGGAGCTGGCCACGAATCCGGCCGCCTGGGACCGGCTCGAGGATGACCGCACCCGTGTCTCCCGCGCGATGGTCGAAGGCGTCGAGGCCGCGCTCGTCGACCTCGAGCGATCGATCGAGATGCCGAAGGAGTTCGTCGTCCCCGGCGAGACCCCGACGAGCGCCGCGCTGGAGCTGGCGCGCACGATCCTCCGCCGAGCGGAGCGCCGCGCCGTCGCGCTTCGTCGCGACGGGCTGGTGCCCGGCGACAACCTGATCCCGTACCTCAACCGCCTCGCCGACCTCGTTTGGGTCTTGGCGCGCGCGGCAGAACGTGCAGAATCTCGCGCAGCGACCCCGTCCCGACGGCCGGGCGCCGCACCTCGAAGGGAGACATCGACGTGACGTTCCAGAACCAGGGCGGGTTCGGACAGCAGACGGATTCGCAGGGCGGACTGGCCTACGGGCAGCGAACGGACGCCGCTGTCCAGAGCAGCTTCCTGACGCAGGCATTCTTCTGGATGTTCGCGGGCCTGCTCGTGACCGCCGCAGTCGCCGCATTCGCGCAGTTCAACGAGAACCTGCTGGGCTTTGCGGCGGACAACTTCTTCATCCTGATCATTGCCCAGCTGGCGCTCGCGATCGGCATCCAGTGGGGCATCGGGCGTATCTCCGCGACCATCGCGCTCGGCCTGTTCTTCCTCTACGCGGCAAGCCTCGGCGTCACGATCGGCCTGATCGTCAGCCTCTACACCGGCGAGTCAGTCGCGACGGCGTTCCTCTCGGCCGGCGCGATGTTCGGCGCGGCCGCGCTGTACGGCTACACGACCAAGCGCAACCTGGCCGGGATCGGCGGCATGGCCTACATGGCAATGGTCGGCCTGTTCGTGGCCTTCATCGTGAACTTCTTCCTCGGCAGCAGCACGATCGGCTACATCCTGTCGTTCGCCGGGGTGATCATCTTCACGATCCTGACCGCGTGGGACGTGCAGCGGATCTCGTCTGGCCAGCTGGTCGCCCAGCTCGGGTCGGTGGAGAAGGCGGCCGTGATCGGCGCGCTCCACCTCTACCTCGACTTCGTCAACCTGTTCCTGTTCCTGCTGCGGCTCTTCGGCAGCCGCCGCTGATCCGGGCCGCAGCGGTCGGGCCGCGCGTCACCCTCCGGGGTGCCCGCGCCGCCCAGCCGGCGGCTCATGAACTGACCGACTCGAACGGGGTCCGCGGGATGGGCCCAGGCGAAGCCCTGGCCCATGTCGCAGCCCAGCTCTCGGAGCCGGCGCGCCTGCTCCTCGGTCTCGATGCCCTCGGCGACGACCGTGATGCCGAGCCCGTGGGCGAGTGACACGACGGCGCGGATGATGCCGACGTTGGGATCCCGCACGTCGAGGTCGGTCACGAACGAGCGGTCCACCTTGATGGTGTCGAGCGGCAGCTGGCGGAGGTACGCCAGCGACGAGTAGCCGGTGCCGAAGTCGTCGAGGACGACACGGACCCCGAGCCCACGCAGCTGCTGCAGGACCGCGAGACTGGTTTCCGAGCGGTCCATGACGCTCGACTCGGTGATCTCCAGCTCCAGCGCGCACGGCTCCAGCCCGCTCGTCTGGAGGACCTGGCTGATGCCGTTCGCGAGGTCCGGGTCCAGGAACTGCCGCGGCGACAGGTTGACGCTCATCACGAGGTTCTCGGACGGCCAGCGCTGGCGCCACAGCTGGGCCTGCCGGCAGGCCTTCTCCAGGATCACCCGCCCGATCGCCACGATCAGCTCGGACTCCTCGGCGAGCGCGATGAAGTCGACCGGCAGGACGAGGCCGCGGGCCGGGTGCTGCCACCGGGCGAGCGCCTCGAACCCCACGATGCGCGACGCCCGAAGGTCGAGGATCGGCTGGTAGTGGACGGTCAGCTCGTCGCGCTCGAGCGCCGCCCACAACTCGGCCTCGACGTCGAGCCGCTCGAGGGCGTGGCGGCTGCTCAGGGGGTCGAAGACCATGACGTGGCGGGTCGGGTCACGCTTCGCGCCGACGAGCGCGATCTCGGCCTCCTGGAGCATGTCGCCCGCGCCTGCCGCGCCCGGCGTGCCGATCGAGATGCCCATGCTGGCGCTGATGAACCACGTCCGGCCGTCGAGGTCGAACGGCGGCTTGAGCTCCAGCTGGACGCGCTCCGCGAACGCTCGCGCCTGGTCCG
>DASTIE010000050.1:0-7846 GCA_035717865.1 Candidatus Limnocylindrales bacterium
CGGCGTGCACCGCAACACCGTCGCCTACCGGGTCCGCGCGATCGAGGCCGCGACGGGCTGGCGCCTCGCCGACCCGGAGCTTCGCCTGGCCCTTGCGACCGCCGTCGAACTCGTGCAAGAAGCCCAAGTCTGACGGCCCGAATCTGCTGTCGGGGCAGGTCGGCCGAAGCGAAGCCGGTGCTACGCTCCTTTCCCGAGAAGACGAACGCGTCGTGCTCGTGCGTCCTGCACAAGCCGGCTCGGTCGAGAGGTCCCGTGAACGGGCAGGAGGCAGCGTCGGTGGTAGCGCCCTACGAAGCGGTGTCCAGCGCAGAGGAGATCGAGGCGGCGAAGGCCAAGGGGATCCGCTTCATCCAGCTCCAGTTCACCGACATCATCGGTGTCGTCAAGGCCGTCACGATCCCGATCCACCAGCTCGAGGGCTCGGTCCGGCACGGCACGTGGTTCGACGGCTCGTCCGTCGAAGGCTTCACCCGGATCGCCGAGAGCGACCAGTACCTGATGCCGGACATGCGGACCTTCTCGGAGATCCCGTGGTCCGGGGGCGCGGCGGCTCGCGTCATCTGCGACGTCTTCACGCCCCGCGGCGAGCCGTTCGCCGGCGACCCGCGCTACGTCCTGCGACGCCAGGTCGAGCGGGCGAAGAAGCTGGGCTACATCGTGAACATGGGCCCGGAGCTGGAGTTCTTCCTGTTCCGCCGGGCCGACGACGGGACGATCGAGCCGCTGCCGCACGATCAGGCCGGCTACTTCGACTTCAGCTCGGACCTTGGCACCTCCATCCGGCACGACATGGTCGACGCGCTCGAGGCGTTCGGGATCCGCGTCGAGGCCGCGCACCACGAGGTGGCCGCGGGCCAGCACGAGATCGACTTCGAGTACGCCGACGCGCTCCAGACCGCGGACAACGCGATCACCTTCAAGTTCACCCTCAAGGCCATCGCCCAGCAGCACGGCCTGTACGCGACGTTCATGCCGAAGCCGATCCACGGGATCAACGGCTCGGGCATGCACACCCACCAGAGCCTCTACTCGATCGAGGGCTCGCGGAACGCGTTCGCGGACGCCGAGTCGTCGTACGGGCTCTCGCCGCTCGCGAAGTCCTACGCCGCCGGCATCCTGAGCCACGCCCGCGGCATGATCGCGGTCCTCGCGCCGCTCGTGAACAGCTACAAGCGGCTGGTCCCGGGCTACGAGGCGCCGACGTACCTCACCTGGGGCCGGACCAACCGCTCGGCGCTCATCCGGGTGCCGATGGTCTCGCCGGGCAAGTCCATCGAGGGGACGCGCCTGGAGGTTCGCTGCCCGGACCCGGCGTCCAACACCTACCTCGCCTTCGCCGCGATGATCGCGGCCGGCCTCGACGGCGTCGAGAAGGGCCTCGAGCTCAGCGAGCCGGTCGAGGAGTCGCTTTTCGAGATGGACGCGACGACGATCGCGGCAAAGTCGATCCGGGAGCTGCCGGGCACGCTCGGCGAGGCCCTCGACGAGCTCGAGAAGGACGACGTCGTCCGCGAGGCGCTCGGCGACCACGTCTTCAGCCACTTCGTCGACGCCAAGCGCGCGGAGTGGGACGAGTACCGGACGCAGGTCTCCGACTGGGAGGTCGAGAAGTACCTCGAGGTGTTCTAGGGCCGCTCGGGACCTGCCCGAGCCAGCGCAACGATCACGAGGCCCGCTCGAAGGAGCGGGCCTCACGCTTTCCCCCTCAGCCGCCCGGATCCACATGGCCCTCCGCGCCGTACAGGCCTGCAGGGGGACGCGATGTCCCCGTGTCCATTTCCCTCTGGAGGACAGACATGCGGCGATTGGCGATGATCCTGGGCCTCGGGGCCGCGCTGCTCGTGCCCGGCACGACGCTGGCGTTCCACCACGGCGGGCTGCCCTCGACCGTCTGTGCGAACGAGGCTGCCGGAAGCCCATCCAACGACAACGGGAAGGCCCAGGAAGCCCTCACCGGGCCGGCCGGGCTGACGCTGCCGCTTCCGCCCGTAGGCACGCCCGGCAACGGCCAGGGCGAGGGCGGGGAGTTCTGCAACTTCGGCGACTGACCCCCACGCAGACGTGAAGCCGCCGTGGCATCCGTGCCCGGCGGCTTCTCTATGCTCGTGGAGGAGTGACGCCACCGCCCTCGCGCGCGCCGGACGGCGCCCCCATCCATCCGCTGCGGTCCCTGTGGCTGCTGTCGATCGCCCACGCCCTGAACCACGGCCAGGCCGTCCTGCTGCCGCTCATCTACCTCCAGGTCATCGACGAGTTCCACGTCGGGCTCGGGGAGATCGCCTTCGTCGCGGCCGCCTCCGCGGTAGCCTCCGGGCTCGTCCAGGCGAGCTACGGGCTGGTCACGCGCCGCATGGCGCGGCGGCCGATCCTCACCGCCGGCCAGCTCCTCTTCGGGCTCGGCTTTGCAAGCCTCGCGGCCGTCCCGTCGTTCGCGGCCTTCGCGGCGACGACGATCATCTCGCGCATCGGCGGCTCGCCGCAGCACCCGGTCGGAAACGGGCTGCTGTCGGAGCAGTTCCCACCGGAGCGCCGGGGGTTCGCGATCAGCGCGCACATCTCCGGCGGGAATGTCGGATCTGTCGTGGCCGCGGTCGCCGGTCCCGCGTTGCTGCTCGCCTTCGGGTGGCGCGGCACCGCGGTGCTGTTCGGCATCCCGACCGCGCTGATCGGCCTCGCGATGTTCCGCTGGATGCGCGAGACCGGGGCTGACCGGCTCGCCGCGATCCAGGAGGGCTCCGTCATGAACGCAGTCCGGGCGATCGCGCGGGATTCGGCGATCAAGCGCACGTACCTGTCGTCCGTGCTGGGCGGGGGCGGGCGCGGGCTGGGCGTCGCGAACCTGTTCGCGCTGCTGTACGTGACGCACGTGCTCCGCCTTCCCGAGGACACGACCAACCTTATGTACGGCGCGCTGATCGTCCTGTCCGTGCCGATGCCTTTGGTCGCGGGCTGGCTCTCCGACCGCGTCGGCCGGCGCCCGATCATCCTCGGCGCGTACATCGGCGGCGCGATCGGGTTCGTGGCGTTCATCGCCGCCGGGTCCAGCCTGCTCGGGCTGTGGATCGGGATCGCGATCATGGGGCTGTTCTCGTTCGCCGAAAGCCCGCAGCTGCAGGCGCTGCTTGCCGACGCTGCGCCGACCGGCATCCGCGACGTCGCCTTCGCGCTGTACTTCACGCTCGCGTTCGGCGTCGGGTCGATGTGGACCGCCGTCTACGGGGCGATCATCGAGGCCGTTGGAGAGGCCGACGGGCTGCCGATCGTCTTCGGCTTCATGGCCGCGTCGTTCCTCGCGGCGGCCGTCGTCATGTGGCCCGTCCACGATCCGCCCCGCGTCGCTCGGGCCGCCCTCGCCACCGACTGAAGAGGCCCGAGGAGGCGCCGCATGCCGCGACCGGGGATGACGCGGGTGTTTGCTACTATCCGTGGCCCGTCGGGGTGTAGCGCAGCCTGGTAGCGCGCATCGTTCGGGACGATGAAGTCGTGGGTTCAAATCCCGCCACCCCGACCACCACTCCTCAGCCCTCGGGCAGCGTGATCTCGCCGTCCGCGAACCGCCCGAGCGTCCAGGCCGCGGCCCGCGCGAGCTGCTCCAGGAGCTCCCGATCGATGTTGGCCGCGGTGTCGCACGCCAGGTGATAGCAGGCGTCGGCCGGCAGCCCCGCCGTCCCGCCGAACAGCCCGGCCTGCTCCTCGGATTTCACCTCGTTCGCGCCCGAGAAGAGTCCGCCCATCGGGACCCCGATCTGGTCGAAGGGCAGGTGGTCGCTCGCCCCGCCGATGTCCACGACCACTGACGCGAGCCCGGCCCCGTTCAGCGCCTGGGCGAGGAGGCCCTCGATGACCTTGCCCGCGATCGGGCGGGACGACGCAACGCTGTCGTAGATCTCCCGCACGCCGTTCGCCGACCCCACCATGTCGAAGTTGAGGTACGCCTCGATCGTCGAGGCGTCCTCCGCCGAAAGCCCGCCGACGTAGGCGAACGATCCGAGCAGCCCGATCTCCTCGCCGGTCCAGAACGCCACGCGGACATGCCACGCCGCGCCGTCCGGCCGGAGCTTCGCCAGCTCCCGGGCGATCTCCAGGATCGTCATCGTGCCGCTGCCGTTGTCGTTGATGCCCGGACCGTCGATCACCGAATCGAGGTGCCCCCCGATCATCACCACGTGGGCGGGGTCGCCACCCGGCAGGTCCGCGATGACGTTCGGGCTCTGCGTCGACTCGACCGTCGTCAGGACCGCGAGGTGGACCTTGGCGCCTTCCTGCGCCGCGGCCAGGAGCGCGAGTCCCGCCGAGCCGGTCACGCCGACGGCCGGGATCGACAGGCCTTCCGGGTCGATGAGGGTCGGTCGGAGGACGTGATCCGGCGTCCACTCGGCGTACGAGGTGATCAGCCCCACGACCCCGGCAGCCTGGGCGTTGAGGATGACGTCGCGGCGCCGGCAGCCGCCCGGCTGCACCAGGGCGACCACCCCCGCCGGCACGCTCGACCACTCGGCCGGGTCGCAGCCGATCCCGTTCCGGGCGCCGGGTTGCGCCGCCGGGTCGAAGCCGAGCGCGAACAGCTGCGCCGTGACGTCGCCGCTTGGTGACAGGAGCATCGCCTTGAAGTCGCGGATGTCCGCCAGCGCCGCGGCTCCGGGCGCCTGGATCTCCAGGACGCTGGGCGCGTCCTGCCGAAAGGCCGTGAGCGGGGCCGGATCGAGACGCACGTCGTAGCCGGCCGCCCGCAGCTCATCCGCGACGAGGTCGACGGACTGGTCGTGCCCAGCGCTCCCGGTCGCACGGTTGCCGCCGTTCGCCGACGCGATCGCATCGAGTCGTCCGAGGTCGGCGAGGATGTCGTCCGCCGAGATCGCGTCGCGCAGCGCGTCGGCCAGCGCGCCGTTCGCGCCGGGCGCCGCGGTGCCGACGGCGGCCGTCGGTGCGGGGCCGAGGCTCGAGGGAGCGCCGCTCGGCATCGTCAATGGCGCGGGCTGGCACGACGCCAGCGCCAGCAGGAGGGCGAGCGCGCCCGCCGATGTCCGGCGCGTCATCTCGCCGTCCGACGAGATCCAGGGCGGCGTTCGGCGGGGCGGTTCGCTCGACGGTGCAATGGCGCTCCACCTTCGGAATGGCGTCGTGTGGCGGGCATCGTAGTGGGGGTCGACCGAGACGTCGCTGCTACCGTCGAGCCCCGGCCGGCCTCGTCCGTGACGCGCACGCGGCCCGTCCCGGCGACCGTCAGTGGAGGCAGCGGTGACCGACGATCCAGCCGGACTCGCGCGCTTGCGGTGGCGCGACGCCGACGCTCCATCCTCCGCGACCGTCGCGCGGCGGCTGCGCGAGGAAGGCGTCGAGCCGTACGCCTGGTCGAACGGGCCGGGCGATCGCTACCCCGCTCACGACCACGGCTACGAGAAGGTCCTGATGTGCGCCGCCGGCTCCATCGTGTTCCGGGTCGGTCCGGAAGAAGCGCCGGTCGAGCTCGGGCCGGGCGAAGGCTTCGTCCTGCGGGCCGGCACGCGGCACTCGGCGGAGGTCGGGCCGATGGGCTGCACGTGCCTGGAGGGGCGCCGCTGAGCCTCGCGCCGGTGAGCCTCGCGCGATCACAGATCGATCGTCTGACCCTCACGCGCGCCGCTGACCTCGACGTCCGGCGCCGCGGCGGCGACCTCGGCGACCAGCCCATCGAGCGTCGCATCGTCGTGGGCCGGATCGTGGTGGAAGCAGGCCAGCCGCCGGGCGCCGGACTGCCGCGCGAACGCGGCCGCCTCGCCGGTGGACGTGTGCCCCCATCCGAGCCGCTCGGCACGCTCCTCGGCGAAGTACTGGGCATCGTGGATGAGCAGGTCCGCACCCTCGGCGATCGCGTGGCCGGACGTCCACTCGGGGCGTCCTGGGAACCGCTCCATGCCCAGCGCCGGCTCGTGGTCCGGGAGGTAGGCAAGCGTCGCGCCGTCGCCGGTGATGCGGAACCCAACGGTTGGCCCGGGGTGGATGACCTCGTCTGACGTGACCTCGAACGGGCCGATGCGCACCGGCTGGTCGGGGGCGTTGTGGAGCTCGACCTTCGAGTCGAGGTCTCGCAGCCGGACCGGGAACAGCGGCGGGGACAGGTAGCGGGAGAGGCGGCTGCGCAGGTCCTGCGTCGCGGAGGGCGGCCCCCAGATGTGCGCCTCGAGGTCCTGCCGGAACAGCGGCGCGAAGAACCCGAGGCCCTGGATGTGGTCCATGTGCAGGTGGCTCAGGAAGATGTCGACGCGCCGCACGTCCGGCCCCAGCGTCGAGCCGAGACCCCGGATTCCCGTGCCGGCGTCCAGCACGAGACAGGTCCCGTCGGAGCCCGTCACCTCGACGCAGGCCGTGTTGCCGCCGTAACCCTGCGTCTGCGGGCCGGCCGCGGCAATGGAGCCGCGCGTGCCCCAGAAGATGACCTTCACGACGCCTCGCCGTCTGGCTTCGTCTCCCAGAACATCGCCACGCCACCGAGGAGCCGGCCGCGGCCGCCCTCGAGCGGGAAGGCGGTCACCTCGATCCTCCGCTCGACGCCGTCCGCGCCGTAGATCACGAGCGGGCCGTGGGCCGGCCGCCGATCGGTGATCGCCGTGACGAGCGGCAGGTCGTCGGCCGCCACCAGCTCGCCGGCGGTGTTGCGGGGCCGGAAGGCCGTGGTCCAGCTCGCGAACGGCAGGACGTCGAAGTCCTCCAGCCGGACGCCGAGCACGCCCTCCGCCGCCTCGTTCAGGAAGACGATGTCGCCGCCGGCGTCGACGAGGACCACGGGCACGGCCAGCGACGTCGCCAGCTGCCGGAACAGGATGAGCTCGATGGGCTGCTGGGCCATGGCACCACGGACGGTAGCCGGACGAGGAAGTCATGGACAGCCCCAAGGGGCGGCGCGGCACGTCGCGTGCCATCCTCGGCAGCGATGGCCACCGACGCCGTGTCCGATTCCACGAAGAATCCCGCTCCGGGCCCTGCGGCGGATCCCGTTGCGGATGCAGGCTTGCGCGCCGTGACGGCGGCCGACCCGATGCTCGCCGCGTTCGTCGCTCGCGCCGGCGCACCCGCGCCAAGGCCCCGCCAGGGCGACGCGCTCGCGTCCCTTGCCCGGGCGGTCGTCTTCCAGCAGCTGGCGACGCGTGCCGCCTCGGCGATCCACCGGCGGTTCCTGGACGCCATCGGCGGGACGGTCACGCCCGACGCGATTCTCGCCACCGCGCCGGAGACCCTCCGCGCCGCGGGCCTCTCGACCGCGAAAGTCCGCTCGCTGCTCGACCTGGCCGAGAAGACCGGCGACGGCTCCGTGCCGCTCGAGGACCTTGCGGAGCTCCAGGACGATGAGATCGTCGCCCGGCTGACGACGGTGCGGGGGATCGGGCGCTGGACTGCGGAGATGTTCCTCCTGTTCCAGCTTCGGCGGCCGGATGTCTGGCCGGTCGACGACCTCGGCGTGCGCCACGGCTGGCGCGTCATCCACGAGCAGGACGAGCCGCTGCCGCCGAAGGCCCTGGAGCTCGAGGGCGAGCGGTTCCGGCCGTACCGCAGCGCGGTGGCGCTGCTCTGCTACCACGCCGTTCACGTCGCGCGCGGAACGTCGCCGCCGGCCTGACGCCGCTCAGCTCGCAGACCAGCCGCCCACGTGGTCGATGCGGAACGTGAGGATCGCCACGAAGCGGGCGGTCCCGTACTGCGCGTAGCGCCGCCGCAGGCCCGCCTCCAGCCGGTCCGTCATCTCCGGCGGCGCGTCCGCCCGCTCGAGCAGCAGCCGGACCCACCACAGCCGGGACCAGTCGGCGGCGTCCCAGTGCTCCACCAGCAGCGTCGCGCGCGGGTCGCGCTCCAGGTTCCGGATGCGCCC